>JAGATU010000099.1 GCA_017621115.1 Lachnospiraceae bacterium
AAGCAGCTACGAAAATAACGATAGCAAGTAAGATTAATACGATTGCGCTCACAATTAATCCCTCCTATTTTTTTGTATAATGTGAGATTTCTTATAATAACAGGTCTCCCTGATTATAAGCAGCTTTGGTACTGCAACGGAATAATCCGCTCTTTAGTATTAAACGATTGGTGCATCCTGTCTAAAAGGTTCTATTCCTTGTTTGTCACATAATGCTCTAAAACCAATCTTACCCTCTCGTACTTCCTTAAAAATACCTTTGAGAATTTTCTTTTTCTTAGAGGATGCAAAGTTATGATATACTTTCTCATCTTCCAATGAAACGAGACAAATCTGAATCTGGGAATATCCTCTCATATTCATCTGATAACCCTTATCAAAACTAAGTCTCTTAATAGCCTTAATAACCGATTTATCAGGTGCCTTATCCGATATCAATATTACCGACATATAACTGTACATATGATTCTGATCCGGAAGTTCCTGTCCCTTGCGAACCAATTGAGGTTCGACATAATCAAGCATTATCTGCTTCATCTTAGCCACATCTTCTACAGTAATCATATCCTTGGGAAGGAAGAATATATGCTCATAACTGTCTGATGACCACATATTGGTATTACGGGTAAGTACAAATTTCTCTACATGGCTGAAGAAATAACCGTACGCAGGAAACTCAACACCACCGATTGTATATGGAACATAAATATCAAATGTTCCGGAATAACGTGCCAGAAGTCTGTCAAGATACTTCTCAGTCCGTGACATGTCCGGAATGTTCACTTCTGCATTGTCATTAAAATTATCCATAAATCTTATCCTATCTTATCACGTTAATGCGCCAAAATCCGACACAATAACATTAAACTAATATTATCATAAAGTATGTTAAAAAACAATAAAAAAAACAGTTTAAAATGTCACATTTTGCGTAATTTATCCAATAACAACACAAAATATTCCGGTAAAGGTGCAACTGTTTCAATATAATGACTGTTTCGCGGATGTTTAAACCCAAGAATATAGGCATGCAATGTCTGCCCAACTAATTTATACGGCCATTTTCTGGAAGAATATACCTCATCACCAAGTAGCGGATGCCCGATACTTGCCATATGAACACGAATCTGATGAGTCCTTCCCGTCTCGAGAACACACTCAATATATGTATAATCCTTAAAACGCTCCAAAACATGATAATGTGTAATAGCCTCTTTACCGTTTTTAGGATTTACAGACATTTTCTTGCGGTCCTTTTCATCGCGCCCTATGGGTGCATTAACAGTACCATCGTCCTCTTTTATCACTCCGGCACATATGGCACGGTATTTTCTGACAATGGAATGCTCTTTTAACTGCGCCGCAATTTCTTTATGAGCCATATCATTTTTGCAGGCAATAATTGAGCCGGTCGTATCTTTATCAATTCTATGTACAATACCGGGACGCAATACACCGTTTATCCCTGATAATGAATCCTTACAATGATACATCAATCCGTTTACCAAAGTATGTTCAAAATGTCCCGCCGCGGGATGAACGACCATTCCTTTCGGCTTATTCACAACGATTACATCTTCGTCTTCATACAAAATATCCAAATCCATCTTTTCCGGTATAATATCAGGTTCTGCATGATCCGGAATTACAAACGAAACATAATCATCTACCTTAAGCTTATAACTTGCCTTCTGCGGCTTATCATTTACAAATATCAGATTGTCTTTTATTAATTTCTGTAAATACGAACGCGACACCGTATCGTCCGTAAGTTCACTTAAAGCCTTATCAAGACGCTCGTTTTCACATTCTTCCGTTATCAGAAAATGAAATTCCTGCACAAATTACTCCTTCTTTTTCCCGAGGAAATCAAAATCTTCATCTTTGTAGAAAAACAATACCAGTATTGCAAGCAATACACAGGATACCGATACATAAATATCCGCCACATTAAATATCGGGAAATCAATTAATTTGAAATAAAAGAAATCCACAACATAGTTAAACTGTACACGGTCAATCATATTACCAACCGCACCGGAAGCAATTAATACAAGTAGGGCTTCCAAAAAAACAAAATGTCTGTTACGCGGCAATTTAACAAGTACATATCCTATAATCACAAGAATTACGGCCGCAATGGAAACAAACAATATTTTCTGGTTCTGCAGCATGCCAAAAGCCGCACCGGAGTTCTCCAGGTAATGAAGTTCAAATACTCCGTCCCATATAACATATGCCGGTTTGTCTTTTAAATATACCACTGCCAGATTCTTTGTTATTTGATCCAAAATAACCAGTAAAATAAAAAACAAAATATCCAAAAAGAGCCCTAAAACTTTTGATTTACTCGAAGTCTTCAACGTATACAATCTCCTTTAATGCCGCACGGATTTCATCATCGGTTACCGTTCTGTCAATAACCGCTTTTCCGATTTTTTTAAGTAATACGAATTTAATCTGATTATTCTCCATCTTCTTATCGGATTTGGTCAAATTCAGTACTTCTTCAATATCCACATCATCAATGCTGATTGGTAAATTAAACGGTACAAACATATCCCTGATTTCGTAATATTCTTCCATGGAAAGCATTTCCCTTTTCCAAGAAATATATGCCGCCGCAATACAGCCGAGAGCCACACATTCTCCATGTGTCATATTGAAATTCTTATATTTTTCGATAGCATGTCCGATTGTATGTCCCAAATTAAGAAGTGCCCGGTCCCCCTGCTCGGTCGGGTCTTTTTCCACAATAAAGCGCTTGATATCACAACTTCTGTATACCAATTCCCTTAAGACTTCCGGTTCTCTGTCACAGATTTCATAAATATTATCAATCTGCCATTCATAAAATCTTGCATCTTTTATCAATGCCGATTTCATAGCCTCTGCAAAACCGGAAAAGAACTGGCGCTCATCAAGTGTTGACAATACATTAAGGTTCATATATACCAGCTTAGGCATATAAAATGCGCCGACCATATTCTTATACTGTCTGAAATCTACACCCGTTTTTCCGCCAACACTGCTGTCTACCATGGACAACAGGGTCGTAGGCACCTGAATAAAATCAATACCACGCAGATAAGATGCCGCAGCAAATCCGGTCATATCACCCGTAACACCGCCGCCTAATGCAACAAGAAAATCCCTGCGTTCAAAATGTTCCTGAATCAGTTTTTCAAATAAATCCTGGATGGTATCCAGATTTTTCCTCTCTTCACCACTTTGGAACACAAATAAAGACACCTTATTGCCTGCTTCCTCAAGTACTTTTGTAAGTTCTGCGGCATAAAGCGGTTCAACAATACTGTCTGTTACAATACAGGCTTTTCTGTCTGTAAGTTCAAGTCTGATTAATTCATCCTTTAATGCATCAAAACCAAAATCATAGACAATATCGTAATTAATGCCATTTTTTACAATTACTTCCAATCTCTCGTTCATAGTATATCCTTTCAAAAAGAAAACCCTGCGGGTTCGCAGGGTTAAACGTTGCAATTAATTTATAAAGATGGAACGTCAAACGAACCGCTTAGAATCTCCTGGAAATCTCCCGAAATATCCACGCTCGCCGGTGTAATAATAAATATGTAGTGTGAAATCTTCTGAAGATTACCGCTGATTGCATAGCAGGAACCGGATGTAAAATCAATAATTCTCTGCGCAATATCCACATCAAGACCTTCCATGTTAAGTACTACAGTGCGATTCGCTAATAAAGTCTCGGTAATCTCTCTTGCATCTTCAACTGAATTCGGTTTAATTACACATACTTCCATTCCGGAACCTATTACTTTCTTTTGCTGTCTGACAGGGGTAATTCGGCTTACCGGCTGTCTCTTCGGTTCATTTACAGTTTCTGTTTTGGAAACGGAAACAACTCTTTCTGTGGCGATATCTTCATCATCAAGATATTCGTCATCATCTTCAAACATATCATCATCATTTCCTTCGGAAATCTTCATTGCACTGATAAATGAGTCCATAAGTCCCATAATACTTCTCACTCCTTACTTCTTATGTTGTAATCATATATTCTCTTTCACCGAATATTCTGGTTCCAACACGTACTAAATCGGCCCCTTCTTCTATGGCTGTCCGATAATCACCCGACATACCCATAGACAAAAAATCCATAGATACATTATCAATGTTTTTTTGCATTATGTCAACAGATAATTGCTTTAATGATTTAAAATGTTCCCTGTTTTGTTCCCCGTCTTCTACAAAAGGAGCAATAGTCATAAGGCCTTTAATGCTGATTCCCGGTAAATGATGAATGGAACGAATGAAATTCTCACATTCCTCAACCGAAATACCGAACTTACTTTCTTCAGCTGCAACATTGACTTCAATCAAAACAGGAATGACACGCCCCGCTTTGAGAGCTTCCTTACTGATAACTTCCGCAAGCTTAACCGAATCCACGGAATGAATCATATATACTTTATCAGCTATATATTTCACTTTGTTAGTCTGTAAATGGCCAATCATATGCCATCTGATATCCGATGGCAGCTTATCATATTTGGCTATAATCTCCTGGACTTTATTCTCACCAAAATCCCGTGCACCGGCATCATATACTTCCTGCAAAAGTTCAACAGGCTTAGTCTTACTGACTGCAATTAATGTTACATCATCTTCTTTACGATTACTGTGTACGGCACTCTCCTTCACTTCAGAAAGTACCTGTCTGTAATTATCACCAACCATAAAATAACCTCAAATCTCATTGACCAATTCAGTCACTAATCATAGATGAACTCATCTTCATTAACACTTTCAGCATCCAGAACAATATGGTCATATGCTATTAAACCATACTTGGTATTGGACTTAATAATAGAGTATTCATCATTCTGGTTCAAAATCTGAATCTGCTTAAAATCCGCATATCCCTTATTAATATTATACACACCTACAAGTGTACCCGACTTGGAAACCGTATGTCTTTCATTGGAATCGGTCCGCAGTAAATTATCCCCTGCACGAAGAACGGAATCATCTATGTAATACTCTTCATTTTCTTCGTTATAGATATTAACCTCAATAAATTCAGGGATAACCGAACCGTCTTCATTATAAGTTTCCCTAAGAACGCCCATATTGGCATTCTTACCGCCCTTTTCCACAAAAGAAGCCGGGATCAGGAAAAACTCTTTTTCTACAATGGCAGAATTCGGAACTTTAAGTCCTGATTCCACATCCAGAATCAATTCAATATCCACATACCTGTCCGTAGCAAAAGTTATCATGGAATTGGTAAATGTCAATTGTACATAGGTTTCATTGTCCGTGCCGGTAATCACACTGACTTTTCCCCATGATTCATTCTGGTTCTTCAAAAAACGGACCTTAACATATTCCTCTTCCAAAAGTTCGTCCGCACGGCTTTTTTCCAAAGGAAACAAAAGACTCCAGTGTTCATCCGTTGCAAGTTTAAAAATGGGATCTCCATTCTCAACAATATCATTATTAATCAACTGGACCTTTTCATAATTCTCTTTTTCAAACCATTCCTTTGATATCTCGGATGGCTTCCTGCCTTCATAACCATCAACCGAATATACCACTATGCCTGATTCCGGTGAATTACAGATATTAATGGAATTACCGATTGATGAACCATACAGGCTGCTGATATTGTTCAAAAGATTACTGTTGGCAAATTTAAGAACACTGCCATCAATATTAAATTTGAAATCATAGGCCGTAGAAAAATGATTCTTATTGAAAGAACCTGCAAAATCCGCAACCTGTCCACGGATTTCCAAAAGATCTTTTTCACTTAAAAGCACTTCCGAATTATCAACATTATCAACTAATTCCAAAATCTGGCCGGATTCGTCCACTGTACAAACGAGCTGGTACGCACCGATACGTTCTCCTTCTTTGGCAAAATAATTGATATATCCTGCCGTCGAACTGTTAATCACCGTTTCTTCACGAAGTGCAATGGCTTCGTATACATTCGTCTCCGATAACGAACCGGTCTTTACCTCGTATCCGTATATCTGCTTCTTGTTAAAATAAATACATACACAAATAATGACATACAGAAGGATTACAGCAAAAAAAATCATTCCGATATTCAGATTTATTGGTTTTTTATAGGCGCGAACATTCCCATTACCGGTTGCCACTACTACTCCTCCGCTTGAAAAAAGCCCCGGAGATTAATCCGAGGCTTTCTGTTACATATTAAAGCTCTACTGCAATATATTCACGAATCTCTTCAGCTATATCAGAAGCATCCAATGTTACACTTGCTGTAAATTTCACATTAAATTTCTTACCGATTAAATCCAATCTCTTAACAACTGCCGCCAATTCAGACTTATCTGTCTTAGCAACCTTTAATACGGCGTCTATGTACATCTGTTCAATATCATGATCCTGTGAAAGGATACCGCATACGAAACCTAAAAATTCAGAACTATTTGTAAAATCGTACTCTGCTACATTAACGAGACGAACCTTATTATTCAATTCAAACATATGTTTATCGTTTCTGTCGATGAAAACGATATTGCCGGATGCGGTCTTAATCTCTGAATTAACACGCTCCAGTAACTGTTTTGTCTTACCTTTACCTTCTTTACCTACAATTAACTCTACCATGTGCAGAAAACCTCCTGAAGTATATTTTGGAATACATTGTACGTATTAAATACCTTATTGATATTATAGGCTATCAGAGCAGAAAAAACAACTAATTATTTATCTCTGATAACAAATCCGTCATTTCTTCATACATCAGTCCACGATCACTTACTTTTAACAAAACGGATATATACGGATTGCCTGCAGTATCCTTCGTCAGAAGAATCAGACAATTACCTGCCGCATTGGTAGTTCCCGTTTTGCCTCCGATCATAGTAATCTTATCCGGTGTTGAAAATTCATCCCTAAAGAATAAATTGGTAGATTTGAATTCCATTTCCTTTTCATCACCGTCAGCACTGTAATATACCGTCGAATACTCATTCATATGAATGATCTGATTAAACAATTCGTATTGCATGGCACTGTTCATCATCAGATACATATCATATGCCGTAACATAATGTTCATTCTCCGTTAATCCATGCGGATTCATAAAATGACTATTGGTAGCTCCGATCGCAAGCGCTTCTTCATTCATCATATTACAAAACTCTTCAACACTGCCACCGATATGCTCTGCAATGGCAATTGCCGCATCATTGGCCGATGTGATGAGCAAGGCATGAAGCGCCTGGTTAAGAGTAAGGGTATCCCCCTCTTTAAGACCGCAAACCGTTGCTCCGGATTCTTCAATTTTGACATTCCTCGTACAAACGATGGTATCTTCCGTATTTCCGTATTTGATAGCAACAAGTGCCGTCATAATCTTGGTCAAACTGGCCGGATTCAGCCTTTCATGAATATTCTTGGCATAAATCACTTCGTTCTTATTGACATCAAACAATCCGGCTGCCGATTGTGCTTCAATGGATACGTCAGTTCCTTCCGTAATGTTGCCGTTTACAACACAAATATCGGAAGCGAATGTATCCGTTCTCTGGTCTGACATGCTTGCATTGGGAATCCCTGCCGTTCTTTCGTATGGCAAAGGGAGTTCTTTTTTGCCGCATCCGGATAATGAAATAAGGAGCATGGAACCAATAATACAAAAGGTCAAACGCTTACTTATACATTTCACGCCACTCTAAATCTCCTCTATCCAATGACTTAATCAACAGTTCCGCAGTTGCAAGATTGGTTGCCAGGGGAATATTATGTATATCACATAATCTGACTATATTATTAACATCCGGCTCATGCATCTTTGGACTCAACGGCTCACGCAAAAAGATAACAAGGTCAACCTCATTATGCTCAATGGACGCACCTATCTGCTGTTCTCCGCCAAGGTGTCCGGCAAGATATTTATGAACGGATAAATTGGTAACTTCTTCTATCAATCTTCCGGTAGTTCCTGTTGCATATAAAGAATTTTTACTTAATATTCCTCTGTATGCAATACAAAAATTCTGCATCAGTTTTTTCTTAGAATCATGAGCAATTAATGCAATGTTCATCTATGTTCCTCTTTTCTACAAAATTAGTGCTTTTTAGACTGTAATCCAATATTTATAACAATACCGATTGCACCAAACAAACTGACAAGTGAAGTCAATCCGTAACTGACAAAAGGTAAAGGAATACCGGTATTGGGCGCAAGCCCTGTTGCAACGGCAATATTCAAAAATGCCTGTAAACCAATGAGACCCGCTACCCCGGAAGCAATCAGGCTCCCTGCCAAATCCTTGGCATTACGTGCAATCAAAAGACATTCCCATACAATAAGCAAGACAAGAATTACAACTCCGGCGCTTCCGACAAATCCAAGTTCCTCACCGACAATTGCAAAAATAAAGTCTGTCTGTGGTTCGGAAATAAAATTACCGTTCTTAACCGATGCGATAACATTGTTATCAAGACCTTTACCGAACAACTGTCCGGACCCGATAGCCGTAATGGAATTCAACTGCTGATATGCCGTAGAATCTGCATATTTCTCCGGTTCCAACCAGGCAAGAATACGGGTAACCTGATATCCGTGAAGAATCGTCTCCTCTGCATCCGGCTTTAATATAATGGCAAAAAAAGCAACTACTGCAGGAATTAATACTGCAAGCAGGGCAAACACGATTTTATAGCTTAAACCGCCGACAAAAACCATAACACAGAATGTAACAATTATCATAATACTTGTCGACAAATCCGGCTCTTTATAAACCAGATAAAGTGGTACGGCAAGCAGCAAAACAAGGGTTACCAATATCCTCGGTGAATTGATTTTATCCTTATATTTCATAATAAACTGTGCAAAGAATAAAATCAATAAAATTTTGGCCAGTTCGGATGGCTGAAACTGGAAACCGATATTAATCCAACGCTTGGAACCGTTAACTTCTACTCCAAGCGGCGATAATACAAGTGCAAGCAAAACAATATTGAAAACATAGAAAATCCAATACATATAACGATATACGGAATAATCTGCAAACGACAGAAATAACATAAGCCCAATCCCGAGCACTATACCAAACATCTGCCTTTGCCTGAGGGATTCCTGTGCACTTCCTACTGCAAGATATCCGATTAACCCAAGTGCAATTACAAAAATAACCAATCTGAAATTGTAATTCCGAAACCTGTATTGTCTGAACATATTACCTATCCGTTCTTCATATCCAGTATGGGAATATTTGCATATAAAGAAGGCTTTACCAATTTTCCTTTTACGGAAGTATTGTTAATCTCTATCTCCATACTGTCTGTATCTATTTTCATGTATTTGGATATTACTTTCGCAATATCCTGTTTAATCAGTTCAAGCATCTGCGGCGAACAGCTGACACGGTCTGAAATCAGCAATATCTTCAGTCTGTCCTTGGCCGTCTGTCTTGATGATTTTCTCACAAAAAAATTTAACATGTTGACCCCTCCCTGCTCTTATGAATCATGCTGCTTATTTTAGTCAAAATAGATGCAGGTCTGCCGTTTTCCATCGGAATCTGTTTACCCATAACACGATAACAGATATTCCTGTAAGCACGTCCGGCAAGAGTCTGTGAACCGACAAGAGGCTCCCCTCTGTTGGTTGCTATTACTACATTTTCATCATCGGGTACAACACCAATAAGCGGAATGGATAAAATATCCACAACATCCTCAGCCGTCATCATATCCCCACGTCTTACAAGATCGTATCGGATGCGGTTAATCACCAAATCAATCTTTGTAAACTCATTGGCTTCCAAAAGACCGACAATACGGTCCGCGTCCCTAATGGCGGAAACTTCTGGTGTTGTAACAACCAAAGCCCTGTTTGCACCGGCTATGGCATTTTTAAATCCCTGCTCAATTCCGGCAGGAGAATCCAGCAATATGTAATCGAATTCATCTCTCACCTGGTCAATCAGGCGTCGCATCTGATTCTCATTTACTGCTGTTTTATCTTTTGTCTGGGCACATGGCAATAAATAAAGATTGGGATATCGCTTGTCCCTGATTAATGCCTGCTTAATACGACAGTTGCCTTCAATTACATCAACCAGATTGTAAACAATGCGGTTCTCAAGTCCCATTACCACATCCAGATTGCGCAGACCGATATCGGTATCAATTAACAACACCTTGGCTCCTGACTGCGCAAGACCACTTCCTACGTTTGCGGTTGTGGTGGTCTTACCCACACCGCCTTTTCCACTTGTAACGACAATTACTTCACACATCTTACTCTCCTTGCTACAATAATTTTCGTTATCCGGAAAACTCATTATAAAGAATAATTAACCGGCAATTCTTTTGTAATGTTATCTACCTGTATTTCATTATTCTTAACGAACGCTATCTGTGGTGTAAATTTATTCTTATTGGCAAACAATCCGCTTTTTTCTTTTGCACCGTTGTAATAAACATCCCCAATCTTACAACTCTGAGGCTCAAATTTGAGTGCAACAATGAAGTGCGAATCATCACCGGCAGCACCGGCATATGCTTCACCAAAAAGACTTCCTACAATAACAATATCTTTGGATGCAACGACTGTGGCATCCTTTTCGACATTGCCGATGATAACGACGCTTCCCTCTGTTTCAAGAGTTTGTCCCGCTTTTAGCGAACCTTTATGAAAACGGCCGTTATATTCTTCTTTTTCGGTTTCAACCCGTTTCAGCGCTTTGATAATTCCTTTGTTTGATTCTTCATTTTTCCCAACAAGACAGATTATCTGTACATCGGAATTATCGGTAATTGTTTCAATCATTGCTTTTTCTTCTTCGGAAGAAAGATATCGCCCTTCCAGGGACAAAGCCACTTTTACATCTTTAAAAAAAGCTCTGGCACTACGGAATTTATCCGCTGTTTCTGCAAGAATATCCGCAAAATCGGCTTCCGCATCCATATAAATGGATATTCCGTTTTGAAAACTTTTCATTACAATTAAATTTTTCATGAATTGTCACCTTTCTGTATCTGAAGGTTAATGGCTTAATCCGCCGTTGTTACTTCGGCATCAGGAATCGCTGCTGTTCCCGTAAGAATATCATCCTCTTCTGCAAGTCCAAAGTAATATTTATAAATATCGCGTGTTAAATTGGCTGCATATTCCGAGGTATAACCAAATGCAATACGCGTGGAAACGGTTATCTCCGGATTCTCATAAGGTGCATAACTCACAAACAGAGCGTGGTTCGCACGGTTTCTGCTTTCTTCGGCTGTACCTGTTTTGCCGGCGACAACAACTCCCAAATCACTATAATATGCTTTCTTTTCAACAACACGTTTCATACCTGTATGGATTGCATTCCAATAATTTGTCGGAAGTTCAACAATATTACGTATTGTAGGTGAATAATCCATAATCAGGTTACCGTTTGCATCGGTTACTTTATCTAGCAATGTTAAATCATAACAGGTACCGTTATTAGCAACTGTAGTAACGTATCTGGCCAGTCCGGCAGTTGTATAGTTATTGGTACCCTGTCCGATGGCGGATAAAACCGGATATTCATCCGAAACTTCCGGCATGGATTCTTCAATTTCAATACCGGATTTGTCGGATAACCCAAACATATCCGCGTATTTAAACAAATTATCCAATCCCAACTGTGCATCGTATGAACCTGTCTCGTCCTGACTTAACTGGTATCCAACTTCATAAAAGAATGCATTGCAGGAATTCTCAATACCGCCTGTAACATTTAACGAACCATGCGCTCCGGGATGTACCCAGCAACGATACTGTTCATTGGTAAAACGGTCAAAAACACCAGTACATTTAATTTTACTGTGTATATCAACAACATTTTCACAAAGTGCGGCAGTTGATGAAACCATTTTAAATGTCGAACCGGGGGCTGTCTTTTGCTGCGTAGCATAATTCCAAAGCGGATTGGATAAATCACTTCTAAGCGACGCATAATACTCCGCATCAATACTGTTAGCCAATTTATTGTTATCATAACTTGGATACGTAACCAGTGCGAGTACTTCACCTTCAACATTCGTAATAACAACGGATGCCGAATACGGATCCAACGCCAATTGGGCAGGTGTAATATATAAATTCTCTATCAGGAACAAAATAAAATTAAACGCTGAGATTTTGCCTGTTACAAAGCGTTCTTCTTCCTGTTCCGTAATGGAAACTGCATTCTGCTCCAACAATACAGAACATATCTGTTTACCGCTGATATCATTGTCTTCAATCATATAACGGTACATTTTCTTGGAAAATTCCGTATTATCGGTTAATAAAGCGATAATATCTTTGGATAACTGATTAAAAATCTCTGTTGAATCCGAGTACTCGGAATGCAATTCGATTCGTGTAACATCAATCCAGTTTTTGGCTATACAGTAATCCAAATACTCGCCGAGACTGATAGTCTCATCTACTTTCCATGCCAGGTATGTCTCATCTTCTTTATCAATCTTACTGTCAGAAATAATACCCTCGCTTAAAAGCATGGATACAATATAACTCTGATATACCTGATACTCTTCGGATAGTTTTTTATACGGAGTTCTTTTTTCCGTAAGTTCAACTTTTAATTTCTCAAAAACTTCCGCCTGCTTTTCTAAAAACGCCTCCTGAATGGTTATTTCATTCTCTCCGGAATCTTTATTATCAAAATGATGGATATCGATAACATTATTATTAAACAATGCAAAGTATACATCATCAATCGGAATCATTAATTTACTGGTATTAATATTTTCGGGAGGATTATAATTTTTGACATTAATAATCTTACTCAGTAAAATACCTGCCAGTTTCTGTTCCAGAATATTATATGTTGCAACCTGCAAATCATGGTCTATCGTCAGATATAAATCATTGCCGGCAATCGGTTCTACATAATTTTTGGTCTCAATTACTTTACCGAGGTTATTAACATAAACCGTCTCAGAACCTTTAACACCCTGCAGGTATGTTTCCATTGTCTGTTCAATTCCGGCTTTGCCGACCATGTCGGTCAACGAATAATCATCTCTTTTTCTTGTAGTACGTTCATTTTCCGGTGTTATTTCTGCGTCATTAAGCGCGAGATATTCTTCTTCCGAAATCTTACCGGTATATCCAAGAATCTGTGAAAAATATTTACTGTCCACATATTTACGGATATTATCCTCTGCGATGGTCACGCCCAAAAACTCCGTACTGTTTTCCATGATGCTTGCAACCGTCTTTTCATTAACATCAGTTGCAATAACTGTAGGAATATATTTCTGGTAACTGTTAAGACTCATTGCATAGCGGATGGTAACAAGTTTTAACTGTTCTTCCTTGGTATACCCTTCAAATACAATAAAGGAATCCCTTGGGTTCTCCGGATCCGGCGAATATCCGATACCATATTTGCCGTATCCGCACAAATATTCCATAACCATATCCGGCGTTGCCGTTTCTTCCTCGTATTTTAACTGGGATATCTTGGAACGTCCGTATATATCGGCAAGAAAACGTTTCAGCTGCGTTCCCTCTACCGTGAAAGCAAATTCTCCGTCCTCATCCAGGATAATATTAAAATCATTAATGATTTTGTCGTTATTCTTTTCGATGATGGCAATAACCTTTAACAGGGTTTCGTTAATATTCCTGTTCTTATCTGATCCGGATTCGTAAATATCCTCAATTGTAACATTGTATGCCAGTTCATTATAGGCAAGCAAAACACCGTTACAGTCGTAGATTTTACCTCTGGTACTGTTAATCGTTCTTTCTTTTTGAATCTTTAATGTAAAAGCTTCCAGCGTTTCTTCCCCATTAATAATCTGTAAAAAGAACAAACGCCCCACCAAGATGGCCGATAAGATTGTGATGACTAAAAGAACGACCAGAATTCTTCCGTTTGCCGAATTCATGTAATTATCTTTTACCCGTTTAAACAATCGTCTGCTCTCCTTTTTTCTCCGGTAATTCAATCCGTTTCATGACAAAATGAATCAGCGGATATATAATACATGCCATTATGGTTGTATAAACCATTTCCGGCAAAATTATCTTCATGAAATAATAAGAAATCTCAAATCTGCCTCTGAAAAAGAAATAAAAGAAGTAAAAAGCCATATTATATACAAAATCACTTCCGGCAATAAATAAAAGAGGCAATTTAATGTCGCCGGAAAACACCACTTTTTTAAATAAACCGCATATGTAGCCGATGTACATATATAAAAGCGCATTTACACCGTAAATGGGACGGAAAGCAATATCAATAAGTAAACCACTGAAAAAACCGGCATAAATACCGGTTCTTTTTCCGCCCAAAAACCCCAATGATGCAGTCGCTATAATCAGAAGATTGGGACGGATGCCGCCAATACTGAACATAGCAAACAATGTAGATTGTAATAAATACAGGCATACTATAAATAGGCCTGAAAAAAAAGCTTTTTTCATCGTAAAATCCTGAAATTGTTTAATCTGTTTGTTGCTTTAACTCTTTAATAACCAATACTTCATTAATATGTTCAAAATCCACAACCGGCGTAAAATATCCTGATTTTGTAAGATTATTGGAATCCGTAGTAATGGAACTGATATAACCGATTAATAATCCCGGAAGATATTGGTCTGATATGTTGGAAGTAACTACCTTGTCACCCACGGTTACACGATTCTTACTGTCCACAAGCTGGCTGTATTCTATCTTTCCCTCTGCCATTGTCTGCAAATTACCGCTGACAATCAGATTATCACCGCTTGATAAAACCATACCGCTGGTATTGATGCCATCCGAAATAATGGAAGTAACCTTCGCATGATTCGGGCCGGTTTCCACAACTCTTCCGACAAGCCCGCTTCCGGCAATCACATTACAGTTAACCTGTATTCCGTCATTTTCTCCTTTATCAATAACAAATGACGAATACCAATTGCCGGCATCTCTTGAAATAACACGGGCACCGATTTTGGTATACTCTTCGTATTCCGCATCCAATTCATACAGTTCCCTAAGCTTTGTCAGTTCATATCTGTCCTGCTGGAGTCTGGTATTTTCATTCGTCAAATCATTAATCTGACTCTTTAACTCCTCATTTTCCATAAGAACAGTTGATAAATCCTGCAACTGCTGTGTCTTGGTAAGTGCATAGGTACCGACACTGGTCAATCCGTTTTCAAACGGTACCACAAAAAAACTGCTGACATAATTAAACGGTACAGACAATATATTGGTTGTAAAGGACAATACCATCATGGCAACACAAAGAAGTGTCAGAATAAAGAGAAGGTATTTACTTGGAAGTTTGAACTTTTCCTTTTTTCTCTTTAAAACCGGACTCATTTATTTACCACCCATTCCTTCAATTGCATATGCAAGTGATTTATAATTATCATCCTTGATAATCTTGGAAAGACCGATTGCAACACTTTCAAGCGGTTTATCCGTATGATTCACTTTAAGACCGGTTCCCTTTTGAAGAAGGGACGCAAAACGGCTTACCTGTGATGCACCACCTGTCAAATAAATACCGTTACGGTAAATATCCGCACCGAGTTCCGGCGGAGTTCTTTCAAGAATCACTTTTACGGAGTCAATAATGGATGCAAAACTCTCCTCAAGAGCCTTATCAACAAGCTGGATCGGGATGTTCTTTTCAATCGGAAGACCCGTAACAATATCTCTTCCGTAAACCAGTGTGGAATTCTCGCCTGACTGCAGCTCAGAGAGAGAAATCTTAATCTTCTCTGCGCTCTTTTCGCCGATAATCAGGTTATATTCATGGCGTACGGCATTGCGGATGGCTTCATCAAACTTAAAGCCGCCCACTTTAATCAACTTACTAAGTACAATACCGCCCAAAGACAAAATGGAAATCTCAGTTGTTGCATAACCGACATTTACCACCATAACACCCTGCGAATTCTTAACATCGATACCAAGACCCAGACCGTCTGCAACAGCCTTTTCGACAACCATAATTTTTTTGGCTTTTACGCCGGCATCCTTGACCAGATCATAAAATGCTCTCTTTTCCACTTCCGTTACATCCGTAGGAACGGCCACATAAAAATCAGCCGGCTTAATGCTTCCTCTTGACTGGTCCATTACAAAATATTTAACCAATGTCTCCATATTCTTGATGTCAGCAATAACACCGTTACATACCGGATAAGAAGTCTGGATATTGGCCGGCGCCTTCTCATACATATCAAAAGCCGAATCACCGTATGCTAAGAGATTTCTCTTATTCTCTATGGCAATCATATTTTTCTCGATAAAAAAGCTGTCCTCGTTCTTGTTGTAAATTTTGATGTTGCTGGTACCGAGGTCCATTCCAAAAGTATTATTAGACACTTGTTAAGCTCCTTTCTATAGGTAACCTTTTTCTTTTAAACTTGTAAATGTATTATCTCCGATTATGATATGGTCCAATAACGGAATATTCAGTAATCGGGCTGCTTGCGCAATTTGTATGGTAATCTCTATGTCCTGTCTGCTCGGAGCAGAATCCCCGCTCGGATGATTGTGTAAAAGCAGAATATGAACCGCCTGATATCTAAGTGCCTCTACAAAAATCTCCCTGACGGGCATAAGTGACATATTAACCGTACCCTTGGATAAAAGAATCTCTTTTAAAAAGCGGTTCTTTGTATCCGTCAAAATCAAATAAACATGCTCTGTCTTAAGATGCCTGAGTCTTTCCATGTAATACTCTGCAACGGATGCAGGATCCGTAAACATAACCGTATATTCATGATGCCTCATCTTCATTCTAGCACATATCTCCGCCACACATTTAAGGCGTATGGCTTTTACTTTACCGATTCCTTTAATCTTAATAAGTTCTTCAATCGGAACCGAATTCAAAGCCAGAATCCCCTGTCCGGATTCCGTATCCAGTGAAAGCACTTTTTTGGCAAGAGCAAGTGCATCTTCACCCACCGTTCCCGTACGGATTATAATGGCAACCAGTTCCGCGTCCGTAAGTGCCTGCGGACCGTATTGCTCAAATCTCTCGTACGGAAACTCCTGTCTGTCGTTTGTCATATCATTCCTTACTGCTGCTCTCCAGGCATACCGCAAAGAATTCCTATAAAGCCCTGTAAATTAAGATACCGATAATAACACCGATAATACTGGATATTGTAATCTTAATTGTAAGACCAAAAGTAATAATCAAAATACCCAAGTCCAGAGTGACCGGATTGGTAAGTCCAAAAGTCTGTCCGTAGTTAAGCCAGCTGCTGTTAAACAGGCTTCCGATAAATCCTCCGAGTACAATACCTGCAAGAATAAGAATCAGGCATGTCCAGTTGTTCTTTTTCTTCATATCTTCCTCTTCCCCGTAAAAAATACTAAAAGAATCTTATCATATTTCGGGTTTTATGTACACCGATTCCAGTTATTTTTTTTCGTGTCATACAGACTGTATTCGACAGATAAGAGGGATTAAAATGTCGTAATTACACCTGCATTTTTAAGACTCTGTAAAGCCTTTAAAATACCGAATTTAGCATGCGGGAATGTAAGCCCCCCCTGGAAATAAACAGCATACGGCGGTTTTATAGGTCCGTCTGCACTAAGTTCAATACTGCTACCCGACACAAAGGCACCGGCTGCCATAATTACCTTGGCATCATATCCCGGCATATCCCACGGTTCCGGTACAACAAAACTGTCAACAGGTGCTGCCGCCTGAATTCCCTGACAGAACGCAATAACACCTTCTTCACTTCCGAATGTGACCGCCTGGATAATATCGTGACGGCTTTCCGTGCTGTTTGGTACAACATCAAATCCTAACTTTTCAAGACAGGATGCCGCAAATACAGCGCCCTTTAATGCACCGGCTGTTACGGTTGGTGCCAGGAATAATCCCTGATAAAAATCTTTTAATATACCAAGGGATGCTCCGACTTCTTTACCAAGTCCCGGTGAAGTAAGTCTGTATGCCGCGTTTTCCACGCATTCCTTTTTACCGGCAATATAACCGCCAATCGGAGCCAGCCCGCCGCCCGGATTCTTAATCAGTGAACCGACAATCATATCTGCTCCGACATCCGTCGGTTCTATTATTTCTACAAACTCACCGTAGCAGTTATCCACCATACAAATTACATCCGGCTTAATTCCTTTAATAAAAGAAATCAGCTGTCCGATTCGTTCAACAGATAATGTCTTTCTTGGCTGATAGCCTTTAGAACGCTGGATGGTTACAAGCTTGGTCTTTTCATTAATAGCAGCTTTTATTCCGTCAAAATCAACTTCTCCGTCCGCAAGCAAATCAACCTGCGCGTAAGAAATACCATATTCTTTTAAAGAGCCTTTGCTGTCACGGATACCGATTACTTCTTCCAAAGTATCATACGGCTTGCCGACAGGGGATAAGAGTTCATCTCCCGGACGCAGATTACTCATAAGAGCAAGCGCAAGTGCGTGGGTGCCACAGGTAATCTGCGGACGTACCAAAGCATCCTCCGTATTAAAAAGTCTGGCATAGACTTCTTCTAAAGTGTCACGACCGACATCGTTATAACCATAGCCGGTCGTACCAAGCAAACACGCCTCACTGACATGGCATTCCTGCATCGCACGCAATACCTTTAACTGATTGTATTCGGCAACCTTATCAATCTGTTCAAAACGTTCCTGCAAACCCGAAAGAATGTTTTCACCAAATGCAAGTGTTGCATCTTCAATTCCCAATGTTCTGTATATATTATTCATAAATCTTCCTTTTATCAGTTCTCTTATAGTTTGTAAATACCTAACCTTTTCATGTGAGAATACATATACTCCAAAATCTTCTCATCCTCATAACCAAATCCCTGCTTATCAACCCAGATAACATCGTCTTCTTTTCGAAACCATGTTAACTGGCGCTTTGCAAAGTGACGGGTATTCTTTTTAATCAATTCAACCGATTCTTCAAGACTGATTGCACCGTTCAAATACAGTATAATTTCCTTGTATCCGACACCCTGCATTGATACAAGATCATCCGAATACCCTTTTGCTTTAAGTGCTTTCACTTCTTCAAGAAGTCCGTTTTCCATCATAATGTCCACACGTTTATTAATGCGCTCATACAAATGGGCACGTTTATCATTAAGGACAAAATAACAAAAATCATACTCAGCTTTTTTTAATCGCTGCTGTTCATTATACTCCGAAAACTTTCTTCCCGTGAAATGATGATATTCCAATGCTCTGACAACCCGTTTCATATTGTTATAATGAACCGTGTCCGCATATTCTGCATCGACTTCACAAAGCATGGCATGAAGTTTCTTTTTTCCCTCTTCATCGATGCCAATTTCATACATGGCATTACGGTAGGAATCATCATGTTCTTCTTCATTAAAATCAATTCCGTACAAAAGAGCCTGGATATAAAATGCGGTCCCTCCCGTTAAAACCGGGACCTTTCCCCTGCTTATAATATCTAAGGCAGCTTCCTTAGCCATTTCTTGGAAAACGGCAACATTAAACTCTTCATCCGGATTCAAACAATCAATCAAATGATGTCTGACACCCTGCATTTCTTCTTTTGTAATCTTGGCCGTACCGATATCCATTCCGCGGTATACCTGCATCGAATCCGCACTGATAATCTCGCCTCCGATTTCTTTGGCAAGCCGTATGGACAATTCGGTTTTACCGACTGCGGTAGGCCCCGTTAATATAATCATGACTGGTCTGTTCATACTTATACAATCCGTTTAAACTTCTTTTCCAATTCATATTTTGTCATGGAAATCATGGTCGGTCTTCCATGCGGACAATTATAAGGATTGTCCAGTTCCATCATTTCCGCAAGTAATGCTTTTACTTCTTCTTTAGACATACGCATGTTACCTTTTACGGCAGCCTTACAGGCCATGGATGCCATCTTCTCATATATCAATTCGTTCTTTCCCTTAGGAATATCATCACAGAACTCGCTGATGAGAGATAAGAACATATCTTTTTCATTCTGTCCGTATAAATCAAGCGGAACTGAACTTAGGGCAATTTCATTGCCTCCAAAATCCTCTATCGTAAATCCAAGGGCGCTAAAATAATCCTCATACTCTGAGATTACGGTTCTTTCCTTGGTTGAAAGGGAAACAATTACCGGTGGATTCAATGTCTGTGTTTCAATCTCTTTTTCCTTAAAATGTTTTATCAGACGCTCATATTTTACTTTTTCATGTGCTGCGTGCTGGTCCATAATTAATAATTTATCGTTAAAAGTAATCAACCAATACGTATCAAAAAGTTGTCCGATAATCTCATACTCATGCTCTGCTTCTTTTGATAAAAAAGGGGTCTCAAATAAGGAAATCTGTTCCGGTTTAGCAGCATACACCACGTTTTCTGCCTTTATTACATTATTGAATGGTACAACAGGATTCAAAGTCTGGATACTGTCTTTAATAATTCCTAAAACTGCAGGGTTCACCGTCTCATCATCGACTTGCTTTTGATTGGATTCTGTTGTATAAACTCCGGCTTCTTCCCGTACATTTATATTCCCGATTCGTGCCTTTTCAAAAGGCTCCGGTGCCTTTTCTTTTATTTCGGCAACCGTTTTTTCTATCTTATCCTGCAAAGATATCTGCGGAATCAGTTCCTGCATTTTAAGCATGGCACTGACGCAACTTGCTATATAATCATAAAAATATTCGCCGTCAGAAAACCGCACATCCATTTTGGTCGGATGCACATTCACATCCACCAGTTCCGGAGAAACATCAATATTAAGAATAAAAAACGGGAATTTATGCTGCATCATATGACCCGAATAGCCTTCTTCCACTGCTTTGGCAATCAGATTACTCTTAATATATCTTCCGTTTACAAAATAGTTCTCATAATTACGGTTTGCTCTTGCAATCGTAGGCTTACCCAGTACTCCGTATATGGAAATCCCCTTACCTTTCTGGGAAACCGGAATAATTTCCTTGGCAATTTCTCTTCCGAAAATACGATACACCAATTCTTCCAGATTACCGTTACCGGATGTGTGGAATTTGACCTGTCCGTTCTGTATAAACTGGAAGGCAATGTCCGGTTTGGACAATGCCATACGTTCGCATAACTCATTGATATAACTGCCCTCAGTAGTCGGGCTCTTTAAAAACTTACGGCGCACCGGTGTATTGAAAAACAGATTTTTTACCAGGATTGTAGTTCCTTTTGGCACTCCTACTTCCTGAAATTCTTTTTCAACAGCACCCTCAATGACATAGCGGACACCGGTAAGTGCCTCTTCGGTTTTAGTAATCAATTCCACCTGTGCTACCGCGGCTATACTGGAAAGTGCCTCACCGCGAAAACCAAGCGTACCGATTGCCATAAGTTCGGAAGCGTCCTTAAGTTTGCTAGTGGCATGACGATAAAAGGCGTTTTTTACCTGGTCTTTTTCAATCCCCTCTCCATCATCCGTCACACGGATAAAGGAAATACCGCCTTCTTTAATCTCAACTGTTATTGCTTTTGCGCCCGCATCAATTGCGTTCTCAACCAATTCTTTTACGACACTGCCGGGACGTTCAATCACTTCGCCCGCCGCTATCTTATCTATGGTTTCTTCACTGAGCAACTCAATTTTCGCCATGTTAATTTCCTCCATATTTGGAAGAATCACGCAGTGATTCTTCGGCATGAAACATAGTTATTCTTAGGTATTTATACCTTAGAATAACTTTTCATGCTACCAACGGTTGTTAAGTTTACTCTGCAACCGGTATAAAGTATTAAGAGCATCTAATGGTGTTAACGAGGAAATATCAATCCCTTTTAACTCCTCAATCACATCCTCATCTTTTACGGTGTCAAATAAAGACATCTGGTTTAATTCCAATTCGCTGATGGCCTCGGTCTTGGTCTTAGCATCGCTCTTTTGCGGAACGGCAATATTCTGTACACGTTCCATCACATCCTTATCTATTAATTCGACAAGAATCTCTTTTGCACGCTCAATAACCATATCCGGAACACCTGCCAATTTGGCTACCTGAATACCGTAACTCTTGTCAGCACCGCCTTTAATAATTTTCCTAAGGAAAACAATATCATCACCTTTTTCCTTAACGGCAATACAATAATTATTCACGTTACCAATCTTACCTTCCAATTCCGTCAGTTCATGATAATGTGTTGCAAATAAAGTCTTCGCTCCCAAAATCTTGGTATTGGATATAAATTCAATCACGGACCACGCAATGGAAAGTCCGTCAAAAGTGGAAGTTCCTCGTCCGATTTCATCCAAAATAAGTAAACTGTTCGAAGTAGCATTACGCAAAATATTAGCCACTTCATTCATCTCCACCATAAAGGTACTCTGACCGCTTGCCAGGTCATCACTGGCTCCGACTCTTGTAAAAATACGATCCACAATACCGATGGAAGCTTTCTGTGCCGGTACAAATGAACCAATCTGTGCCATCAGAACAATCAGCGCACTCTGACGCATATAGGTGGATTTACCGGCCATATTCGGTCCGGTAATAACGGAAATACAATTCTTACCATTATCCAGGAATGTATCATTAGGAATGAACATATCATGCTCGATTACCTTCTCAACAACCGGATGTCTGCCGTCCTTAATGTTAATAACACCCTTTTCATTAAGTGTCGGACGAACATAACGGTTCTGCTCCGCAACCAAAGAAAGCGATGCAAACACATCCAGTTTGGCAATCTCTTTGGCCGTTGTCTGGATTCTCTCAAGCTGACTTGCAATATAATCTCTGATTTCACAGAATTTGTCATATTCCAATGTTACCAGTTTATCTTCCGCATTCAGAATCGTATCTTCCAATTCCTTGAGTCTGGCTGTCGTATATCGCTCCGCATTGGTTAAAGTCTGTTTACGGATAAAGTCCTCCGGAACCATATCGATAAAGGAATTGGTTACTTCAAAATAATAACCGAATACTTTGTTATATTTAATTCGAAGATTCTTAATACCGGTTCTCTCCCTGTCCTGTGCTTCCAAGTCGGCAAGCCAGTTCTTACCTTCTGTCTTGGCATGGCGGAGATTATCAATATCAGCATCATATCCGTCACGGATAATTCCGCCTTCGCGGATGGTAATCGGCGGTTCATCAATAATGGCATCATCAATCAATGCACAAATATCTTCCAGACCGTCAATGCATTCCGAAATATGTAATAAAGCCTCGGATGACAAGCCTCCCGTAACCGTCTTAATCGGCGGCATCATTCGAAGGGAAGAAGCCAGGGCAATCATATCTCTCGGATTTACCGTATGGAAAGAGATTTTACCAATCAAACGTTCCAAATCGTATACAGGATTGAGATATTCCCTAATCTCATCACGCTCGCAGGGATTCTTACAAAGTTCTTCCACGGCATCCAGTCGCTTGGTAATCTTTTCTTTATCAATTAACGGCTGTTCAATATATTTGCGCAAAAGTCTGCCGCCCATGGCCGTCTTTGTCTTGTCCAAAACGCCTAAAAGCGAACCTTTTTTTTGTTTATCACGCAAGGTCTCACATAATTCCAGATTACGTCTTGTGGAACTGTCAAGAAGCATGTATTTACTCGTCAAATACGGATAAATATGTGTCAGATGATCCAGTGTACTCTTCTGTGTATCATACAGATACTGCATCAGGCTTCCAGCAGCAACGGTTCCTACCGGGAACTCCTCAATACCGATTCCCTGCAGGGATAATACATGAAAATGCTTAAGTAAAATTTTCTTACACTGTTCCTCATCAAAGAAATGCGGTTCCAGGGAATTGATACATATTCCCAAACGGTTCCTAAGTTCTTCCAGCGGTACACCGCTTACCATAAAGGCATCATTACAGATAATTTCCGCAGGAGAATACTTAATAATCTCATCCATTAACTGATTCTTATCCGCCACTTCGGTCAGATAATAATCCCCCGTTGTAACATCTGCAATGGAAATACCGATTACTTCATCAAAATAGGCCACACACATCAGATAATTATTCTTATTATCTTCAAGTGCCTGTGTATTTAAATTGGTACCCGGTGTTACAATACGGACAACTTCACGTTTTACAAGGCCTTTTGCCATCTTAGGGTCTTCGACCTGTTCGCAAATGGCTACCTTATAGCCCTTTGATACAAGCTTATTCAGATATCCGTCTACAGCATGATAAGGAACGCCGCACATCGGTGCCCGTTCCTCAAGTCCGCAGTTTTTACCTGTTAATGTAATCTCCAATTCTTTTGATGTAACAATTGCATCTTCAAAGAACATTTCATAGAAATCGCCAAGTCTGTAAAACAAAATACAATCCTTGTACTCTTCTTTTGTCTGCATATATTGCTGCATCATTGGGGTTAATTCTGCCACAAGTATTTCCTCTTTCTTATTCGTTCACAATCTCGCCAAAATAGTAAAAACCTTTGGCTTCCTTTAATCTTACGTTTACAACAGAGCCGATTAACGACTCATCTCCCTTAAAATGAACCAAAGTATTATTCGATAATCTTCCGGTCACCAAAGAAGTATCGTGTTCATTAATCTCTTCCACCAATACATCCAACACCTGTCCGGTTAGCGTACCTGCCTGCTCATTTGCTATCTCCTGAACTGCAGTAAGCACCCTGTTAAACTGCTTCTGTACCTCGTCTGCCGGAACCTGGTTTTCCATTGCGGCAGCAGGTGTTCCCGTACGTTTGGAATAAATAAACGTAAATGCATTGTTGTATCCTGCTTTGCGGATAACATCAATGGTATCATCCACATCCTCAGCCGTTTCTCCGGGGAATCCAACGATAATATCCGTTGTCAATGCCAAATCCGGAATCTCTTTCTGTAATTTATCAACCAACGCCAAATACGATTCCTTCGTATAGCGTCTGTTCATCTTTTCCAAAATCCTTGTAGAACCGGACTGAAGCGGTAAATGCAGATGCTTGCAAATCTTCTTCGAATGCTTCATTACCTCAATCAATTCATCCGATAAATCCTTCGGATGGGAAGTCATAAATCGGATTCTCTCAATACCGTCAATCTTTTCCACTTCTGATAACAGTTTTGCAAAAGATACAGGTGTGTCCAGATTCTTTCCGTAAGAATTCACATTCTGGCCAAGAAGCATAACTTCTTTGACTCCGTCTGCAGCAAGACGCTTAATCTCATCCAGAATCTCCGCCATCTCACGGCTTCTCTCGCGCCCTCTTACATAGGGCACAATACAGTAGCTGCAGAAATTATTGCAGCCAAACATAATATTAATACCGCATTTAAACGGGTATTTACGTTCAATCGGAAGTGTCTCCACAATCTTGTCCGTACTCTCCCAAATATCAATTACCATCTTATCGGTAGTTAACATACGGTATAACAATTCTGCAAATTTAAAAATATTATGGGTTCCGAAAATCAGATTGACATAACGGTAACTTTTCTTAATCTTCTCAATTACCGCTGCTTCCTGCATCATACAACCGCAAAGCGCAATCTTCATGTCCGGATTTTTCTTTTTTTGATGTCCGAGCTGACCAAGCCTGCCATACACCCGCTGATTGGCATTATCACGCACCGTACAGGTATTAAAAATCACAAAATCAGCATCTTCAGACTCAATAATCTCATAACCGGCTTCTTTTAAGATACCTGTTAATTTTTCGCTGTCCTTGGCATTCATCTGACAGCCGAATGTTGTCACACAGCAGGTAGGTCTTCTACCCATTTGATGCGTTTTCTCCGCAATCAATTGTTTGAGTTTAATAATATATTCCTGCTGGCGTAATCCCTCTTCTATATTCACTTCACTTGGTGCATTCTTAAATTCCATGTAAGATTAAACCTTTCTGCACTCTGTTATTCCTTTTTCACTCACAATAACAAAGGCTTTTTTATCATGCGCATCCGTCGGAATTCTTTCCATAATCTGAATCGAATAACACAATGCGATACGATTCATGATATCATACTTTGTAAGGAAACGGTCATAGTAACCTTTTCCATATCCGATGCGCGAGCCGTCCTTAGCAAATACAGCCCCCGGCATAAGCATTACGGTACTGTCCACGTTCTCATAATCGTCTGTAACAAAAACTTCCGTACAAGTCTCATCCGGCTCAGGAATCCCTTTGTATCCTTCTTTTAAATCATTATGGCTCCCAATCCGGAAAAAATCCATTTCTTCCCCGTTTACTCTTGGTAAAAATACTCTTTTGCCGCTTTTAAGTAAACTCTCAATCAATTCCATAGTTTGGACTTCACTCTTATATCCTACAAAAGCAAGAATGTTATCCGCATATTGAACTGTGTGCATCTTCATTACCCTATCTGCAATATTTTGGCTATAAGAAGCACGCTCCTTGTCGGACAATCCGTCACGTACGGATAATATTTCTTTTCTAATGGAGTTCTTTGTTTCCATATTTTTCTCCAAGATTTGTAATAGAACCGTCTTCGTTTTGGATATCAATATTATCCAGCTGTCCGCGAAGAGAACGTCTGATAGATAATACGTACTGCTGACGCAGTTCTTTCTGCTCTGCTTTTTCTTCTTCCGTCAGTCCTTCATTCTGGGATTTATGGTATAACTCATTGATTCTGTCAATGATTTCCTGCATATTCATCTAAAATTACCTTTCTATCATGCCATAAAATTATGAATGGATATTCTGAATGAATTCCACAACATCAAAATTCTCATCCTTGTTGGCCTTAAACAATGTACCAAGGTTACGTCCGTCCATTAATCTGTGGATAATACGGATATCGCTACTGTTGGCAATAATCATATCCGTACCGCAACTGGTTGCAATCTTGGCTGCCTGCATCTTGGTATTCATACCACCGGTTCCTACATTGCTTCCGGTACTTTCCTTGCCCATATGCATGTATTCATCGGTAAGCACTTCTACTTCCTCAATGAACTTTGCCTCCTTATTCACTCTCGGGTCATCCGTATATAAGCCGTCAATATCGGACAAAAGAATCAAAAGGTCCGCATTTACAAGGGATGCTACAATCGCTGATAAAGTGTCATTATCACCGATTAACACATCATCTTCGCCGACGCGGATTTCGTATGTAGAGACGGTATCGTTCTCGTTTACAATCGGAATCACACCCATATCCAATAATTCAGTAAAGGTATTGTAAGCATTTTCCCTGTTTACATCATCAACAATAGTATTCTTCGTCATCAGAATCTGCGCTGCAATCTGGTTGTATTCTGCAAAAATCTTCTGATAAGTCATCATCAGTCTGGCCTGACCGATAGCCGCACATGCCTGTTTAAAGCCCATATGCTTACTGTTAGCCTTGAGCGCGGTAGCTCCAACGGCCTTTTTACCGACTGCAATCGCACCACTGCTGACTAAAATAACATCTTTACCCTGGTTGCGGAGATTACACAACTCACGGCATAAAACATCCAATTTAATATAATCAAGATCCCCTGTTTCCTTGTGTTGTAAGGAGGAGGAACCGATTTTAATTACTATTCTTTTTTTGTCTTTAATTCCTTCACGAATCTTACTCACATTAGCCTCCAACAAAATGTATTCATAACCTTTTTATTATACTATGGATGGTAGTTTTTCGCAATTGCCTCTGCAACTGCAAGCCCATCCATTGCAGCAGACGTTATTCCGCCCGCATAACCCGCACCTTCCCCGCAGGGATAAAAACCTCTGACATGCGATTGCATATCTGCCCCCCTGTTAATACGTACAGGCGATGATGTCCGGCTCTCAACTCCTGCTAAAAGGCAGTAATCATCATCAAATCCGGGAATCATACGGCCAAATTGTGTCATTCCTTCCACAAAAGCAGTATTTAATTCCTCCGGCAGCAGTGTTCTTAAATCCGAAAATGTATAAGAACCTTTTATCTTTGGCTCAAAGGCTTCTTTAATATGCTCATATTTCCCTTTTTCACCTGTGAAATCACCGTAATACTGCACAGGAATACTGCCGTTTCCAAAAGTATATGCTTTTTCTTCCAATTCACGTTGGAACATAACTCCCGCAAGCGGATGCTCGGACGGATAATCCGATTTGGTAACGGACATTATAATTGCACTGTTGGCAACGCCGCTGTCACGTCCGCTGTAACTCATACCATTAACCGCCAGTCTGCCTTCCTCGCTTGAAGCATTTACTACATAACCTCCGGGGCACATACAAAATGAGTATACGCCTCTGTTCACACTTGTTTTGGCAGCAAGTTTATATGATGATACAGGTAAAACACCATCTGCATTTTCTCTCCCGTACTGCCTCTTATCGATAAATGACTGCGGATGCTGTACTCTGAATCCAACCGCAAAATCCTTAGCTTCCATTTCAATCTGATGGGAATACAGCATTTCAAACGTATCCCTTGCACTGTGTCCGATGGCAAATACGGCATTTTCTGCCAAAATCCGTTCCTTATCATTAATGACCAAATCAGTCAATGTATTATCACGTATATTAATATCCGTAACCTGTGATTCATAACGGATATCCGCTCCCCATTCGAGCATTTGATTACGCATATTTGCAACAGTTAATGATAAAATATCAGTACCAACATGTGGTTTGCTGTCATACAAAATCTGCTGTGGCGCACCGTTTTCAACCAAAATACGCAATACTTCCTTATTGCGTCCAGTCTTATCCTTAATCAGGGTATTTAACTTACCGTCAGAAAATGTACCGGCTCCGCCTTCACCGAACTGCACATTTGAATTATGTAACAGGCAGCCATTTTCCCAGAATTCCTCTACATCTTTTGTACGTTCTTCTACCTTTCTGCCACGTTCCAGAATAATTGGTTTATAACCGTGCTTTGCCAGCATATATCCGCAAAACAGACCTGCCGGCCCCATTCCGACAATAACCGGTCTGTGTGCACAGGCTTTATCCCCTGATATTTTGAATTCATACGGCGCCAAATCGTATATTGAAACATCTGCACTTTTACATTTCTTAAGCACTTTCTCTTCATTTGGCACATGGCATGTCACACTGTATACATAATACAATTCAGGTTTCTTACGTGCATCCATCGACTTTTTCTGAATAGTGAGTTTATTGATTGCCGACTTTTCTATATTCAGTTTTTTGGCTACGGCACGAAGCAATGCTTCCTGTTCTGCCTTACAATCAGATACCTTTTCAACAGGAATCTTCACCTGATTAACAACTAACATACCTGTTCCCTTTAATCTTACGAACTTATTTTGCTGCAGAAACCCCTGCAATATAGCCTGATGTCCATGCCCATTGCAAATTATATCCGCCGCATTTACCGTCGACATCCACCATTTCACCGCAAATATATAATCCAGGCTGATTCACAGATTCCATATCTTTGGTTAACTCCGAAAAATCTACGCCTCCGCTGCATACCTGCGCCTGTTCAAACCCATTTACTTCTCTCGGAACAACAGTAAAACATTTCATTGCTTTGCCGATTAAAGTAATTGTCTCTTTATGATGAGCACCAAGCACATCGCCCGGTTTTATTCCGTATTTTTTTAACAACATCAGACCGATTTTTTTATGTAATAATCCGGTCATAAATTCTTCCGTCGTAAACCCCTGGTAAACAGCAAATCTTTTTTCAATAAAATCATTCCACTGCTTAGCAGACATTCCCGGAACAAAATCAATCACAACAAAAATATCTTTTTTTGCTTTTATTTCTTTTGCAATAATACGGCTTATCTGAAATACCGGAATCCCGGAAATTCCGTAATCGGTCAGTTGCAGCTCACCTTCATCAAAAGCAATCATTTTCTTGTTTGAATAAAGACAAATCTTTGCACGGCATCGAACACCGGCAACGGATGGGAAGAAATCTTCCTTACATCTGACCTGAACCAGAGCCGGTTCAAGCGGAATTATTCTATGTCCGAATTGCTTAGCATAATTGTATCCTTCCGTTGCAGCATTCTTCATACCGGCTTTACTACCGCATGCTAAAATTACCGAATCAAACTCCTTTCTGCCCAAAGAGGATTCTACCGTAAATTTGCCGTTTTTCTTAACTGACAAATCAATATCCGTCACTCCGTTAAAAACATTGACATTATATTTTTTAAGTGCTGTACGGAGAATATCCAAAACAGCCGAAGCCTGCTCACAGTACGGATACAAATAACCATCCTTATTCTTAAGCATCAAACCGTTATTTTCAAAAAAGGTAACCGTATCTTCTGTGGAAAAACGTGCAAAACAATCCGCCAGTTTATTATAATCGGCGCAATAGTAATTGGATAAATCCATATCTGTATTCGAAAGATTGCATTTACCATTGCCGGTAGCAAGAATCTTTTTGCCGACACGGTCATTTTTCTCGTATATAGTCACTTGTGCACCTCTGACTGCCGCCTGAATTGCTGCCATCATACCAGATGCTCCGCCACCGATAACCAATACCCGTTTCACGTTTTCTCCTCCTGTTTCATCAACTGGTATACGATTCCAAAAAATCATACACCTCACGTATATCATTAAAACACTTCGTGTTAATAATCTCCTGTTGTACATTCTCAGGCAGCATCTCCAGAGTCAAATCCGTAGGCATATAAGCCTCATCCAAATCCGAACGGTAAACAATTAATTCATGGTTTACTGCCTTAATATAATAAATAATTTTTTCCTGTTCTTCTTTATAAGTCTTTTTTACGGTAATCTTTTCAGGATGAAAAGATATAAGTTCTATACTTTCAAATCCGTTTTGTTTATCCGCAAAACTGGGGCTCAATTCATACCGTTCAATTTCTTTTTGTAATTCTTCCCTATTAAGTCCCGTAAAGGAGAAAGGTATGCTTTCTATCGAGTGCAAATACGAATTACCGATATATGTCTCCACCTCATAAACCGTATCACATGTTGTTACATTTTGTTTGGTAGATACCGACAAATCCACTTCTGTATTATCAACAACATCCTCTTTACTTATATCTTCTGTGGAAACATTATTATCTTTATTGCCTGCAGGCATAAACAGGACATAACCGGCCACAAGCAACAATACAATAAAACAAAACAAACTGATACTCTTCAAAAACCTCATAATAACTCCTTTTTTGAATAGTATCAGTATTTTGTATAAAAATTATTCGAAAGACTTTCCGCTAAATCCATTTATAAGCGCAACCTGCTGCGCAAAAAATGCACCGGATAATAATTCAAGGTTCTTTTAAGTGCTGCTTCGTCTTTTTTACTGATGCCATGTAAGGCAAGCAATGTAAGATAATATAAAAGATAACCTAAAAAGAAACTTAAAAATACCAGAATAAGATTCATTGTTACAAAGCGTTCAAGAATCATATACAGCACCATCATAATAATGCCGGCAACACCGTATTTACCAAGTTTAAGCAAAATATCCAGTAAATCCATTCTTGCAACACTATAGGCCAAAACAAAAAGCAGGCATATCCTGATTCCGAAACACAGATAGAAAGAATACAGAATCAGCATACTGTCACCATTGTTTTTGGCAAAACCGGCCAACACAAAAATAACCTGGGATACAAACGAAATTCCATGTACAAGCCAAACCGTTTTTTCCCTGTCATAGGCACTGACAATACCGGCAAGTGCAAGCGCAATACCTGCCATAAGTAACAGACTGCCACCGGTTTTAATATAGGTTGTAGCAAGGACTGACTGCCCTTTAAACAATGCTTTTGCAAGTGAACCGGCCAAAAATACCATAATCATAGTTGGCGGAATCAGCATAAAAAAGGCATTCTTAATCATATACTGCGTTCTAACAACCATTGTCTTGGTCTCATCCCTGCGGTAATCAATATGAAGTCTGTGTTTCTCCTTAGATACGTATTCACCAAATACAAGCAAAACCAACAATATCGGCAACAGAACTCTCGTAAACAAAATACCGATATTGCTATATGCCACCTCTATCGGGAGTTCCGACTTGATGACTGACTGTAAATATGCCAATACAACAAAAGCAAGCGATAATACGGTAAAAATCTTATTCATCATAATGCGGAGATTTATTGAAGCAAATCCTCCGACAACCGATCTTCTGGAATCAATTCCGCGTACGGTCTTTTCTGCTTTGGTATATTTTCTCGTATATATAGTTAAGATCAATAATACAATTGCAATTAGTATAGCCGTACACAAATAGACACAGGCAATACCCATGGCAATATAGGCATCTACAACAACCTCATTATTAAGAAGCGCTGCAATTTTATTACCATATTCTTTGAATATACGGATAACAAAAAATGATAGTATCATCGGAAGAATCATTTTTAAAACATTAACAATAACGACCACACCTTCATTGCCGTTTCCGGAATGATATCCGCATAAAACATCAATAATGCCGTTAATAATGAGTATTATGCAAAAAAGCATTATTGTGGGAACCGGATAAGTTACTTTAAAAAGGGATACCGAAGCCGCGCGCAATATAAAATATGCGATAAAAGCCAGTAATAAACCTGCCGCCAAAACATAACCAAGTGCCGGTTTAACAATTCGCTTGGAATTGCCGTTAATCCCTTTGCTGTTACGGATACTCACCATCTTAGAAATCCCACTCTGCAAACTGTTAAAAAACAATGTATACACAACATAGTATAAAAGCAAAGGTATCGCAAAAAATCCCATTGCGCCGTCTAAAACAAAATTCTGCAACACAATCAGGAAAATAATATTCACTATTTTTGTAAGGGAACCCATTGACATCTTAGCGTTCATTTGTATTATACCTTTCAAACCGTATCTCTTGTAATCTGTAACAAATGCAGAATATCCTCCTGCTTCTTCTCCATAACCACTGCTTCTTGCGGTGTCATATGATCATATCCGCACAAATGATACATACTGTGCGCTACCAAAAAAGCAAACTCCCGCTTGGGTGAATGACCATATTCTTCTGCCTGCGAAAGCACTTTTTCGGCACTGATAATAATATCTCCCAGAATAATTAAACCGTTCTCCGGATTGGTATAATCCGCCTCTTCCTCTTTGGGAATAAAGAACTTAGACGGCTCTTCAAAAAACAATCCCGGAAATGACAAAACATCTGTTGCTTTGTCAATATCACGCATTGAAGAATTATATTCACGGATACCTTCGTTATCCGTTATTAACAAATTCACTTCAACATCAAAAGGACATTTCTCTGCTTCAAGGACTTTATTAATTACCATTCCGGCAATTTCTTCTGCATTAAACTCAAACGAAATTGCGGATTCATTTTCTAAATATAACTGCATACACTAACCTGCTCTATTTTCTTCCTTTGTTCTTTACATTCTCACGACGGCGGGAATTATCCTTATTCTCCCGATTCTGTTCTTTGGCTTCATATACTTCATAAGCCTGTACAATTTTTTGTACTAACGGATGTCTGACAACATCACGGCTTGTCAGTTTACAAAAGGCAATACCTTCCACATTCTTAAGGACGCGGCACGCAATATCAAGTCCCGATCTCGTGCCAGCCGGCAAGTCTTTCTGGGAATCATCACCGGTAACAACCACCTTGGAACCGAAACCGATTCTTGTCAAAAACATCTTCATCTGTGCGGGTGTTGTATTCTGTGCTTCATCAAGAATAATATATGCATTATCAAGTGTACGGCCACGCATATAGGCAAGCGGAGCCACCTCAATAAGGCCCTTTTCCATATTCTTAAGAAAACTGTCCGCCCCCATAATCTGATACAGGGCATCGTATAGCGGACGCAGATACGGATCTACTTTACTCTGCAAATCTCCCGGCAAAAAGCCAAGTTTCTCACCAGCTTCAATTGCAGGTCTGGTCAAAATAATACGCTCCACCTCGTTATTTTTAAAAGCGGTAATTGCCATAGCCATGGCAAGGTAAGTCTTACCGGTTCCTGCAGGTCCCATTCCGAACACAATCATATTATCCTGAATGGCATCCACATAGGCTTTCTGACCCAATGTCTTGGGCTTAAGAGGCTTACCGTTTACGGTGTGACAAATGACTTCTTTATCAATTTGAAGAAGGGCTTCCTCATTTTCTTCCATGCCCATTGCAATTGCGTAATCTACATCCTGTTCCAAAATAGTATTTCCTCTTTCCGATAAAGTCTTTAAGGTACTTAAAATATCCCTAACCTGTGTTACATTCCGCCTACTTCCGCGAATCATCACACACTCATCCCGGTTTACAATATCGACGGAATAACCCCGTTCAATCTTTTTTATATATCTGTCACATTGTCCGAATATATTCAAACAATGCTCCATGGGTATTTCCATGCGTTCTGTAATTACTTCATTCATTAACCGTTATATGTCCCCATCTGAAACTACTTTTCTGTCTGCCTGATATCAATCAGCAGATATCCTGTCAATTTTAAATATTGACTCCCAGTTTCTATTTTAACATTATTTTCTATAATTTGTACCCCTTTTTCACTTAATTCTTTCATAGTTTCGTCCAGAAATTTTTTGAGTATGATTGTCCCCTCATCATCACCGTACAAATCCTCAATTTCAACATATTCACAGTACCTTCTTATCCCCCAATATACCGGAATGGAAAACTCCTCAAATACAGGATGCGTATTCTCCTGCACAACAACATCATAAAGGGGAAATTGTTTATCAAAAAAACGTAAACTCAAATAATTCTGTCCAAACCTAAGATACGGAACATGGTATTCATTTCCGGTATAGTTTTTATGTTTGTAATAACGGCTGATTTCCCTATGTATCGGGTATTGTGTCCGTATCGTTACATCCGCATCGGCATCCACATAATCATACGATACTATATTTCCGTCATTGTCAAAAATAGGAACTTCTCCGGACACAAGCATGTCACCTGCTTTCACTTCACTTCCTACTTTTACCTGCGGAACCCCTTTTCTTGTTATCATACTTACAATAGTCCCATCCGTTCCGGCATACAAATCGTCCCTCATGGTTTCCTGTTTCGTATCATCATTATGGGGAATATAGTTTTCTTTTACATTAACAACAAGTTCCGTACCAAGAATCCTTACCGAAACCCAGCTTACCGAATCAAAATATTCCCTGATTTCTTCTTCCAACATCTGGATATCTATTTTATCCTTACGTGTTCCGTAATTTACATCCAACGAGTTTACAAAACGTAATAAAATATCATCACTGATTGTCTCATTACCTTCAAACGAAAAAGACCATATAAAAAAAGTCATGCCATACAAAAAGAATAATGTAATAATGATTCCCGCAAAAAATATCTTTCTCTTTTTGTTTTTATGCATAAAAAAAGGCAGTCCGAATTCTTCAAGAATTACTGCCTCAACTCTTGTTTTTTCCAAAAATGCATTGATTTTCTTATAATCACCATGCTTTATCTTACATTCAAAATAATCCTGCACAGGTATTATATCCCAAAGAATTATTCCGTTAATCCTGCAAAGATTAAAAAACCTCTCCGGTGAATATCCCGATAATTTAATTTTATAAAAGCCTCTTAAATACCGTAAAAAGGATAACATGCAACCTCCTATGACGGATAATCAATCGAAAGAATATGTCCTGTAATTAACATATCCTCTTCCGTGTAATGTTCAATTTTCAAGCCCCGTCCTTTGATAATTATGTATGTATTTTTTCCCTGCACGCGGATGCAATCAGATGTATATTCCAGGATTCCCTTGTAATTTTCGATGTATAATTCCTTATTTCCGATTGCAGTAAGAATAAAGGCTCCTCTTGTAATATCTTTCGGTAAATGCAGTTTTTCCAAAAAATCCGATTCTTTTCTTTTCATATCACATCTTATGTTTGCCGGGGCAAAAAAAGAACCTTACCACTACTTGTGATAAGGTTCTTTGGTTATAATCTTATAGCCTCTGTATATCTGTTCCAGAAGAATTACACGCATTAACTGATGCGGAAAAGTCATATCGGAAAAACTGATTGCCGCATTCGCGGATTTCTTTATTTCATCGGCAATTCCCAGTGACCCACCAATAATAAAAGTGATATTGCTGATACCGTGAATACCTGCATTATTAATCATATCAGCAAACTCCACGGAATCGTATTTTCTACCCTCAATGGCGAGCACAATTACATGGGAATCCTTTGGTATCAGATTCTTAATGCGCTCTCCTTCCTTTGTGAGAATCTGCACATTAACGGTATCGGATGCATGATCCGGCGTTTTTTCATCAGCAACTTCCTTAATCTCTAATTTGCAATATTTGGAAAGACGCTTACTGTATTCATCAATCGCATCCCTGTAAAACTTCTCTTTTATTTTTCCGACAGCAATTATTGTAATCTTCATGTCTTATTCAAAAATATCCGGATATACTTCTTCCAGAATATACTCCGCAAATGAAGCATCTATTCCTTCTGAATACGCATTTACCATAGCTTTTAATTTTTCCATGCGACGGAAATATAAAATTTCCATGCCAGGGTCATCCGCTGTTAAATCCGCATCAAATTCTTCCGGCTGTACATTTTCTTTCAGATAGTTAATGATATCTTCCTTGGTACTATGGTCAGAACTTGCCTGTTCTTTTAAATTTGCATAGGATTTACGGGACGCAATACCCATAAATACAAATACAACAAACAAAAATCCCATAACACCGGTAATCATCCATTTAGTAAAAGGCGGAAGGGAAAGCGGAATCACACCCAAATGAAGTAAAACAAGTGCAATTATGCCGACAACACCAACAATAAGCAATGAATCCGCACCGGATTTATATTCCTCTGCAATCTTAGCGGTATCCTCATATGGTTTGCGTTCCATTTCCTTAATATAAGCTTCCTTAGCCTGTTTAATTGCCTCAAGTTCTTCTTCCGTATATGTCTGCTGAATCTCTTCCTGTTTCTTGGCTTCCTTAGGTGCTGCAATTCTTTGAAGATAAACATGGAGCATCTTCTGGGCTGATGCCATATCATCCGGCTCAACTAAAAGTTCATAAGTTCCTTCTTTTTCATCGTAGGAAATCTCTGTATTTTTAAGGCCGTTTGCACGCATAAAATCACTAATCTGATACAGTTCATTTTCTTCTCCGAAATATACGGCTTTTTTGCCTTCATCAAGAGATTCTACCAATGTAGCTCCGCAATCGGCACATACCGTATAACCGGCTTTATATTCATTTTTACATATAGGACACCAAGGCATATTTTTTCTCCTTATTTGGATAAATACTCATCAATTCCCTTTGCGGCTGCTTTTCCGGCACCCATAGCCAGAATAACGGTTGCTGCACCTGTAACGGCATCGCCACCGGCATATACACCTTCTTTGGATGTTGCACCGGTCTCTTCATCAGCAACGATACATTTCCATTTATTAACTTCTAAACCTTCTGTAGTTGAAGTAATCAATGGGTTAGGTGAAGTACCGAGGGACATAATAACGGTATCTACATCGATAACAAACTCACTGCCCGGAACTTCAACAGGACGTCTTCTTCCGGAAGCATCCGGCTCACCAAGTTCCATACGGATACACTTAATACCACTTACCCAACCGTTTTCATCTTTTAAGATTTCAACAGGATTGGTCAATAAATCAAAGATAATACCTTCTTCTTTTGCATGATGTACTTCTTCTACTCGGGCAGGAAGTTCTTCTTCGCTACGACGGTATACAATATGTACTTCACTGCCAAGACGAAGTGCTGTTCTTGCAGCATCCATTGCAACATTACCACCACCGACTACAGCAACTTTCTTGCCTTTCATAATCGGTGTTGTGCTGTTTTCATCAAATGCCTTCATTAAGTTACTTCTTGTTAAGTATTCATTGGCGGAAAATACACCGTTAGCTGACTCTCCCGGAATTCCCATGAACTTAGGAAGTCCTGCACCTGAACCAACAAATACGGCGCTGAAACCTTCTTCGTTTAATAATTCGTCAATAGTTGTGGCCTTACCGATAACTACATTGGTCTCAATCTTAACACCGAGAGATTTAACGTTTTCGATTTCTTTGGCAACTACTTTTTCTTTTGGAAGACGGAATTCAGGAATACCATATACAAGTACTCCACCCGGCTCATGTAATGCTTCAAAAATAGTCACATCATAACCCATTTTTGCAAGGTCGCCTGCACATGTAAGTCCGGAAGGGCCGGAACCGATAACCGCTACCTTTTTATTCTTCTTTTCTGCTGTTACTACCGGCTTAATATTTTTTTCAGTAGCCCAGTCAGCAACAAATCTCTCTAATTTACCAATGGAAACAGGCTCACCCTTAATACCACGGATACATTTACCTTCACACTGGCTTTCCTGCGGGCAAACACGTCCACAGATAGCAGGAAGAGCACTTGCTTCAGAGATTACCTGGTATGCATTTTCAATATTACCTTCTTTTACCTGCTGAATGAATCCCGGAATATCAATTGCTACCGGACATCCTTTCACACACTGTGCATTTTTACAGTTAATACATCTGGAAGCTTCTGCCTGCGCTTCTTCTAAATTATATCCGAGACAAACCTCTTCGAAATTGGTTGCTCTCTCTTTTGCATCCTGTTCACGTACAGGAACCTTCTTTAATACGTCCATTCTATCTATCCTCTCAAATCCTCATTGTATTAGTCACAATTTCCGCAACCGCCATGGTGGGTATCGCCTTCCTTTGCCTTCAAATATGCTCTGCCTTCTTCGGTCTTATAAATCTGCTGACGTTTCATGGCTTCATCAAAGTCTACTTTGTGTCCGTCGAATTCCGGACCGTCAACACATGCAAATTTAACTTCGCCACCAACAGTTACACGGCATCCGCCACACATTCCGGTACCGTCAACCATAATAGGATTTAAGCTGACAATTGTAGGAATATTTAATGATTCTGTCATCTTGCAAACGAATTTCATCATAATCATCGGTCCGATTGCTACACAGAGATCGTATTTCTTGCCTTCTTCTTTTACAAGATCTTCAATAGTCTTTGTAACCATACCGCTTCTTCCGTAAGAACCATCATCAGTTGTTACATAGAGGTTACCTGCTACCGCTTCCATTTCTTTTTCAAGAATGAGTAAATCTTTGGTCTTCGCACCAACGATAACATCTGCATTTACGCCCATTTCATGCAAATATTTAACCTGTGGATATACAGGCGCCGTTCCGACACCACCTGCCACAAATACAATATTCATTGCATCCAGTTCTTCTTTTGTCTTCTCACAAAGTTCGGATGCACAACCAAGAGGTCCTACAACATCATGGAATGAATCACCGGCCTTTAATTTAGACATTTCCACAGTACTTCCGCCAACAATCTGGAATACGATTGTAACAGTACCTGCTTCACGGTCATAATCGCAAATAGTAAGTGGAATTCTTTCACTGTCCTCTGCAGTACGGACAATTAAAAACTGTCCCGGTAAACAATGTTTTGCTACACGTTTCGCTTCAACTACCATAAGGAAAATATTGGTAGTAAGCTCTTCTGCCTTTAAAATTTTATACATAATATCCTCTTTCTGCCTTACTCAGGCATTTTATTACAAAACAAAACAAAACTTTAGTGCGATAAAGCACACATTCTTTATATTATCGTTTTTGTCGAAAAAAATCAATATAAATCTAAACTAAATCCCATCAAGTGCTTCATTCCCGTTTTCATCAGTTACAATCCTATACACATATCCGTTGGAAAGGTCAACACAATAAACATTGCCCGTCATATTTCTTGAACTATTCCCTTCCTGATAATATTCGTTAATGACATGCATCATCTTATTATCAATAATCTGAAGGGAATCGTATACATAGATATTCTTACCGTCTTTGCCTTCTATACTGCCGTTTTCATCTAATATAATGTTCTTAATAATCAGACGATATTTTAAGCGGCTGATGGATTCCTCGGCCGGCCATTCCGTTTCCACATTCAACTGATAACTTCTGGCAACCACCTCACTATGTACACCTTCTTCGCTAATGGACACAAAGCGATAATTGGTTACCCCTTCTTTCATCGGAATCGGTTCGCCGTAAATAAACGAATTCTCATTCGGAACGCTTCCGTTAGTCGTATAATAAACCGTACATCCATCCGGAACCTCTACACTTATCTTCTGCGGAGAAGTATAAAGACCGCTCTCCAGTGATACCTCCGGCTCCTGCGGCTTGGTACCTTCAATGATGAATTGCGCATTGGCATAATCACTGCAGATCCCAAAATCATTAATATATACGGAACGAACATTATATACTCCGCTCCTCAAAAAAATCGGAGTTGTATATAATATTCCATACCTCATCGGGTCCGTTCCGTTTAATGTATAATATACATCTCCGGTTGTCGGAGCCGTAATCTTTAATGGTATAACCTGATTATAATGACCGCCTTCGTAACTATACACCGGTGTTATCGCAAGATAATTCTGGAACTGTGTGCGAATTTTCTCACTATTGCTTCCGCTCAGCAATGCATTAATTTCTTCGTATGCTTCCTGAGATTCATACATGGCAATAATACGTGCATATGCCATTTCACTGTCAGGATCCATATCGATTGCCGCATAATAATTGGACAACGCCCTGTCTGTCTCGCCCATTTCAAACAGGCAGTCGGCATATGCAATGATAAGTTCACTGTCCTTCTGCTCTTTTAACACATCATCATACAAATTGGCAGCTTCGGTATATTCACTGTTTGCATAAGCTGCTTTTGCAAGTTCTATCTTGCTTTGAACAGACTCTTCCTTATATGCCGGTCTGGAAAAATATACGACAAGAAATCCGGTCGCAAGTACAAATAACACGGATAATGTTATAACCAGACGCTTTACAAAACTGACAGGAATCTCATCCGTCATATCATCTGCCAATACATCCTCCGGTTCTTCCGGACTTACATCTTCGGCAACTGCTGAAAGTGTCTCAATTATGCTGTTTTCAATTTCAGGTTCAAAATCAGGGACAATACGGATTTCTTCACCGCATTTTTCGCAATACAGATATCCCTCTTTCAGTTCTTCCCCACAATTAGGACACTTCATAATTATCTCCTAGAATAATCCGGTAATCTTTCCGTTCTCATCCACATCAATGGAATATGCCGCCGGTTTCTTCGGAAGTCCCGGCATAGTCATTACATTACCTGTAAGTACTACAATAAATCCTGCACCTGCAGATACATACACTTCACGAACCGTAATGGAAAATCCGCTTGGTCTTCCGAGAAGTTTTTCATTGTCGGATAAAGAATACTGCGTTTTAGCCATACATATCGGCAAATTACCAAAACCAAGTGCTTCCAAACGATTAATCTGCGTCATGGCATTTCCGGCGTAATTCACACCGTCTGCACCATAAATTTCTTTTGCAATTGCTACAATCTTATCGGTAATCGGAAGATTCTCATCATAAATCACATGGAAATCACTTTCCTTATTCTCCAAAGTGTCAAGTACGGCTTCTGCAAGTTCAATACCGCCTTCGCCTCCTTTTTCCCATACTTTGGAAAGAGCAAAATCACAATTTCTTTCTTTGCAGAAATCACGGACAAATGCAGTTTCTTCCTCGCTGTCGGTAACAAAAGCATTTAATGTAACAACAACCGGAACCCCATATTTCTGGAGATTTTCAATATGCTTCTCAAGATTACAGATTCCTGCTTTTAACGCCTCGAGATTTGGTGTGGAAAGATCTTCTTTCTTAACACCTCCGTTATATTTAAGAGCACGGATAGTTGCAACCAGTACGATTGCATCCGGTTTTAAATCTGCCATACGGCACTTAATATCAAGGAACTTCTCAGCGCCAAGATCAGCGCCGAAACCTGCTTCTGTAATAACATAATCTGCCATCTTAAGAGCAGTTTTGGTTGCTCTGACAGAGTTACATCCATGCGCAATATTCGCAAAAGGTCCGCCATGCACAAGTGCCGGTGTATGCTCCAAAGTCTGAATCAGATTCGGTTTTAATGCATCCTTAAGAAGGGCTGCCATAGAACCGACTGCATTTAACTGTGCTGCAGTAACAGGTTCCCCATCATAGTTATAAGCAACAACCATTCTTCCGAGCCTTGCCTTTAAGTCTTCCATATCGGATGCAAGGCACAGCACTGCCATAATCTCTGATGCAACTGTAATAACAAAGTGGTCTTCTCTTACAAAACCATCTGTTTTATTGCCAAGTCCAACAATAACATTACGTAAAACACGATCATTCATATCTACGCAACGTTTCCATACTACCTGACGGGTATCAATTCCGAGTTCATTTCCCTGCTGGATATGATTATCAAGCAATGCAGCCAATAAATTATTGGCAGATGTGATTGCATGGAAATCACCCGTAAAATGCAAATTCAAATCTTCCATCGGTACTACCTGGGCATATCCGCCGCCGGCTGCACCACCCTTTACACCAAAGCATGGTCCGAGTGAAGGCTCGCGTAAGGCTATAACAGCCTTTTTGCCGAGTTTGCCGAATGCCTGTCCAAGTCCTACTGTTGTTGTTGTCTTACCTTCTCCTGCCGGAGTAGGGTTAATTGCAGTAACCAGAATCAATTTTCCGTCCGGATTATCCTGGATTCGTTCTATATATTCATCGGATATCTTGGCTTTATACTTTCCGTAAAATTCCAATTCATCCCTTGTCAGCCCAAGCTTTGTTGCAACTTCTTCAATTGGTTGTAATACCGCTTCCTGTGCAATCTGAATATCTGTTTTCATAAGTCCCTCACAATCTCATTATTTGTTCTATAAATCGGCTATTGCCGAATTATATATATTCTTCAATATATTCTTCGAACTGTTCCATACTCATAAGAACTTTTCTTGGCTTTGTTCCTTCTTCTTCACCAACCACACCTGCATCCGCCAACTGGTCCATAATTCTGGCAGCACGGTTAAATCCTATCTTAAAGACTCTCTGCAGCATACCGATAGATGCTTTATCTTTTTCGATTATGAATCTGCCGGCTTCCACAAAATAGCTGTCGAGTTCACTTGACGCTGCTCCGCCTGCTGACGATGCTCCGGAACCGATACTCTTAATCTTCTCTTCAATATCCGTATCATATGTATTGCCGATTGCCTGATTCTTCAGGTAATCCACAACATCGGAAACTTCACCGTCCGAAATAAATGCTCCCTGCATTCTGGCAGGCTTCGTATATCCCTGAGGATAGAAAAGCATATCTCCCTTACCCAGAAGTTTCTCAGCGCCGTTCATATCCAGGATAGTTCTGGAATCCACACCACTGGATACAGCAAATGCGACACGGCTTGGCATATTGGCTTTGATAAGACCTGTGATAACGTCAACAGAAGGTCTCTGTGTCGCGATTATCAAATGGATACCCGCTGCTCTGGCAAGCTGTGCCAAACGGCAGATAGCTTCTTCCACTTCATGCGCCGCAACCATCATAAGGTCTGCCAACTCGTCTACAATAATTACAATCTGCGGCATCTTGGAAATATCTTCACCCTTGGCTTTCATTGCCTCAACCTGCTTGTTATAGCCCTTCAAATCACGGACATTCAAATCAGCAAATTTCTTATAACGGTCCGTCATCTCTGCCACTGCCCAATTCAGTGCTGCCGCCGCTTTTTTAGGGTCGGTCACAACCGGAATCATCAGATGCGGAATACCGTTATAAACACTGAGTTCCACAACCTTAGGATCCACCATAATAAGCTTAACGTCGTCCGGATGTGCTTTGTATAAAATACTCATGATAATCGTATTAATACAAACCGATTTACCGGACCCCGTAGCACCTGCAATTAACATATGCGGCATCTTGGCAATATCGGCAACCACAACCTGTCCGCTGATATCCTTACCAACCGCAAACGCAAGATTACTCTGGAAATCCTTATAAGTCTTACTTTCAATTAAATCCCTGAAAGCAACAGCCGAATTCTCTTTATTAGGCACTTCGATACCAACCGCTGATTTGCCCGGTATCGGTGCTTCAATACGGATGTCTGCAGCTGCAAGATTCAATTTAATATCATCCGCAAGATTCACAATACGGCTTACCTTAACGCCAGGCTCGGGCTGTAATTCATACCTGGTAACACTCGGTCCCTGGCTGATATCCGTAACCGTAACATTGACGCCGAATGTCTTTAATGTATTCTGTAAATGCATCGCCGTCTCACGAAGTTCATTCACGGAACTGCCTTTTCCCGAACCGCTTCCCGGTTTTAACAGGTTAATAGGCGGAAAAACATATTTTTTATTCGGCTTAGCCGGAGTAGATTTTATCTTAATCTCTTCAGCAACAGAAGTATCCTGCGCCGGCTGTTTTCTCTCGCGTGTCGCACGCGGTCTTACAACTTCCATTCCGTCAGGAACAGTTGCCGGTGTCGCAACAGGTTCTGTCACAGGGATTTCATTTACCGGTGTAACAGGAGGCACAAATTCTTCACGCTTATTCGTCGCTGCCGTATGAATACGAATATTATCAATCGTATCCGGCATTACTTCCTGTCTGTACGAATCCTCATCGATTCTTGAAGGACGCTTCGGAATATCATTTACCGTAATTTCATGGATATCATCCCTAATCTGCGTCTTCTTATCTTCTTCCTTAAGTGTGGTATTCAGCATAACGCCGGACACCTTTTTATTCATACGCAGAATCTTCTCGGCTTCCCTGCCGTTCTCCTGCGCAATTTTTGTTGTCTTCTCTTCTTCTTTTCTCTTAAGTTGTTCTGCCCTGCGGAGCTCTGCCTGTTCCCTGCGATACTGTGCATCATCCTTGGCTGTATGATAAACCTTCTTAGAATTCTCGCTGACAGACTTTACTACCGACTTGCCCGTAATCAGGACAAAACAGATAATAACAACTACCAATACCACAAGTACGGTTCCTGCCATATCAAGCAAATTGTATAATCCGTATGCAACGGAACCACCGATGACACCGCCGCCCTTTCGGTTATTTGCAGCATACTCATACAGAGCCGTAACCGAATACGAATCCATGCTCTTAATCGTATCCGCAAACAATTCCACGATAACTCCTGCGGCAACAAATAAAATAATAGCCGCCGTAAGCTTCATGGTTGCACGGAAATTCCCCTGATTGGAAACACCGAATGCAACAGCCAAAAAAACAAAGACCGGAGCAATATACGCAGTAAGTCCGAAAATACCAAACATAACCTTGCTGATTGCATCACCAACAGGTCCTATAATACCGAAATTACACAAGAATAACAGCGCACCCACCGCCAATGTAATAAGCAACAGCACTTCATTGCTGATTAATCTCTCTTCATTGGTTCTGGTCCGCTGTGTTGAAGATTTGCGTCCCGAATTTCTATTAGATGTATTCCTTCTGCCGGAAGACGTTGTTTTCTTTCTGCCGGAAGTAGATGCCATACTTTCACCTCATAACATATTAATCATTAAGAATCAATATATTATAGCATAAAAAGGGGGCTCGGTCATCCTTTATTTTATGAGTTCACAGAGTTTACGGTAAGCATCTTCCATTCCGCCAACTTCATTAATTATTCCTTCTTTTACCGCCTGTTTTCCTACTAAAACAGAACCAACATCCTTCGTTAAAAAACCGGTCTCAAGCATCAGTTTTTCCAATCTCTGCTGCGTAATATCGCAATGTCCGCACACAAAGGATACAATGCGATCCTGAATCTGCTTAAAATATTCAAAAGTCTGCGACACCCCAATCACCATACCATTAGTTCTGACCGGATGAATCACCATGGTTCCCGTCGGAACAATAAACGAATAATCGCTACTTACCGCAATCGGTACACCAATCGAATGACTCCCACCGAGTACGAGTGAAACCGTCGGTTTACTAATGGAGGCTATCATCTCTGCAATTGCAAGTCCTGCCTCAACATCACCGCCCATTGTGTGAATTAAAATAAGCACACCATCAATCTCTTCATTATCCTCAATCATTGCAAGACGAGGAATGATGTGTTCGTATTTTGTTGCTTTTGAAGTATTCCCAACAAGTTCATGTCCCTCAATCTCTCCGATTATTGTCATTAAGAAAATCTTTTTTCCATCCGCATTCTTATTAAGCATTGCCTGTCCGCTTTCTTTGATATCTTCCATTTTGCACCTCGGTTAAACATATTTTATAAAACAAAAAAGTAAGGACCTGTTTACAGTCCTTACTTTAGTATTCTTAAAAATATAAATTCTATTACAATGTTTTAATAATCATAGTCATCGTTTTCGATTTCGACATCATAATGCATCATATCTTCCGACGGTTCGAAAGCATAATCCAGCACTTTCGGCTTATGTTTCTTAGGCATAGGAAGTACATTTTCAATCGGTGCTTTTCTATCGATTGGAACCTCTGTAATCTCAAGTTCTACCTTCTCAGGCTCTTCTTTCCTTACTTCAATTCCCTCCGTGCTGTGCATTACTTCCTTCATTTCAGCCCACTCGAATTTAGCCGTTTCCATTTGTTCATTCTCCTGTTTTACAGGTATTTCTGTTTCCGCATTCTCTAATGTCATATTCTTACCCGTAACCACTTCCGGTTTGCCCCTGAATATGGTACGCATACTCTGCGAAATCATAAAATACAGATTTATGAGTGCCAAAAGCATCATACAGTAAAATGCTTCGTATTCATAAACGCTTAACCATACAAACAAAATACTGTAAACAAGTACCGGCAGAATAAACAACGAGCGGTGGTCCTGTTTATCCATAAAAAATGTCACACAATACACCAATAAAAATGCAACCGCTACAAGTGTTTCAATATATAAAACTCCTTGCAAGCCGGGCATTTCCCCTCCGGATACAAACGGTGCTTTGTTATACAACAGGACACCCATTTTGTTATAAAATACGAATCCTCCAAATAACAATTGCGTAAACACCATCACAAGATAGGTGATATTTTTCTTTTTCCATGCTTTTTCAAGCAGACAAATAATAAATAATACAAAAACTACAACAAACACCCAGAAATTGGTAATTCCAACATCGGATGCGGTATAGAAATAAGTTGGTACAATAGCATATAGCAATGAAGGAAGCCAGCCGCAGATTCCTTTTTGCATAGTCCGGCCGATAACCATTAACAGAACCAGTGTAACAGCCTGTAAAACCAATTGTGTCAAAAACAGGCATTCCATTTTGTTACCAAAGAACATAAAAATCGTCCGAATTACACTGACATATGCCAATTCCAAAAATAACACGGCACTGTTAGCTGCAGTCGAACCGACCTTTGATAGTTCGTAAAAAAACAGGGCCTGTTCAGACGGTGCACTTGAATAAGACTGTAAATAATATGCATAATTAAATGCCTGATAACGAAGCACACAGAAACCGGCAATTATTCCCACGCAAAACAAAATATGTCCGGTAATTCCAAGTCCTCTTGGTATCGAAGGCATTTTTATTTTACTGCAAATCAGGCGTAATAATACAACCAATAATACTGCCGCCACAACAATTGCTATCTTTGTTACACAAAATAACCCAAATGCATACCGGGGAACATTGGAACAAAGCATTGCATAATATCCCTGCAATACTTCAACCAGCATAACATATGTAATTAATGCGGTTATTCCCGCAAATACAAACCACAATATATAAGAAAACCACGTCTTTTTAAGGCTCATGCTTCCCCCTGTTTATAGACAAGATACCGGCAGAAATTAAATTTCTGCCGGGACTTCACTGGTTAAATACTGTCAATTGCCTGTGCTAAATCATTGATAATGTCATTTACATTTTCAATACCTACAGAGAAACGGATTAAATCAGGTGCTACACCTGCTTCGATAAGCTGTTCGTCCGTCATCTGTCTGTGTGTATGGCTTGCAGGATGAAGCACACAGGTTCTTGCATCCGCAACATGAGTTACGATGGCCGCAAGTTTTAATTTATCCATCATATCGGAGGCTGCTTTTCTTCCGCCCTTTAATCCGAAAGAAATAACACCGCAGCTTCCCTTAGGAAGATATTTCTGCTGTAATGCATGGTATTTGTTACTTTCCAAATCAGGATAGTTAACCCATGCTACTTTTTCATGTGCTTCCAAGAACTTTGCTACTGCCAAAGCATTGGAACAATGACGTTCCATACGAAGTGGCAATGTCTCAATTCCCATATTTAATAAATAAGCATTATGCGGTGACTGGATGGAACCGAGGTCACGCATCATCTGTGCAGTTGCTTTAGTTATGTATGCACCTTTGCCGAATTTCTCAGCGTATACAATACCATGGTAAGATTCATCCGGTGTACAAAGACCCGGGAATTTCTCAGCATGTGCCATCCAGTCAAAATTACCGGAATCAACGATAACACCACCGACTGTCATTCCGTGTCCGTCCATATACTTTGTGGTAGAATGGATAACAATATCCGCACCCCATTCAAAAGGATTACAGTTAATCGGTGTCGCAAATGTATTATCAATAATAAGCGGCACATCATGGTCATGTGCAAGTTTTGCAAATTTTTCAATATCAAGAACTACAAGTGCCGGATTGGCAATGGTCTCTGCAAATACACATTTGGTATTTGGCTGCATTGCCTTGCAAAGTGTCTCATAATCATCATCCGGATCTACAACGGTACATTCAATTCCCATCTTTTTCATAGTACATGTAATCAGGTTAAATGTTCCGCCGTAAACGGTTGCTGACATTACGACATGGTCACCTGCTTCGCAGATATTAAAAATAGAATAGTATGTAGCTGCCTGTCCGGAAGATGTAAGCATTGCTGCCACACCGCCTTCCAGTTCACATATCTTCTCTGCAACATAATCGTTGGTAGGATTCTGAAGTCTTGTATAGAAATATCCGGAATCTTCCAAATCAAATAGTCTTCCCATTGCTTCAGAGCTCTCATATTTGAAAGTTGTACTCTGGATAATCGGAAGATTGCGGGATTCTCCGTTCTTTGGTTTCCAGCCTGACTGGATACAAATAGTCTCTTTTGCGTAATTATCTGCCATTACATTAACCCCTTTCATTGACCCATCGAGTCATTCTATTCATCCCAATTGTGGTATACGGACTGTACGTCATCATCTTCATCCAGCAAATCAAGTGTCCTGTTTAAGTTCTTAATTGCTGTTTCATCGGTAAGTTCCACATAATTCTGCGGAATCATGGTAACTTCACTGGAAGCAAGTGCAATTCCTGCTTCTCTTAATGCCGCATCCACATCCGCATGCGCTTCCGGTGCTGTTAAGATTTCATAACTGTCATCTTCTTCGTTAAAATCATCCGCACCTGCATCCAAAGCTACCATCATAAGTTCGTCTGCGTCCATATCGCATTCTTCTTTATCGATGATAATCTGGCCTTTTTCATCAAACATAAAGGATACACATCCCGGTGTACCGATGCTTCCCTGGCCTTTTGTAAACGCACTTCTTACATTAGAAGCCGTACGGTTCTTATTGTCTGTTAATGCATTAACGATAATGGCAATACCATTCGGGCCGTAACCTTCGTATGTAATGTATTCGTAGTTAACATTTCCGACATCGCCGGCAGCTTCTTAATACCTCTGTCGATGGTATCGTTAGGCATGTTATTGGCTTTGGCTTTTGCAATAACCTGTGCCAATTTATAGTTATTAGCCGGATCCGGACCGCCTTCCTTTACCGCAACTGCAATTTCTCTACCTAAAATAGTAAAAATTTTACCTTTTGCAGCATCGTTTTTTTCTTTTTTGTGCTTGATATTTGCAAATTTTGAATGTCCTGACATGGGTCCTCTCCTTTTGTTACTTTACTTGTCATTTTCCTTTGGATTTTCATCCTTTTTATTGATATCGGGCTGTTGCTTTGCCACAACAACCTTCTTTATCATCTTATTCTCAACCTCAATCACCTTAAAATTATACCCTTCCACATTAATGGAAAAGCGGTCTTTTTCGGTAGGAATGCGTTCCATCTTGGAAATCAGGTAACCGTTTAATGTTTCCACCGGTACTTCACCGAACGAAATATCAAAACGTTCTTCCAATTCCTCAAGCGGCGTCATGCCGTCAATAATATACTTATTATTTGCCTTCTGTTCGATATACCCTTCGTCTTCATCGTACTCATCCATAATATTGCCGACGATTTCTTCCAGGATATCCTCAAGGGCAACCAGACCGGAAGTCTGTCCGTATTCGTCAATAACCATAACCATCTGCAATTTGGTAGCACGCATGGTCTTAAACAAATCATCAACATTTCTTGTTTCCGGAATGAAATGTGCACTCCGAAGCAGTCCCTCCACTTCGCCGATTGGCATATCAAGAAGGGAACGGTTCCTTGCAACACGGAATGCGTCCTTTAAATAAATAATTCCAATAATGTGATCCAGATTCTCTTTATATACCGGAAAACGGGAATTACTCTCATTGAGCATAAAATTCAATGCATCATTTAATGTCATCTCCGCTTCCATTGCAATGATATTACTTCTGTCGGTCATAATGTCCTGAGCCTGTTTATCACCAAATTCAAAGATATTGCTAATCATCTCCGCCTCACTGGCTTCGATATAGCCCTGCTCATGACTCTCGTTGACCATGGATAAAATATTCTCTTCCGCAGCTGCCTGTGCTTCTTTTCTGGCTTTTAACACAGCACTTATCTTGCCCCACATACGCAATGCAATATCAACCGCCACAAGAACAATCAATACAATCAGTATAATACCCGAGTTCGGTCCACCATCATCCATAATACAAAAACTCCTTACTTTATTTGTTTATAATCCAAATAAATATACCATTTTGCATACAAAACGTCAAGAAATCTTCCTGCATAATGTAATGAAGGATTATGCAGCCCATCTATATTGCCAAACTGATTCTGAGTGCTCTGTCCACTTTACTCATCATTTCATCATCCAGATGACAAACCTGACTTTTTAACCGCTGTTTGTCAATCGTACGGATTTGTTCCAGTAAGATAACGGAATCTTTTATCAATTCACAACTGCGGCTGTTAAGCATAATATGCGTCGGAAGCTGCGTCTTATGTAATTTTGAAGTAATTGCCGCAACAATTACAGTCGGCGAATGCGTATTCCCCACATCATTTTGAATAATTAAAACCGGTCGTATGCCTCCCTGCTCGGAGCCCACCACCGGTCTTAAATCTGCGTAATATATATCTCCTCTTTTCACGGAAAACCTTTCTACACACCGTCCGGTCATATGCCCAAACGAAAAATTTGAAACCTAATGTGTAAAGAAAGTATTTCCGAAAAAAAGTCATCTATTCACATATATTATATTTTTTTGATTTTTACATCATCATAATAATCCTTGGCACAAAAAGCCTTTCCGTGTCTGAAAAATACACGGGGCGTACGCTTTCCGATTTCACAGGCAAATTCATAATTGAAACGTCCGCTGATAGTACCGAGTTCTTCCACTGTGATGTATTCATCCCCATCGCGGCCGATTAATGTCACTTCATCCCCTTCTTTACATTCAGGAATACCGGTAACATCAACCATAAACTGGTCCATACAGACTCTTCCTATGATTGGCGCTCGTTTGCCGGCAATAATAACAGTTCCTGTATTGGAAAGATTACGCGGATAACCGTCCGCATAACCAACGGGAATCGTCGCAATACGTGTTGTCCGTTCCGTAATATATGTGCCATTATAACTGACAGGGATTCCTGCTTCCACGTCCTTCACATATACAATATGACTCTTAAGCGAAAGGACAGGCTCCAAATCCACAGCGTTCTTATCTACATCCTCTGAAGGCCACATGCCGTATAAAATAATGCCTGCACGCACCATATCAAGGTTGGCATCCGGCATATCAATAATACCGGCAGAGTTAGAACAATGTACTAATTTGAATTTGTAATCATTCTCTTCTTCACATTTTTTTACGAAAGAAAGAAAGCTTTGTAACTGTCCATTGGCAAATGCCTTATCAGCTTCGTCTGCTTTAGAAAAATGGGTAAAAATACCCTCCACTATCAGATTCTCACAGGCAAGTGCTTCTTTGACAAATGCCACACCTTCTTCATCCGGTCTGATACCGATACGTGTCATTCCCGTATCTACCTTAATATGTATCGGTGATTTTACATTCATTCTTCCGGCAATCTCATCGAGTTGATGCAATACATCCCTTCTGAAAACCGTAGGGGTGATTTCCTGGTTAATCAATGTCTCGTAACTGTACGGGAATGTATAACCAAGTACCAGTATCGGCTTACGGATATTGGCATTACGAAGCTGCATAGCCTCTTCCACACTGGCAACACCATATCCGTATACATAGGAAAGTTCCTCCATTTCCCATGCAATCGGAACGGCACCGTGTCCGTATGCATCCGCTTTAATTACCGCCATAATCTTAGTACCTTCACTGATATGGGCATGCATCTGCTCCAGATTGTGAAGTACTGCATCTAAATTAATATGTGCACAAACCCTGGAATATTGTTCCAATCTATTAATCAATTTATCTTCCAATCCTTTCAAATCACTTTAATATATATTTATACGCTTCTATTACGTCACTTGCAACCATAAATGATTTACCATTTTGTAAAGCCTGATAATCACCGGCAAGACCATGGCCATATACCGCAAGGCAGACTGCTTCATATACATCCATGCCTGCACGCAATGCCTGTGCCGCAAAAGAACCGGTAAGTCCTGCCAGCACATCCCCGCTTCCTGCGGTAGACATTCCGTCATTACCACTATAGTTCAGATATGTTCTTTCTCCGGCAGCCATACAAAGCGTATCCGCATCCTTGGCAACCGTAATCACGCCATACTCCTTACATACTGACTCCGTAATGCCAAAGCGGTCTTCTTTAACATCTGAAATACCGCAATGTGCAAGCGTTGCCAGTTCACCCGGATGAGGAGTCACAATAACAGGTGCCCTTCCAAACTCCCTGCTTCTGTTATAAACCAACTCTTTTAACTCATCATACATTGCCAAAAGATGAATGGCATCGGCATCCGCAACAACCGTTTTATCAAAACCGGAAAGCGTATGCGAAAGTAATTTATATGCCGTATCATCCTTAGACAATCCACAGCCAATCACACATACATCCGCCCAATCCAGCCATCTGTCCAATTTGCCAAAAAGCACCTCATCGGTATCGTCAGTTGCAAAAGACTCGACCATGGCTTCCGGCAAACCAGCAAGAAAGGTATCTTTATTACTTTCTTCCGTAAAAACAGCCACCATACCGCAACCGCTTCTAAGTGCCGATGTCGCACATAAAAGTGCGGCTCCTGCCGTAGAACTGCGCCCCGCAACAACAAGTACTTTACCGAACGTTCCCTTATTACCGGCTGCTTTTCTGCCAAAATCTATCTTATCTTCCAAGCCTCCCATATACGTAAACATGGATGGTTTATTGTCATAAAACGATGTCTCATTAATTCCGATACATGCCTTGATTATTTTACCGCAGTATTCCCTTCCGGGATATAAAATCTGACCACTCTTATAAAAACCAAACGTTACCGTCTCATGCGCTTTGACAGCCACATTGCAAACCGCTCCCGTAGTAGCATTGATTCCGGATGGAATATCTACACTGACAATATAGCAGTCTGCATTATTCATTCTGTCAATGATCGTTTTTGCAGGTCCTTCCACATCACGATTTAAACCGACTCCGAATATGGCATCTACAACAATTTTATAATGCAAAAAATCCACGTCCTGCTCATGCAGGAAAGTGATTCCATACGTATCGGCAATCTTTTTTTGCAGTAATAATTCTTCGGTATAACCACGCGTCCCCTGCAATAAACAGATATCAACCGGATATCCGTATTCCTTCAATATACGCCCTGCGCAGATTCCGTCCGCTCCATTATTGCCGCTACCGGCAACTATCAGAATTCTATCCGTGATGTTATTACCAAGATGCTTTATCACACATTCTGCAACGGACATGGATGCCCGTTCCATCAAAACAAGTGAGGGTATCCCCGTTTTTGTAATTGTATTATCATCAAGCTGCTTCATTTCCTTTGCGGAAACGAGATACTCTTTTTTCATTCTTATGATTCGCTTTCTTTATCGGATTCCTCTACGGCTTGTTTTTGTTTTACCACCTTATGCTCATCCGGTTTAAATTTCATGTCAAAAATATCAATAACATCCGCCCCGAAAATATCATGCATATAAGAATAAATCTCCTGATTGGCGATTTCCATCTCCTGCTTTCTGACAACATTCTTCTTCAGTTCGATACGGACATCCGCAATCCATTTGCCGATGGTACTGATATGATGCTCGTTAAGACGCATATTCTCGTAGCAGACTTTCATGGTCTCAATCATAAGTTCCGCATTTGCCTTTTCAATCCTAACAGGAAAATCCAAAGCCTCGTCCTGATATTCTTTAATCTTATCATTGCATTCATTAATCAGGCGTCTGTTTTCCTCTACTTTGACATCCGTGGCAGCATCCTGCTGATCCATGAGTTCCACAATTTCATCCATCAGTTTTTTCTTGATTTTGCGTACTTTCTTCATCTCGGAATTACATTTACCCTGAGCACGTAACAGTTCATTCAATTCCTGTTCTTTTTCCGAAATTGCGTTGGTTTTCTCAACACGCGCAAACAACTGGTGCCATTTATGATCAATTGTAACTATCGGTAATTTTTTACCGGCAATCGCCGGACGGTATTTTTCTTCGACTCTTGACATAGCCTTCTCCTTTGTTATGCAAAAAATACAAATCTGCTAACGTTTTATATGGAAATCCGATACGATAATTTCATTAAACTATCGGACAGATGAACATTTTCAACCAACACATTATCCGGAACTTCCAAATCAACATGTGCAAAATTCCAGATGCCGCGGATACCGCATTCCACAAGCTGCGCTGCCACTTTAACGGCTCCTGCCTTAGGAATGGTTAAAACCGCAATATCAATATCATTCTCTTTGATAAAACCGGGCATTTCTTCCATGGAGCGTATCGGAATATTACGTACCGTCTTGCCGATTAGTTTGGGATTAATATCAAAGATTCCCGTAATGATAAAGCCGCGTTTTTCAAAATTCATGTAATTCGCAAGTGCCTGTCCGAGATTACCGGCACCGATTAAAATCAAATGATGGGATTTATTAAGGCCTAAAATATTACCGATTTCCACATACAAAGACTCGACATTATAACCGTATCCCTGCTGACCGAAACCACCGAAATGATTCAAATCCTGCCTGATCTGCGATGCAGTCACACGCATAATCCGACTTAATTCCTGGCTGGAAATTCTCTCTACTCCGGCATCTTTTAATTCGCCGAGATATCTGAAGTATCGGGGAAGTCTTGTGATAACTGCCTGCGAAATATCTTTTGTCTGCACTACCTCTTTTTCCACGGATTTATCCATAATTACTCTCCTTATACATACTATTTTTATTATACCATTCGTTAAATTCTTGTCAATTAATACACCCTTAAATATTTGCAAAAATTGCTTGCAATTGACATTAAGAAAACAAACTTGTAAGATAGGAAAAGATACGTATTCAGACTCTCGTCCGACGTATTGATTTTAAGAGATTGGAAGAAACAAAATGATATTATCCTGTCAAAATATCAATAAAACTTTTATAGATAATCATTTGCTCAAAGATGTCAGTTTTCATATCAATGATTTCGATAAAGCAGCACTAATCGGCATTAACGGCTGCGGCAAGACTACTCTGCTTCGCATTATTATGGGCGAAATGAATGCCGATGACGGACTGGTTACCTTTGCAAAGGACAAAACCGTCGGTTATCTGCCGCAGAATGCCCTGCTTAACAGTACAAAGACCATTTACGATGAGATTCTAAGTGTTAAGCAGCCTTTGATTGATTTGGAAGAACGTCTGCGTGATATGGAGGCCTCCATGAACCTGGTGACAGGCGATGAATTATCCTCCCTCATGGACAAATATACCAACGCCTCCGCCCGTTTTGAACGCGAAGGCGGTCTTACATATAAAAGCGAAATAATCGGTGTCCTTAGAGGACTTGGTTTTGAACAGGAGGATTTTTCAAGGGAAATATCCACTCTTTCCGGTGGCCAGAAAACCCGTGTTGCACTCGGTAAACTATTAATTACCAAACCGGATTTGATAATCCTGGACGAACCGACCAACCATTTGGACATGAACGCCATTATGTGGCTTGAGAACTATCTTCTCAACTACAAGGGAACTGTATTTATTGTATCCCATGACCGCTATTTCCTTGACAAAATCGTTAATAAGGTATTCGAACTCGAAAACGGTAAGATGACTACTTTTACCGGCAATTACACAGACTATGCTACCAAAAAAGAGATTCTGCGCATTGCTGCATTGAATGCCTACCGCAATAACCAGCGTGAAATCAAGCATCAGGAAGAAGTCATTAAAAAACTCCGTTCCTTTAACCGTGAAAAATCCATCAAACGCGCCGAAAGCCGCGAAAAGATGCTTAACAAAATGGAACGTGTGGACAAACCGCTTGATGAAGCAGACTCCATGCATTTGACTTTAATGCCGCGGTTTGAAAGCGGTAATGATGTATTAACCGTTACCGGCCTTGCCAAATCCTTTGATAATAATCATTTGTTCCATGATGTGAATTTCTTTATCCAGAAGGGTGAACATATTGCGATTATCGGAGATAACGGTACCGGCAAATCCACATTACTTAAAATAATCAACGATGTAATCCAAGCAGATGCCGGTACTATCAAAACAGGTACCAATGTCGCAATCGGTTATTACGACCAGGAACATCATATTCTGAATGACTCCAAATCCATTTTTGATGAAATTTCAGATGATTATCCTACACTTACCAATACCGAAATCAGAAATGTGCTTGCCGCCTTTCTATTTACCGGTGAAGATGTGTACAAATTAATCGGTTCCTTAAGTGGTGGCGAAAAAGGACGCGTACTGCTTGCCAAACTTATGCTCTCACAAGCCAATTTCCTAATTTTGGACGAGCCGACCAACCATTTGGATATTACTTCCAAAGAGATTCTGGAGGACGCACTGAACAATTATACAGGCACTGTTCTCTATGTTTCCCACGACCGATACTTTATCAACCGTACCGCATCCAGAATTATGGATTTAACTCAGGACGGATTTGTGAATTATCTTGGAAACTACGATTATTATCTGGAGAAAAAAGCAGAACTTAGTCCTGCTAATGATACCGGAAATGTAAGTGCCGCCACCATGCACTCTACATCCGGATTAACCGCTGCAAGTAATGGGAATGCCTCCAACCGTACATCTGCTTCTTCTAACGAAAGCGACGGCAAACTGGATTGGAAAGCACAAAAAGAAATGCAAGCAGCCGCCCGCAAGCGAGAAAATGAGATTGCAAAACTGGAAGCATTAATCGAAAAACTGGAAACACGCGACAAAGAAATCGACGAACTGATGGCCTCACCGGAGATTTGTAATGTCTCCGCAAAATTAATGGAACTGCAAACAGAAAAAGATCAAATAGCAGAAAAATTAATGGACGCCATGGAACGTTGGGAAGAATTAGCGTAAAAA
>JAGATU010000100.1 GCA_017621115.1 Lachnospiraceae bacterium
ACCCACCGGGATACAAAGAAAATGCAGGTATCTTCTGCCACAACAATCCTTGGATTTCTATCGCAGAAACCGTTATCGGACGTGGTAACAGAGCATTCGAAATCTATAAGAAGACTTGTCCTGCATATACAGAAGATATCAGTGAGATTCACCGCGCAGAGCCATATGCTTACGCACAGATGATCGCCGGTAAAGATGCTAAGAATCACGGCGAAGCTAAGAACAGCTGGTTAACCGGTACAGCAGCTTGGACATTTACCAATGTTTCACAGCACATTTTAGGTATTCGTCCTGATTTCGACGGTCTTATCGTTGATCCATGTATCCCTGATACAATCAAAGATATGACTATCAGAAGAACCTTCCGTGGTGCTGAGTACATCATCAAAGTAGAAAACCACGACGGTAACCAGAAGGGCATCAAGAAAATGATTGTAGATGGCAAAGAAATCGAAGGCAACTTAATCCCTATCGAAGAAGGCAAGAAAGTTTACAACATCACAGCTATTATGTAATATTATTTTGCATAGCAGACCAAAACCCCGATACGCACTGTATCGGGGTTTTTTGATTCTTCTGAATTATTTTAAAGTAATACTGTTGTTTAACACGGATGTGCTATATAAAAACAAAACATCCTGATTGGTAAACTCAATATAGTTACCAACCTGAGCACTCCACATATATCGGATATCCACAAGAGTAATCTTACGGTAACTTCCTGCTAAAAGCGGAAGCAGGCTGCGACTGAAGGAATCTCCGAATACTACCAGTTCTTTGTCCGAAAGTGCATCCGGATTCTCTATCGTTGCCAGTGAAATATTCCCGCCAAGGAACATTTCATACGGATCTCGCCCGGTAAGTGCATTCACGTTGTAAAGCGGTATCTCTTTATTGTTTTCATAATCATAAACATAACAATTTGATAATGCATCATTGGTACAATAAGAAATGGTATCTGCCGGTAAATCCAACCCTGCCTGTCCGTAATATACGCCATAAAACGGAGTTTGCTCCGTATTTACCGTAAAGTCATTTGCAAACGGTACTCCCATGCTTTCTGCCAGGCCTGCTGCCACATCGATAATTTCTTCCTGTTTCCAATGCGTATCTGTCCGATAATAATCCGCCAGTTGCAATTTATCCTTTATCGGAACCGGTGTCAGATGCGGCATCTGCTCATACACCTTTGAATAGAACTTCTCATAGTCCATGGCAAGTACACCTTCACCTGCCAGAAAATAATTCTTATCCGGCACAACCGCTATATACGGCTTCACTTCCGTGTCCTGCATATACATTTTATAAATGTTTTCAAATAAGCCCGCCGCACGGGAAATAGATTCCTCATCCATCGGGTACTCCATTTCACACAAATAACCGTCTTTTACGTAGATTCCATGCGTATCCTGCTTTTGCATCATCTTCATGGAAAAATTGGATTTCACCGAGCGTAACTCATCCCTAAGCGGGAACTGGTCCACCATGTATTTTTCCAATTTACTCACATATTCACCCGACCACAATTCTTCTGTCTTAAATGTCGGTTTGGAGGCTAATGGTCTTCTTTCAGATTGTGAATATGCATCATCCCTCTTACTAAGAACCAAAAGAACACTTACTGCATACAATGCCGCTATCAAAATCACAAAAATAGCCGGCAGTTTATTCCAAATGTTTACTTTCCTGTCTCTCATCCATTCACCCTCCTTAGAACCTGAAATAGAGGAATGGATTAAAGGATCCATCCACCAAATATGCTGTTGACAATACCACAAGTGTAATAAGCACGGCCGTCTTTACAAAATATATTGCCACATTTACTCCCGCAGACTGTTTTTTCTGCGTCCAATTCATTATTCTATCCGCAATCCATGGAATCACAGGCATACAACCGATAATACCAACAAAAATTGTAACCCCATAACTCTTCAGATAATACAGCGCTTCCGTGGATGCAAGCGGCAACTCCCCTGTACCAAACAACCGTCCTATATCTTCGAATGCCGTCTTCATATCGGGCGCATTAAAAATCACAAAACTAATCAACACAAAGAAAAGTAAATATAAATGCTTAAACCATTTACTCTTACCAAGCGGCTGTAACAGCCATTTCTTTTCCAAAATTAACAACACCGCAAAATACAATCCCCAGAAAAGGAAATTCCACGCCGCTCCATGCCAAATTCCCGTAAACATCCATACTACAAAAATATTGCGATACCACTTAATTTTGGATACACGGTTACCGCCAAGCGGAATATACACATAATCACGGAACCATGAACCCAAAGTCATATGCCATCTGCGCCAAAAGTCGGTAATACTGTCTGCTATATACGGATAGTTGAAATTCTCCGGGAATGTGAATCCGAAGATTTTACCAAGGCCGATAGCCATATCACTGTAACCCGAAAAATCAAAATAAATATGGAGCATAAATGCTATCGCGTACAGCCAGTAAAACAACACCGATTTATCCTGTGAATCCCTAAACAGATTACACAACTCACCCAGTTCATTCGCTATCAGAATTTTCTTGGAGAGACCGATAATAAAATGCGTAATTCCTGCTTCTGCCATTTCCCATGTTGTGTGACGCTTATCAAGTTGTACCGATACATCTTTATAACGCACAATCGGTCCGGCAATTAACTGCGGAAACATGGATACATATGCTGCCAGGGAGATAAAATTCTTCTGAGCCGGTACATCCTTCCGATATACGTCCACCAAATAAGAAATTATCTGGAATGTGTAAAAACTGATACCAATCGGCAGTGCTATTTTTAACAGCGGTATCTGACTGCCAACCAGCCCATTGATATTACTTATTAAAAAGTCCGTATATTTGAAGTATATAAACAATCCTGCAAATACAAAAACAGAACCGGCAAGTATCCTGCCCGGCGTAAGTATACGCCAGTCATTTTCCATGCTCTTTTCCAAAAGGATACCTGTCAGAT
>JAGATU010000101.1 GCA_017621115.1 Lachnospiraceae bacterium
CTTTTTCTTTATATTTTTCAATATATTATAACAGACTTTCTATTTCATTGCGAATAAAATAGAAAGTCTGTTATTTATACACCCTATTGTGCCACTGTATATAAAGAATAGAAATACTCCTTCTTTTTCATTAATTCTTCAAAAGTACCTTTTTCCGCCACTTCGCCGGCCTTTAAAACTATTATCTCATCAAACCTGTATAAGAGGTTCTCTTCCAGTGAATGTGTGATAACCACCTTCATCACATCCTGAATATCCAGAATGGCGTTCGATACCTGATACGCCGTCTGCTTATCCAATGCCGCAGTTGCTTCATCCACAAGCAATACTGAAACCTTTCGAAGTAAACTTCTTGCTATGGAAATTCTCTGTCTTTCCCCACCGGAAAGAAGATTGCCGTTTTCACCGCATAAATTATCTTCACCATGTTCCTCTACAAATGTGCGTAATCCTGCCGCATCAATCACTCGGTCTACTTCTTCCTTTGGAATATCGCGGAACATTGTAATATTATCCCTAAGTGTCGCATTGAATATTACCACATTCTGCTGAATCACGGATACCACATCATACAGGGCTTCGCTGCTGATATCACGTAGTTCGTGATTATCATAAAAAATACGTCCCTCATAATTATCATATGCTGCCAAAAACAGATTCAAAAGCGTTGACTTTCCACAGCCGGATGCTCCGACAAGCGCATAACTCTTTCCTTCTTCCAGACTAAGATTTAATCCTATTAACACATCCTCATCTTCTTTATAACCAAAGGACAGATTTTGCACTGTAATTCCCTGTTTAAGCGTGTCAACCACTTCATCCTTTTCCTTTGTCACATTCTTATTCAACAGATCGCACAATTTGTCCATAAGTGCAACGGAAGCTTTTCTGCTTGCAAATATTTCCGGCAATGCCGCAATCGGCTGTAACAAAAAGTTCATAAGATTTACAAATGCCATTACAATACCAGGTGTCACTCCTTTTCCGGAAATTGCAAGATACGCTCCTGCAATAAAAACACCCATCTGCGCCGTAATGCCTGCCGTCGAAGAAATCGTTTCAATAAGAATGGCAATCTTACTCTTTTTACATTTAGCATCCTCTACTGCTGTATTGCTTTTTAAGAAAAACTGAAGCACTGCCTTTTCGGCCTTAAAACTTTTGACAACCGAAAAGCCACCAATAATTTCCTTAATTGTATCCGTCAACGATTCGTTTTTCTTTGAAACGGCAAGTTCTGTAGCTTCCATCTTGTTTCCTACCATTGCAGATGCAATGACCGGTAAAATAAGTAAAAGGACCACAATAAGCGTAAGCAAAGGACTGTACAGAAGCATCATAATAAACGCTCCCGTAAACATAACCAGACTTGTAATCAAACCAAACTGTTTTTCCAGATAGTTTGCTTCTATACTTGTCACATCATTGGACAATGCCGATATGTAGGAAGCTGCCGCTTCGCCGTTAAATGTGTTGATGTTCTTCTTTAACAGACTTTCAAAAGCAAATTCCTTGTACTGCTGAATCGCCTTTTTCATAAATCGTGGCTTGGACGCATATTCAACCATACCCATGACAACTGCCAAACAAATCAACCCTACCGTAAGTAAAGCCAACGTTTTTAGTCCCAATGCACCTTCTACTCCTGAAATCGTATCCATCAACTGCTGTATCAGCCATGAGGTCGAAAGACTCAAAATGGCCATTGTCAGTGCTGTGAAAACAGCAACGCCAAATGCTAATTTATTACCTTTATAAAACTGCCTGCGTAAATCTTTACTTGTCATTTATCAGTTCCTCCCATAGACCATGTACGTACCGGCTGGCGTCATCCTCTTCGTTTTCATCCAATATATTTTCGACCGCTTCCCTTACCGTACTTCCGATATCCACATATGCCATCGCCTCTTCCGGTGCATCTTCAAAAAAACGGATTCCCGTAAGACTATAGACAGGTTCTGCATCAAATTGCTTTGCCAATTTGTGTGCACTATGAATCAGATTTTTTGCCTGCTCTGCATTTCCTAATCTCGTCTGCGTAACTGCCGACTGTGTCAATATTGCCGCCTTTAACGTATCCAGGAAAGTATTCTTTGCATCTTCTTTTCTGACACTTTCAATAAATGCGTATAACCATTCCAGTGCCTCCATACTTCGGATATAATCCTTCTTAGACTCGTACATATAAACATGGCCTGCCATTGTCCGTATAATGTTTCCAAATCCATCCGAAAAGGCCTTCATCAGATATTCTTTCGCATTATCCGGTTGTTTTAACATTCTCGCATAGAGCATGCCAATCAAACTGTTATTAATACCGCAGACATTGTTCTTCTTAAAACTCTCAAGAGCTTCTTCCGTCTTTTCCGCTAACATGTAATTCTGCGCAATCAGATTCAATATGGATACTTCGTTAATACTGTTATCCGTATTCTGGTACAACAGACGTATTGCCCGCTCAAACAATGCATTGGAACGTTCGATATCGGTCAGTTCTTTTTGCTCCATAAATTTAAGTTGATAAAAGAAACCGCAGGTATATACCAATCCAAAATGATTTGGATATTTTTGCAATGCCTTTTCGGCCTCCGCCATACCGTTTGTAAAATTCCTGTCTCTAACGGCTGCTTCTATTATTTTTATGCTACTGTCCACATTACTACTCTGCATTTCATACCCTAAAAGTACATCCACTGATACTTCAAATATATCTGCAAGTGCCATAATTAAACGGATTTCCGGCATGGACAGACCCGCTTCCCATTTATATACTGCGCCTACCGTCACACCCAATATTTCCGCCAACTGCTCCTGTGTAAAGGACTGTTCCTTTCTGAATCTTTTGATATTTTCAGCTAATTTAATTTCCATAGTTTCTCTCCCATCCGACGGATTTTATCTGATTATATAGTCGACTTCAGTTCAGATATCTGAACTGACTATAGTGTAGCATCACTGAGTTAACTTGTGAACACACCGCTCATACTATTTGTATACTTATTTTTATACTTTTGGTATGGATTGTAAGATATAAAAAACGCCTGACCTCCAATTATTCTTGGAAATCAGACGCTGTCTGTTTTAATATTCTCTTATGCCACGTCTTATACACTGAAATCAAAACGGATACCTTCTGTCTCACCAGCCACTTTGCTCCAGTCTACATTGGTAATCTTTTCGATTAATTCCTCTTCGGATGACGCTTCCAGATTGACTTTCTTAACGGTCATATCTTTTTCCTGCGCCTTCTTTTCAGCAAGTTCTTCTGCCACTTTTTTCTCATCGGCACGTTTTTCTTTTATCTTCTCAATATAATCCTTTTCTGCTTCCGATAGTTTTTCCAACTGTGCAAAAATGGACATCTTACCGTCTTCATCAAAAGAGATTGCCATCTTACTGATAAGTGTACCGTTTTCAAGGTCTGCTCCAAACTGTTCGTTGATTCTCTTTGACATCTCAACTGCTATCTGAACCGCATGCATTTTCTCCTGCGCGTATGCCTCATCATCTGCCATTCGTTCCAATTCCTCATTTGAGAAAATAACGGAGAACTCTTTCGTGCTGCCACTCAACAATGCCCGTCTGTCGACTCCTGCATCTGCCACATAGAAATCATAATCCCCATATGTCTTACGCAAATTTTCCAAATAGTTCTTGGCTTTGGTTGAAAGTTTGTCCTCGCTTGAGTTTGCAACTTTTGATTCGGATACCGTTTCTTTTGCTTTTGCTACCGAATCATTCTTCTTAACCGCCTGCATACTATTCTGATAGTATGCAGCCGCACTTTTAATTCCACCTGATGAAATCATATCATATACCTCCTTGTACTTTCGTTAAGTAAATCCGTTTACTTATAATGGTCTATATTGTTTATCGGATGAAACCCAAAATAGTTTAGTACTACTCAGAAGATATAATTCTATGTTATTTACAAAGTAAAATCACTCCATGCGCAGGAATCTCACACTCTTTTACCTGACACAGCGATTCTCCTGACCAAATCTCAGTAGCATCCTCAAAAGATTTATCTACCATATGCATTGGCGCTGCCTGATTTTCGGATGAAATGTTAAATATTGCAACATATTTTTTCTTCTCTGATTCCGTCTTCCAAATAATATAGGTATCATCCCTGTAGACTTCACGTGCATCTCTTGTTTCTTTCATCATCCGGTAAATCGGCTCTTTAGTGAGAAGTTCCATTGTTTTAGCATCTAACTTCGTTAATTCGGCTCCCAGCATTAACGGCGAGCGGAAAATACACCACAGAGTCATCATTGTCTTTTGCTCATCGAGTGAAAAATAGGTACTTCTCTCATTCCCAAATCCTTTACCGAGCATACCAAGCGGAAGCATGTCGCAATCCGGATATCCGCCGTCCGTTACATATTCCTGCCAATTTCTGCACCGGTCAAACATATCCCTAAGCGATTCCCAATGATCCCAGAAGTCGTCTGTAATTCGCCACATATTGGCATTTTCACGGTAAAAATCATGTTCCTCTACAATGGCCGGTCCCGGGGATAAACTCAGTACAATATCTCTTCCACACTTCTCGATAGCCTTATGGAGCATCTCTATCTCTGCCTTACTGGACTTCGCATCCATTCTACAGATATCATCACATTTGATAAAATCAACGCCCCACTCTGCATACAATTCCAATAAGGAATCATAATATTCCTGTGCGCCTTTCTCATTCGGATTTACGCCATACATATCGGGATTCCACATGCAAATGGAATAAGGATCTGCAATAACGTTGGCTGTTATATCGGTGCCCTTTATTTTTGTTCTTTTATATGCCGCAAGACGCGGAATACCTCTCATAATATGAATTCCCAATTTCAGCCCCAAACTATGTACATAATCTGCCAACGGCTTGAATCCCTTCCCATCGCAGGAGGATGGAAAACGCTCTTTATCCGGTAACAATCTCGAATATTCATCCATCTCTATTTTGGCAAAAGGAACGTACTGGAATTTATCTCTTTGCTGACCGGCTTCGCAGGAATACCATTCAATATCGACCACAATATATTCCCAGCCATACTCCTTTAAATGCTTGGCCATATATTCAGCATTGGCTCTGACCTGAGCCTCATTCACCGTTGTATCATAATAATCGTAACTGTTCCATCCCATTGGCGGTTGATTTAGTTTCATATTTGTAGGTTCCTTTCGAATAGGTTCTATTTTTTACTATTTTACCATAAAACAGTATCCTTTTTTAGAGGGTAAAAGAAGCAATTTTTCATAAAAATGTCTACAAATTATATCTTGAATATTTTTAACCCACATATTATAATGAACATAAAGAAAGAGAAGCAACCGCCCACAAAGTGGTTAGCCTCGTAAATGGTTATTTAATAAGCCACTCAGTCCGGCCAAGACAGGAGTGGCTTATTTATTTTCGCTTATTGTTCCTATCTATGTAGGTAAGCAGCGCAATTAGGAACGTACCGCCCAAAAACAACAGGCATAAAGCATCGTACATTTCCATTCACACCACCTCCCCTCTATTTCTAGTATGGGAGGCTACCACTCTGTACACGATTACTTCTCATGTAATTACTATATCATATTTAAACCATATCAGCAATATTATTTATCCTCAAAATACTCTTCTAGACATATATCTTGTTCATATATTTCCTTAGCGGCTTCAACACCAACATATCGGTAATGCCACGGCTCATAGCTTGTCCCTGTAATCTCCTGCTTCGCTGGCGGATACCTTAAAATAAAGCCATATTTATGCGCATTTTTATCAAGCCATGTATAGACATCTTCACTACTGCTTAGAATATTCGTATTGTCTTTCTTCATATCCGCTTCTTATTGCTCCAAATGTCATATTGACTCCTTTCCATAAAGTGCGCTTCACACACTTTCCTAATTCTATCAAACAAAAATAGCGCCTATTTTCAATCAATCCATTGAAAATAGGTGCTTTCCATAGCTTATAATATGTATCGCCAAAATAATATATTATTTTACCATAAAATAAAACCTTGCATAAAAATCTCTGATTATAGAATCACATCAATTTGTGCTGCTTTGGGTCTTTCTCCAAAATGCTTTTTCTCCAACTCAAACATTTCCTCCAATACCTCTTTTTCGGTTTCTAATGCCTCATCGGGTTGTTTGATGTTCTCCATCGTATCAACTGCCGTTTCATCAGTTTCACCCAAAAGCTGCTCTTCGTGCAGCTCTGCTTCTGCCTGCTTTGCTTCCATTATTTCTTCTTCCGTAGGGAGTTCCTTAAACTCCGCACTTTTTGTAAATACATGGTATATCTGAGCCGTTTTAGTCGTATCTCCCATTATTCTCTGCGCTTCTTTTAACTTCTCGCTTTTTGGTATATTGGGATTATTGATAATCGACTTTAACTCCGACAATTTTCCGTTCATCCTTGTCACGTGGAGTTTTTCTGCCTCATCCTTGGTTTTACATTCCTTCAACCGTTTTTCATAAGCTTCCTGTTCCATCTTGTCAGCCTTATATTCCATGTACATCTTAGGATCTTTTGAACGAAGCTTATCTTCTTCAGCCGGACTTAATTCCTGCCCACTCTGAATCTTTGCGTATATGGCACTGTATTCATTTCCTTCACGCGCTTTTTCCAACTGCTCCTGATACATTTGCAGTTGTTGTTCTTGCGGCGATAATTCTTGGGTTTCTTTTTTCAAGAAATTGCCGGATGCCTTCTTTTGTTCCCATTTCCGGGTCATTTCAAAGAGTTTGCCGGCATTACGAATAGTTCCTGTAATCATGGCATACTCCTTATCCCCTAAAATCAATAAAAGTTCCCAAACTTTTCTCTGCATCCGTCTTTACCGTATCTGCCATCTGCAGGAAATTATAGTTCTCTACTTTCTTAATCAATTCCTCGATGGAGTCTGCCGAAATGACAGTATCCTGAGTTTCCTTATTCTTGAGCCGTTTCTCCTCTAACTTTTCTTCCCATTCTTTCTTTTGTGCCTTTTTCTGGGCAGCCTTCTTCTCTTCCCTCTTCTCAATTCTCTGGCGTTCTATTCTGTCAGCCTGTTCTTTGAAGGATTTGTCCATTACAGCAAAAAAGGATGCTGCACCGTTATTATCTACCTGCATTCCAAATCCTTTGACATTTGAGGAATTGCCAAGCGCTTTCTGCAATTCCGGTAATTTATTCCTTGCAGAAGCAATAACACCTTCGTATTGTTTACGGAACTGCTCATCCGCCGCCATACGTTCAATCTTTTCTTCGTCGATTAAAACTACCATTTTATGAGGATTCGCATAACTTCCGGCATTGGCCTTTGCCATCTCCTTCATGTCCTTACTTACCAGAATAAAATCCATATCCTGGTATTTAGCCTTCAGTTCCTCATAATACTTTCTGGCGTTTTCACTAAGTTTGGCCTGCCCGATTGTTTTTCCGGGTGCTCCATACTTCTTTACTTCGTCCGCCTGCTTCGTCTCCCCAGCGGCATATTTGTTAACCGTTGCATTAGTACTGCCTTTGATTGCACCTAAGTCCATATGAATACCTCCTTGTATTATCTGCGGTAAATCCGTTTACCTACACTCTGTCATTTTATATATCGGCAGTAATTGCATGAATGTTAAGTGTGGTGAGTTACACTTCCTTATCCATCATAAAAACCCCGGAAACTTTCGTTTCCGGGGTTTTTATGATTTTCAATATTATTTTTATAATCGCTATTATACAATACCCTGTGCTGTCATAGCTTCAGCTACCTTTAAGAAACCTGCGATATTAGCACCTGCAACGTAGTTGCCTTCCATACCGTATTTCTTAGCAGCATCGTCTAAGTTGTGGAAAATGTTAACCATGATGTTCTGTAATTTGCCGTCAACTTCTTCGAATGACCAGCTTAATCTTTCAGAGTTCTGGCTCATTTCAAGAGCAGATGTAGCTACACCACCGGCATTAGCCGCTTTACCAGGAACGAACCATACGCCGTTTGCCTGTAAGTATTCGGTAGCTTCCATTGTAGTAGGCATGTTAGCACCTTCACATACTGCAATACATCCGTTAGCAACAAGTGCCTTCGCATCATCAAGATGTAATTCGTTCTGTGTAGCACATGGAAGAGCGATGTCAACCTTAACAGACCAAACAGAAGGAGCGCCTTCTTTCTTTTCTGTATACTGTGCGCTTGGTCTTGCAGCTGCATATTCTGTAAGACGAGCACGTTTCACTTCTTTTACTTCACGAAGTAATTCTACATCAATTCCTTCCGGATCATAAATCCAACCTGTAGAATCAGAACATGTAACAGGCTTAGCACCTAACTGCTGTGCTTTCTGGATAGCGTAGATTGCTACGTTACCTGCACCTGAAACTGCAACTGTCTTGCCTGCGATGTCAGAGCCGTTACATTTTAACATCTCTGCTGTTATGTATAATAAGCCGTAACCTGTAGCCTGTGTTCTTGCTAAAGAACCGCCGTAAGATAATCCCTTACCTGTTAATACACCTTCGTAGATGTTGCGGATCTTCTTATACTGGCCGTACATATAACCGATTTCTCTAGCACCTGTTCCGATATCACCTGCAGGAACGTCTGTATCAGCGCCGATATGTCTGTAAAGTTCGTTCATAAAGCTCTGGCAGAATGCCATAACTTCTCTGTCTGATTTGCCCTTAGGATCGAAATCAGAACCACCTTTACCTCCGCCGATTGGAAGGCCTGTTAAAGAGTTTTTGAAAATCTGTTCAAAACCTAAGAATTTGATAATACCAATGTTAACGGAAGGATGAAGTCTGATACCTCCCTTGTAAGGTCCGATAGCACTGTTAAACTGTACACGGTAACCTGTGTTAACCTGAACCTGTCCCTTATCGTCTACCCAAGGTACACGGAAAATAATCTGTCTTTCAGGATTAACAATTCTCTCTAAAAGAGCATCTCTTCTGTATGCCTCTTCGTTTGCTTCGATTACAACACGAAGGGATTCAAGAACTTCCTTGATTGCCTGATGAAATTCCGGCTGTGCAGGGTTCTTCTCAACTACTAAACTAATGACCTCATCAACGTATGACATATAATCATCCTCCTAAATAATTTTTTCATAACGAAATGGTCCGATTGTACACATACATACAATCCTTCACCACTTGAACATTTTACAACATGGTTTTTTATTATGCAACACTTTTCTGCGCTAAAAGGTTAAATTATTAAAGGCTGCCCGCAATATCTGCGGGTAGCCCTTGTTCATACTGCAATATGTTAGGAAACTACTCTAAAAATTCAGACTTCACATAACCGGTCTCGCCCTTGTATTTTACCTTGGTCCAACCATCAGCCTGTTTCATCACCACTTCCAGTTCTTCTCCCGGATAGCATACGCCGAGTTTATCAGCGGAAGTGCTTGCCGATTTACGGACATTAACAGTATCGGTTACGGTTGCCGTTCCTTCTGTAGGAGAATTGTCTGCCGCCTCTTCTGCATCCGCATCATCATCGGTATCATCATTCTCAGAAACAACGGTTTCTTCCACATCCGCCGGCTCTAAGTATTCGGTCTTAATATAGGCCTCTTTGCCTTCAAATTCAATCTTGGACCAGCCGTTTACTTTTTCTTCCAATAATTTGTATTCCTGACCAAGCTGTGCCTTACCGACTTTATCGGCTGTTACACTGTCAGAACTACGCACATTAACAACCTCTGTTGTACGAACAGTCTTAACAACCGTCTCGGTTGCTTCCTGTTCTTCTTCGCCTCCTTCGGCAACTTCTGCAACTTCTGCACCTGCTTCTTCAGCAAGAGTTGCTTCCTCTGTCTGTACTTCAGCAACTGCCTCTTCATTGGTTTCTGCCTCAAGTTTGGCAAGTTCTTCACCGACTGCCGCTGTCAGGATATCCGGTAACTCATCCAAGAACTTACTGAGTTCCATATCCGTAGACTTAACCTCATTGTATTTAACCTGAACGGTATTTACCAAATCGACAACATCATCCTGTGCGGAAATCATCTCACAATATTCAATGATTTCATCGGACTGCGTCTCCCCGTTAATAAAATAGGAACCGTCTTCTTTCTTACATACATAGAGTGCATTCATACCCGGAGTCAATGTCTCATAATCAACCAATTTTACTTCATAGTACGCATACACAATATAGGAATCTGCAATCGGTCCCTGCTTGGTATAACAGGTTACCGTAGGATAATTCTCTACATATTCGCTCTTTTTAACAATCTTAATCTGCTCTTTGTCATCCAGTCCCGTAGAAATAGATAACAATGTATCCATATCACCGTCTGCCATTGCCTGGTAATACTTCTTAACCAGTTCATTTACCTCTGCAAAAGCATCTTCCTGAAGCGGTTCGTCCGGAATTGTCATAGTCGTCGCTTCTTCCGTCTCAGAAACAGATGTAGTCTCTGCTACTGCAATTGCTTCGGCACTCGGAGATTTCTCACCTAATGTTGTACTGATAATAACTGCTGCGGCAACCAATGCAACGAAAACAACTATTGCAATCGTAATATTGCGGTTTTCCTTAATCAGTCCGCCGATATCCTTACACCATTCAATAAAAGAATGCCATTTTTCTCTCATCCCGTGTTTCTTATTCAAAATAATAACCTAACCTTTCATTCTGAAAATTTCACATTCATAAGAAGAGCGTAACCAAATGCACCCGACAGGAATCGAACCTGCATTAAAGGCGTCGGAGGCCTCCGTTCTATCCATTAGACTACAGGTGCAAAATATTACAAATTTGTTACGCCAGTGGTTATCATAACATATCTTCGGCTTGTTGTCCAGTAAACGGCCTTTTCAAAATGTTTCCATACAAGTTACAAAAAGGAGAAGGCTTACCCTTCTCCTCTGTTTATAACCTCTTATATAATTCATATGATTCGCTTTCCTGAATCATGTCAAAATTCGCATTCAAATACTCAAAATTAAAGGATTCATGCGTAAATAACGTCGGCCAGACCGGCACTTCATACGATTCATCATGCAGTTCTTTTGGAAGAAGAACATAACCGGCTTCTTCAATCGGCATCTCCTGCGGTTGTAAATCGTAGTAGAATTTAAGGACATATTTCTGATAATCATCCGCATAACAGATGGTGTCAATATTATCTGCTTCCGATTCTAAAATCTGCGCAATCTCTGTTTCCCTATATGCATATTGGGAGTTATAAGACTCCCTCGTCAAAGCAAAGACACTGATAAGGAATAATGCAACACAGCACACTCTTGCAATCATTTCTTTTTTATTCTGTATCTTGGAAATGATCAGATACAGTGCCCAACTAAGCAATAAACTTACCGGCACTCCAAGGAATGCAAATACCCTGTAATACGGCTGTACACTCTGGATAATCAGCATAACCGGCACCATCACTACAGCAACTGCCAGATATACCGCAAAATACCATTTTCTGCCTTCTTTAAGGCGGTTCTTAACTGCAGAAACTATTGCAACCACACCGATTCCACCGCAAAGAACCGGAAGAATCCTTCCAAATCCGGAATAGAACAAATCAAATACACCCGTTAGATAATTATACAATTCTTTGATAATATAACTTCTCTCATCTCCCTGGATATAAGGGGTTGCCAACATGTATTCCATACCGGTACGCAATGCTTCAAACGGAGTCTTCAAAATAATGGTAACCTGATATACCCCAAAATACGCATTCGCCGGGTCCTTGGACATCAGATTGGAACCGATTGCCAGCCAGATAAGCGTATATAAAAACAAAGTCATGCATGCCGCAACTAAAGAAGCTGCAATCAACTTCCACATGGTCTTATATTTCTTTGTAAAAAGAAGCACGATTCCGCCGGTAAGACAAACCGGAATCACCCAGAATGTGGAACTGATAAGGGCATATAATCCGCCTGTTAAACTGCAGGCATATATTGCATAATCCCAAAATGATGCCTGCTCGCGGCATATTTTCTCCATACATAATAATGCCAGAAGGTAAAACGTAATCGAAATTGTATAGCCTCTTCCCTGTACGGAAAGTGTATTAACCTGCCATACCGCTGCATATAAAAAAACCGCGCCTGCCGCAAAATACTTATCCATAAAACGGCCCGCAAAGCGATACAAAAGTATCAGATTGGCACATGCAGCAATAAAGGAAATACCTCTGAGCCCAATATACGGATTACCCATATAATCCAAAAAAGCGGACAAAACCGAATAAAACACATGGTTATTCGGAACCGGCCAATGAATCGCCGCATAAACCGGGCCTCTGGAAATAAAGGAATAGTAAGTATACAGTTCATCATACCATGGCTTTATCGCAAACATACTGTATGCATAGTAAATAATCATTCCCGCAAAAAACAGGCTAAACAGAATATTTTCCTTTATAAAATTCTTACATTTACTCGTTATACAAGTGATACACATTGAAATAATACCTCTCCAGTAAATAGGTTCCCTCTTCCGTATATTGGATTCCCTCATTCATCCATTCTGCAAGCAAATCATCCCTGCTGTTGAAACTTCCGAAGAAATACACATCCTCTGATTCCATCAGTTCTTTCAGCTCCGTGACATCTTCCACATGTCTGCAATTAGGCAATAACTTCATAATAAGATCTTCTGTTTCCCAGCCGTAAAGGTATACCGGTCTATCCTCCGGCAAATAATATGCACTCACTGCCTGCACATGATCAAAATTACATAATACAACCGCATCCTTGGGAAGTTCATCCAGTAAATCCTTTGTCACTTCCATCTGGACAACTTTATTGTTTTCTTCCCAATGAAATGCCTGCATATTGGAATGTCCTGCCAGCAAAAACGGAACCAGCAACAGGACTGTCCAATTCTTAGAAAAACTGTCCGTAATAACATATATGGCTACAAGCCACATTGCCCCAAGACACGGAACCAGATAACGGTATACAAAAATCGGCCGGCTGAGTGCTGAGCACACAAATCCCATAAATGCCGTAAATACGGGAATAAAAATGCCGCAAAGAATAAAATAACGGTGTGATGCCTCTTTTTTCTTAATAAAGCTATAGATAAATGCAAGACCGAATATCGCAATCATGGCCAATGCCAGAATATAATTCTTAGTCACTGAATTGGATACCGGTAAAAATACATGCTTAATACATCCGAAAATACTTCGGAATGTCAAAGGCTGTATCCAGTAATTACTGCTTACAGTAGTAACCTGGCTTATAAATGAAGGCAGCCACGGCAGATACAACACAACAGACAATCCTGCGCAAATACATAACTTACCAAGCTGCTTCTTCTCTTTTTGCAAAACAAAGAATACAAAGAGTGCGATATATACCGATACTACTGCTATACACGCATAATACTGTGTATATGCTGTCAGGATACCGTATAACCAGAAGGCAATCCAGTGAACCCTCGCCTTTTCTGAGGAATAGCCCAATACCAACTCATATCCATGCAGGAAAATCGCTGTTATAAAAAATAACGCCAGCGAATACATCCTAATCTCAAGCATATAAACAGGAATCTGCGGCATGATAACAAGGAACAGCATAAAGATTCCCGTAACCTGCCATCCGAAACGCTTACGAACCAATGTTAAAGCATAGATATAAATCCCGATAAAAGGGAATACGGATGCCAGCTTACACAGAGCAACGGATGAGGCACCCGGAACAAGCAACTTTCCGGCATCATGGAACAACTTCAAATACCAGTAATACAAAGGCGGATGAACATCCTGTGATGTCAGCCAAACAATCTCTGAATATCCGTGCTCCATAAAGCGCACAGAGAACACTTCATCATACCAAATGTCCTCTCCAAGACCATGAAGAATACAGATAACAAGAACCGCCATGCCAAGCAATGCGCACAATATTCCCATTGCATATTTGAAATATTTATTCTGTTCTTTACATAGTATACTTCTTATTTTTTTCATGTAGACAAGTATACCATGCCTTACTAAAATTGCAAAGTATTGCCAAATATTTTTTCTTTCTTTATAATAAGGAGTAATGAATTTGAGGGGACATACTATGAACAGTAAAATCACATTTTTAAGCAAATACCGTACCTATATTATGATCGGGGTTCTTTTCTTAATGACCACTATCATGCAGGCAAGTGCGGCATTTACCAATGCATCACATGAATTCAAAATGAATGTGTTCACACTGCTCTTTTTTGCATTTTTAGCCCTGTGCTTTTTTATGTTCCGCAAAAAAGAGTTAACCACCGACGACAAGATATTCCTGATTATTTTGGGCGGTGTATTATTCAGAAGCATGTACGTTATATTTACCGGTGTTGTAGACCGCCAGCATGATGTCGGATATTTCTCCGGTCTGTCCGATGACCTGGTAAATCCGGGACATTTAGGCTACATCGAATATTTATGCAAATTCGGACATCTTCCGAATTTCAGTCCGTACAAATTATTTTCCTACTACCACCCTCCGGTACATCATATAATCAGCTGCCTGTTTATTGATTTACAGATTTTCCTTGGTGTGGGCGAACGCCTGGCCTTCGAAAACATTCAGGCACTGACGCTTTTATACTCTGCATTATGCCTGACAGTAAGTTACGGTATTTTTAAGAAAGTAAAATGTTCCGACACCTGTATGGTACTTGGAATGGCACTAATCACATTCCATCCGGGTATGATTTATATGTCAGCCAGCACCAATAATGATATGCTGTGTACATTATTAACCTTTACCTGCTTCTATTTTTCACTGGTGTGGCTTGAAGAGAAAACACTTAAGAACCTGTTAAAAATTGCTCTGGCTCTCGGATTTGGAATGATTACCAAGCTTAACTGTGCAGTTATGGCATTCCCACTCGCAGCCGTATTCCTTCTTCACTTTATCAGTGAATGCAAGAATGGCCGCATGTGGAAAAGCATTAAGGAATATGCCATATTCTTAGCCGTTACCGCCGGCATCGGATTATCCTGGGTTGTCAGAAACTTAGTATTCTACGATACCAATCCCGGTGTTCCTGTATTAACCGAAGAATCCGAACAATTTATCGGCAGATTTTCTTATTGGGATGTGTTTGGAATTCCGTCATCATTGGAATTGGAATATCCGTTCCACACCATTAACGGATACACTATGTGTAATGTATGGCATATTTTATTCCGTACTTCCTTATTCGATGAAATCCGTCCTGACTTGTCCGATTTCCTTCTGATGTGTTGCCGGATTGCCCTGGTGCTCGCTGCAACTCTCGGAATTGTACTGTTTATTATTACTATTATTATGGAAATCCGTGAAATCAAAAAAGGGGATAAGGATCTTGGCGTATTCTTACTTGTAGGACATGTAATCGTATTCCTTACCTTTATTGCTTTCATTGTTAAATACATGTATACCTGCAGCGCAAACTACCGTTATGTTGTCGTCGGTCTTTTATTCTCTACTATCGGCCTGCTGCAGTTTTCGGACAAATCACGCATGCATAATAAGACGCATGCCGTTCTTTCTTGTGTTGTAGAGTTTGGTGTATTTGCATTTGTTACCATTATTACCTTAGTTCTTCTTGTATGGAATCAGTGGTAATGATGTGACTTCTTTCGTAAGATTCGAGTATAGATAGGCATGATTGGAAAGCACTTCTTCTATATCAAGCTGCTCATGATTAATTTCATCAACCATTTGGGACAGATATTCTTCATCTGTCCCATATTTTTTGGGAAGAATAATAATCTCATGTATGGAACTCGGAAGCAGATAAAAATCGTCTTCCACTTCCTTTGCTATTGATTCTAACTGCCCGCTGTACAAAATGGCTGCCGCACCATACATTCTCAATTTGGTTGTCAGTACGTACATCGGAAGTTTCCCACAAATAAGCTGTGCGGGATCATCGTACAATTCCTTTAACAAATCGGCCATATTAATTAACTCCGGCGGATATATTACCGGCATATTCTTAAGCGCATCCCGGATTAAGATATCTTTTTCAATCTTCCATATATCAAGATGCTCGTTGCGGATTAATATTGTCCCCTTACCGATTCTGTCGTCCACAATATTGCAATAACATACAATTGCCAAATCCAAATAACGCTTGTGCGGAATCTCTTTCAGCAAATCCTTGTTCATCCCATAATTAATCAGCTTATATCCGAGATGCGGTTTGACTTTATCATAGAATTCAAAAAAACCAATATCAAAATCATCACAGATTGCGGCCTTTTCGTACTCCAAAATAAAATGGTGTACTACATCATGAAGCGGCACACCGCTGTTATATTCATCATAATAATACTCCAAATACAGAGTGGGCATAATGGTCTGTCCTTCGTTCATAACCGTTATCCCGTGAAGCACCACCCCATTTACTTTTTGTACGGTATGAAGTTTCACGTTCGTCTCCACACCATAATACTGTTGCAAAATATCTTTCATTCGTTCACAAAAATTTTCATAAGACATGTCTTTCATAGATAATTCTCCTTTTGATGTGTAATAAGAGTGGAAATAGAAACAAAAAAACAACGGACAAAAAGTCCGTTGTCTTATAAGCATATTCTGTATCAGATGTGCAATTACACACGAGAGAGATATTCACCTGTACGTGTATCAATCTTAATGGTATCACCCTGGTCTACGAATAAAGGAACCAATACTTTAGCACCTGTTTCAACAATAGCAGGCTTTGTCGCACCTGTTGCTGTATCGCCTTTGAAGCCCGGCTCTGTGTCTGTGATAACCAATTCAACAAATAATGGTGGTTCTACTGCAAATACGTTACCGTTATGGGAACATACTTTACACATTTCGTTTTCTTTAACGAATGTTAATGCATCACCGATAGCATCCTGTGCAAGAGCAATCTGGTCATAGCTTTCTACATCCATGAAATAGAATAAATCACCATCACTGTAAAGATACTGCATATCTTTTCTATCAATACGTGCCTGAGGGCATTTTTCAGTAGGACGGAAAGTTTTTTCTACAACACCACCACTCTTGATGTTTTTTAACTTTGTTCTGACGAACGCTGCGCCCTTACCCGGTTTTACATGCTGGAATTCGATAATCTGGAAAATATTTCCTTCTAATTCTATGGTAACACCATTTCTGAAATCACCTGCAGAAATCATACTAAATCCTCCTAAAATTGTTCACGTTATAATCCTTTAACAGTTTACATGATAATCTTCCATATTTCAACACTTTTTTAAGATTTTTACAGTTGGAACGGCTACTGCTGAATCTTTCTTTATTGCAACAGATAATCAATTGCCATCAGATAACCGTTAAGTCCCTGACCATATATCTGTTTGTCACATGCCGGTGCCGTTACGGATACTTTACGGAATTCCTCCCTGGCGGTAATGTCCGAAATATGTATCTCCACTTTCGGCATGTCCACACTTGCCAATGCGTCGTGAATTGCATAACTGTAGTGTGTATATGCCCCGGGATTAATTACAATCCCCTGCGTGCCGTCATAATAGGCTTCCTGGATTCTGTCGATAATCTCCCCTTCATGATTGCTCTGGAAACATGTCACTTCACATCCACATTCTTTACATTTTTCTTCAATCATATTCACAAGATAATTATAATCCTGTTTCCCGTAAATACCCGGTTCCCTGATACCGAGAAAATTCAGGTTCGGTCCGTTAATCACTAAGATTTTCACTTGCAATTCTCCTTAATCTCTTCGATGATTTCTTCAAACGACTTATTGTCAGCTTCCACTATGTAATCCGCCGCATCCTCATAAAAACGCCTTCTGGAACACATCAAATCCATAATACGTCCTCTTGGATTGGCTGTCTGCAAGAGCGGTCTGGTCTTATCATTACGCACACGCATAAAAACGGTATCCGGAGATACTTTCAAATAAATAACCGTTCCTATCTGCGGTAATAACCTTCGGTTTTCTTCGCGAATCGGAAGTCCTCCGCCAACCGACAATACAAATGCACTGCCTTCCCTATTAAGCAAATCCTTCAGACACTCCGTTTCCATCATACGGAATGCCGCCTCTCCCTGCGTGGCAAAAATATCCGAAACCGTTGTTCCGGCTTTGTTTTCGATTAATTCATCGGTATCCAAAAAATCCATATTAAGCGCTTGGGAAAGTCTCCTTCCGACACTGCTTTTTCCACAAGCCATAAATCCGATTAAAATAATATTCTTCATGGTAGCCTCTATTTTACTTTTTTCAATAGTTCCTCATATGCAATTGAAACAACATCTTCCGGCACCGTCGTATGATTCCACATCTCATAAGCAGCCACCCCCTGATACAAAAGCATCTTAAGACCGTTATAGGCCATAACTCCCTGCTCTTTTGCAAACTGCATACACTTTGTTTCCCACGGCGTATAAATCAAATCATACACAACAGCCAATTTTTCATAAAATGCCGGTTCACTTACAGGGCTTTCCTCCACATTTGGAAAAAGTCCGACCTTCGTTGCCTGAATACACAAATATCCATCTCCCGGAAGTTTATCATAGTCTGTAAGAGACAGGACCTTTACTTCCGTAAATCCGGTCTTTTCTTTTACTTCCTCTGCCACAAGTGCTGCTTTTGGGACGGTACGATTTAATATATATACTTCTTTTGCTTTGTGGAAAGCACATAGGAATGCCGCCGAACGCGCAGCACCTCCCGCACCGAGAATTACTACTTTGGCATCCGCAAGTTCAATTCCGTCACTTCTCATCGCACGGTAAAGCCCCGGCAAATCAGTGTTGTATCCCTTATATCCGCCGTCTACTCTTACCAGCGTATTTACTGCTCCGATAATAGCCGCCTGTTCGTCCACATTGACAAGTGATGGCATAACAGCACTCTTGTAAGGAACCGTCACATTCATTCCCTGTACACCAAGCGCGTAAGCTCCTTTTACTGCCATCTCCAAGTCTTCCTTTACCGGAAACGGAAGATATGCCATATTTTCATTCATACATGAAGCAATCGTGTTATGTATTACCGGGGACAGCGTATGCTCCACCGGATTGCCGATAAGCCCCATTAATTTTGTTTTCCCGTTAATCTCCATGGTAACTCCTTTTGTTACTCACCTTTCGTTTTTATGCGGTGTTTTCTCAAATAGAAAAATAATACCACTGCTTCCAGTCTTCTTTTTATAACAATCTGTATCTCTTCTTTAGGATTCATGGGTTTTACCAAAAAGGAGCGTATCTTCGCATTCTTAGCCCCCCACACATCGGTAAAAAGCTGGTCTCCTACAAAAACCGTGCTTGTCCCATCCGTGCCCATAAGTTTCATGGCTTCCATATATCCCTTAGCTGACGGTTTGTTTGCCTTCCAGATAGTATGTACACCAACAGGCTCATTAAACATTTTTACACGGGCCTCTTTGTTATTGGATAAAAGCGTTGCCTCAAAACCGATTTCCTTAAGTCTTTCAAAAAAAGCAATGCTTCTCTCATCGGCCGGTGCCCCATGCGGCACCAATGTATTATCAATATCAAAAATCACTCCGCGGTATCCTTCGCGGTAGAGTTTTTCAAAATCGATGCTATATGCGGAATCATAATATTCATCCGGATAAAAAACTTTAAACATCAAATCTACCTCTCAAAATAGGGAAAGCCGTCTGATAAAATCAAACGGCCAAAAAAGTTAACCTTTTTTAACAATATTATTATATCTGGCTACAAAAAATAATTTTGCAAATGTAGATATTACCAACAGAATAATATCCCACTCAGCAATCCGGAAAGCAGTTACACTGGCAGATGCAAACCACGCTGTTCCTTCAAACCATTTTCCACCGAAGAACAAAAACAGTAAAAGAAGAATACCTGCAAACAGAAAAATCAAACGGAATCCGTTTGCCAGTTCGACCAAGCCCTTTGCGCTCTTCAACTGTTGTTCTTTTTCATTTGTTGTCATTTCTATATCCTCGCTTACCGCAATACGCTGTCCTATCATGAACAGTGATTACTTTGATATTACTTTCTTTAATTCATCCATAAAGGTATTGATATCCTTAAATTCACGGTATACGGATGCAAAACGCACATATGCTACCGCTTCAAGATCCTTTAATTTGTTCATAACCAATTCACCGATAATTTCACTCGGAATCTCTTTCTCTTCCATATTGAAAATCTCGGTCTCTACTTCATCTATCAACTGGTTAATCTGATTAGCGGAAATCGGACGCTTATGGCATGCGCGCAGTACTCCCGCTTCAATCTTAGAACGGTCGTATGTCTCACGGTTATTATCTTTTTTAATAATAATCAGAGGAATCGTCTCAATTTTCTCATATGTGGTAAAACGCTTACCACATTCATCACACACTCTACGACGTCTGATGGAATTATTCTCCTCAGCAGGTCTGGAATCGATTACTCTTGTATTTTCGTGGCTGCAAAATGGACATTTCATATTTTCGTCCCCCATCTTCCCATTTTCAAATATTATATTTGATTTAGAAATTTATGTCAACTTTTTTAGATTTGGAAAGGGAATATGGGTGTCCGGTCTGTGGGCGGCGGTAGGCTGCTACGCACAACACGCTTTCGCTCCCTTTATAACGCAACGGTACTAGGCTCGGTAATACCTCGCCAAGTGCCGGCGTTAACAGAGGGTTGTTTGTAGCAGCCTACCGCCGCCCACAGACCGGACACCCATATTCTCTCACACATCCACGATAATAATGTCGGGGCCGATTTGTTTGATATCTTTGTAGCAGATATAACAATCAGAATCCTGGCACAAACCGGGAAACCATTTGCACCTGTCGGATACGATAATCTTCTTAATACAACCACTACAGTGGTCGAATTCTAGATCTACGACATAGCCGATGCGGTTACAGGTTCTTAGGCTGATTACTTCTTTTTTCTTTAATTCACAAAAGAGCATGGCATTCTCATTTCCCTTTTATTTTAGTATATGAGAAACTCCATTATCTGTTACGCCCATGGGGTATCCGCTCTATGATTCCCTCAAGTAATTACGCATAATTCTTAATGCATTCTTCTCCAATCGGCTGACCTGGGCCTGGGAAATATCAATCATATCCGCCACTTCCATTTGGGTTTTTCCTTCAAAGAAACGCAGGCCGATAATTTCCTTTTCACGGGCAGTCAGTTTTTTCATGGCATCTTTAAGGGCCAGGGTTTCAACCCAGTTTTCTTCCTTATTCTTCTTATCACTAACCTGGTCCATCACATAGAGGGTATCTCCGCCGTCCGTATAAACCGGTTCATATAGACTGACCGGACTCTGGATAGCATCAAGGGCATAGATAATATCTTCGCTAGAAATCCCGATTTCTTTTGCCACTTCATTAATTGTCGGCTCCATGGCATTTTGTCTTGTCATACACTCCCTTGCATAAATTGCTTTATAGGCCGTGTCCTTTAAAGAACGGCTGACCCGGATACTGCCGGAATCACGAAGATATCTTCTGACCTCCCCTTGAATCATCGGCACCGCGTAGGTTGAAAACTTCACCATCATGGATGTATTAAAATTATCAATTGCCTTGATTAAACCAATGCAGCCAATCTGGAACAAATCATCCAAATTCTCACTACTGTTTGAAAACCTTCTAATGACACTGAGTACCAAACGCAGATTTCCTTCAATATACTGCTGTCTGGCTTCTTCATCTCCTTGTTTTATACGTGCAAAAAAAGCTTCCTGCTCTGATGATTTCAGAAGCGGAAGCTTTGCTGTATTTACGCCACAAATTTCAACTTTTCCCTGTGCCATTCCCATGTCCTCCTAATAGTTTTTTGCTATTAAGAGGATTCACTGATTCCTGCCTTTTTATTCACAATTGCTCGAATTGATTTCCTTTTGCAGACGTTTCATAATTTTCTTTTCCAAACGGGAAATATAGGACTGTGAAATCCCAAGCAGAGCGGCAACTTCTTTTTGCGTCATCTCTTCTCCATCCCTGGAGTTAAGACCAAATCTTAAATTGATAATCAAACGTTCTCTATCCGATAATTTGTTAATCGCCTTTATCAGAAGTTTACGCTCCACCTCCGATTCCAAATCACGGTATATGACATCTTCATCGGTCCCGAGAATATCCGATAACAGAAGTTCGTTTCCGTCCCAATCCACATTCAACGGCTCATCAATGGACACTTCCAGTTTCGTTTTATTATTTCTGCGCAGGTACATCAGAATCTCATTTTCGATGCATCGGGACGCATACGTTGCAAGTTTAATATTCTTATCGGGATTGTATGTATTCACGGATTTAATAAGCCCGATGGTTCCGATGGAAATCAAATCCTCCACACCAACGCCCGTATTATCAAATTTTTTTGCTATATATACCACAAGGCGTAAATTATGTTCAATCAATACCGACCTGGCGTTGGCATCTTCCTCCGTAGTCAGGCTCTGTATCATCTCATATTCTTTATCAGCAGGTAATGGCGGCGGAAGCACCTCAGTTCCGCCAATATAATGAATATCTCCCTGTTTCATCATGAAAAGTCCCTTTTCCTTCTGGGTAAATTTCATCTGAAACCTTCCGGGCAGAGTAACTTTTAATACCATATTAAATCTCTCCTTCGCTTAGTAACTGAGGTTGTAAAATCATCTGATAGGTACCTCTGTTTCCGACAGCGTGATTGCTGATGCCTATCATCGGTTTTAGAATTTCGACCTTTCTTTCGTCTGTAAAAATGATCAGACGGTCCATTTCATAACCATGTAAAATCCCATTTGGGGTCCCTACCGCATGATACGGGATTGCCCGGAATCTTACCGGTTGAAAATCTTTCCGTTCTCCCTCCTTTTCCCACTGTCTTTCAAAATAATCCCTTCCCACAAGGCATACCGCCTTTTTACTTATGGGTTCTATCAGCCCGTTTCCTGTATCCGCCAGTGCTCTCATCGGATATTCTTTTCCGTCACAATACAACAACACCGGATAATACAATTTCTGCCTTTTAATAAAAAAATGCTGTAGGAGAAAACGGAGAATAACGGTCATTACTATACTTGTCATGCACATTTGCATAACCGTAAAGTCCGCTTTAAAAATAAACTTTTGCAATATTGCAATACTTCCGCCCAACAACACTGCTGTCTCTGTCTGCATTATCAGGCATTTTATGTACATACTCTTTGTGCTTTTTTTCGGCAAAACCAGAATGCCCGCTGCCGTACCGGAAAAGAAAGCTCCAAACAGTAACCTAAGTAACATTACAAGCGGAAGATATAAACATATGCAGTTAATAATTGTTCCAAGAAATGAACCTATAAGAATCCTTTTCTGCGTGACAGTACAGGAAAGAAAAACGCTTACCAGGTTCCAAATACAGAACAATAGAACGAAGTTTAAAAGGAAAAAATATTCGATATAAATATGAACTATTTCCCTCACCTCCTACACCATTCAGTATAAGCAGAATGAGGCAATTATTTTGTCAAAAAAGAAAGGTCCTGACAGGGATTTACATTTCTGTTTTCCCCCATAATGTGACAAAGGATGTTTCATACAAAAAAGAACGCCACGAATATTCGTGACGTTCTGAAAATGCTTATTATTTCTTCTGAAGGAATTCCGGAATCTTTAACTGATTCTCTTCTACTTTGCTCTTAATATCGGTAGGACGCTGAATGCTTGTAGGGCGAACCACTTCACGCTGTGCACCGGGCATTGGCATAGCAGGCTTTGGTGAAAGCGGTCTTGCTGTTCCCATTGTACCGATGCCTCCCATAGGAGTCTTGGCAAATCCACCGAGTGTACCCGGTCTTGTAGGAGCACCACCCTCTTCAAGTCCTGTTGCAATAACCGTAATCTTACAGCAATCAGGCTGTGAGTCATCATACATCGCACCAAAGATAATATTGATATCTTCACCGGCAATCTGCTGTACATAGTTAGCCGCATCGTCTGCATCGTACATGGAGATATCTCCGGAAACATTGATAATAACATCGGTAGCACCCTTGATGGTAGTCTCGAGTAACGGCGATTCCACTGCCATCTTAATAGCTTCCATAGCCTTATCATCACCCTTACCGTATCCGATACCGATATGGGCAACACCCTTACCGCGCATAACAGTCTGTACATCGGCAAAGTCAAGATTGATAACTGCAGGAACATTAATCAGGTCAGTAATACCCTGAACCGCCTGCTGAAGAACTTCATCCGCCTTCTTAAGAGCTTCCGGCATAGTTGTTCTTCTGTCAACAATCTCAAGTAATTTATCGTTAGGAATAACAATCAATGTATCCACATTGCCTTTTAACTTCTCGATACCGGCAATGGCATTGGTCATTCTTGCTCTTGCTTCAAAACGGAAAGGCTTGGTAACAACACCAACCGTAAGGATACCCATATCCTTGGCAATCTTAGCAACTACAGGAGCCGCACCTGTACCGGTACCGCCACCCATACCGCATGTTACGAATACCATGTTGTAACTCTGTAATGCGTTCTGTAACTCATCATAGCTTTCTTCGGCAGCCTTCTCACCGATTTCAGGCTTAGCACCTGCTCCGAGTCCCTTTGTAAGTTTCTCGCCAATCTGTAACAACTTAGGAGCCTTACATAAAGAAAGAGCCTGCTTGTCCGTATTTACTCCGATGAAATCTACTCCGCTTATACTTTCATCAATCATTCTATTAACAGCATTATTACCGGCACCGCCTACACCTACGACTAAAATCTTTGCGCCGGATTCTGCATCACTTGTCCTAATTTCTAACAAAGGTACTTCCTCCTTCATCCCATCATAATTCCTATTTTTTATCATATAATTAATTTCCTTTTTTAGCAATCTTTTTTTCAAAAATATGATAATTTATTTTTGCTACTCATCCAATTCAAATGTTACGCCCGAAGAATCCGGTGTATAGTTTTCCATCCGAAGTGTTCCCTTCTTGCCTTCAATACTCGGAAGAATCATTTTCAGTTTCATAATCTTTTCATCAATATAGTCCGTGCCACCGAGTTTGATCTTTGCATCCCCGAAATACAATGTAATCCGGTAGTCCCTGTCAAAGTATATCTGCTCGGCCGAAATCCCATATTTGTCCATAAGTTGGGAAACATCCAGAATATGATTAAATATCGTCTCATCCTCAACCGGCAATTTTTCAAGCAATACGATATGATCAAACTGAAGACCTTTTATTTGCGGAATTCCGAGTGTTTTGATATCGGAAGATTCCACAACGGTACCGTCCTTGTCAAAATAGAAGTACCTATCCATATATTCCACATACCCGGCCATTGTCTTCTCGTACACTGTTATTTTTACCGTATCATTTGACACAATATCAACATCCATGGTCTCAATAAAAGGCACGTCCTCAATCTGTTTATTACGGTATTTAAGTGTCAGATAAAGAGAATTCCTTCCCAGTTTTCCACCCAAAACCATCTCTTGGATTTCTTCATCCGAATAATGCACATTGCCCTCTACCGTTACCGTTTTTACTGTAAAATAGTAAGATGCAAAATACAATATTCCAAGCATTACTGCCAAAACAATGACAGTAATGCACAGACTTCTCATCCGGCATGTATTTATATTCAACTTTTTCTTTTTTTGTGTTTTTTTCTTTTTAGCCAAATCCTCTCCTACCCGATGCCTACGGCACATGCCCCCAGCATTCGGTAATCCCTGCAAATATCTTCGTATCCGCGCTTTATATAATGACAGTTACGGACAATCGTATCACCACGGGCCATAATACCGGCCAAAACCAATGCCGCGCCGCCCCGTAAATCCGCTGCTGCAACATCGCTTCCATAAAGCTGCTTTACCCCTCTTATATAGACCCTGTTTCCGTTTACGGTGATATTGGCTCCCATCCTGTTAAGTTCCCCAACTATCTTAAAACGATCCGAAAAAATGGATTCTTCTACTATGCTCTCGCCCTCTGCAACTGCCAGCGCTACAATCAGGACCGATTGCAAATCGGTTGGAAATCCCGGATGTACCATTGTCTCTATGTAAGGAACCGGCATAAGCCGCCCCTCTCTTTTGACCAGAATACCTCCTGTGGTACGCGTCACTTCGCATCCAAGACGCCTTGTTACATCAATTACAGCCGTCATTTCTTCAAAAGGAGCATTCCGTATATAAGCATTTCCACCTGTTGCCGCTACAGACAAAAGATAGGTTCCCGCAACAATTCTGTCCGGTTCTATGGTATAGGTTATCGGATTCAGTTTCTTAACGCCTTCAATAATGAGTTCACTTTCACCAACACCGTATATTTTTGCTCCGGCTTTATTTAAAAAATCGCATAGTTGCCGGATCTCCGGTTCTTTTGCGCAATTTCGTAAAACAGTAGTTCCTTCAGCAAGTACTGCCGCCATAATGCCGTTTTCCGTCGCACCCACACTCGGAAAACGCAGGGTAATACAGGCTCCCCTCAAGTTTGGCGCTCTTCCTTTTACGGAATCTTTTTCTAAAATGAAAGAAGCTCCCATCTTTCCCAGAACCTGAAGATGAATATCAATGGGGCGTTCCCCAATCACGCAGCCTCCCGGATAGTTCATGGTCGTTTCCTTACAAACGGCGAGCAGCGGTCCCAAAAGCATTACGGAAGAATGCATACAGGTAACCAGTTCTCCCGGCAATCTGCTTTCACTAATGGCCGATGTATCTATCACAAGCTGTTCTTTATCACGGTCTGCTTTACAACCAAGGCTCCTTAAGAGACCGAGCATACAGTCCACATCCGATATTTCCGGACAGTTTTTTATTATACAGACTCCGTTTATCAGGATGGTTGCTGCCAATATCGGCAACACTGCATTTTTTGACCCCTGCACATAAACTTCTCCCTCAAGAGGTCCGTTTCCTTTTATATGAATACTGTTCACAGTTATCCTTCCGGAACATAACATTTCTTATCTTTATTATATTCCGCAAAAGAAAAACCGTATCTTGTACCCGTTATTCCGATATATTAATTCCTCGTGCCACACTTAATACCAATCCGATTTCTATCAGCAAAAACAATACGGAAGAACCGCCGTAACTGATAAACGGAAGTGAAATACCTGTATTCGGAATGGTATTGGTAACAACGGCAATATTTAAAATAACCTGAATTGCAATATGTCCGAGTACCCCTACCACCAAAAGTGCACCAAACAAATCCGATGCATTATTGGCTATAATCATAAAACGCCAGATTAAAAGTAAAAACATAAGTATAATGGCAATACCGCCAAATAATCCGAGTTCTTCACAAACAATGGAAAAAATCATATCATTCTGTGTCTCCGGCAAAAATCCGAGTTTCTGCATACTCTGTCCGAGACCTTTTCCGAAAATACCGCCGGAACCGATGGCATACAATGCCTGCAACGTCTGGAAGCCTTTTCCCGATGCATACGCTTCCGGATCCAGCCAAGCCAAAATTCTGGCGCCACGGACACCAAGTTGTGAAGCATCCAGCTGTGTCAAAGCAAAAACTGCAACCGCCACTACGGTAACTCCGATTGCTCCTATAATTACAAAAGGCTTATAATCAGGGCTTGCTACAAATAACATCAAAAAGGCAATTCCGAAAATGATAATCGCCGAACTCATATTTTCCGTAATAAACCAAACCAGCGCACAAATCGGAAGCGGAACTCCAAGTACCAGTAAGAATCCTTTCCTTGAGCGGATTCCCTTCCCCAATTTGCAAATAAAACTGGCAAGGAATAAAATCATTGCCAATTTGGCAATTTCTGCAGGCTGGATGGAAATACCAACCCTAAGCCATCTTCTTGCACCGTTGGCCTCATATCCGAGCGGTGTCAACACAAGAAGAATCAGTATAACCGAAACGGCATATCCCATAACCGCAAAACGTTCCCAAAAATGATACGGGATACGGGAAACCGCAATCATGGCAACAATTCCAATCAGGGTTGACTGCAACTGTTTTTTTAGATAATACGCTGCATCATAATTCAGTTTTTCGGAAATAGATGCTTCATAGGAACTTGCAGAATATACCATGATCAATCCGAATCCAAGTAAAAATAATACAATGAATACCAGACTGTAATCAAAATAATATTCCGACGTTTTCCTTGTCCCTTTTTTTCTATTCATACAAATACCTTTCCGCTACTCTTTTATGCCGTGAACGATTTCCTTAAAAATCTGTCCTCTCACCTCATAATTCGGAAACATGCCCCAGCTTGCGCAGGCCGGTGAAAGCAATACCGCATCTCCCGGTGCACTTTCCTTAATGCAGATATCCATAGCTTCTTCAAATGTATCTGCCATAACAATATCAGCAAATCCGTGCTCTTTTGCACATTCTGCAATCTTATCCCTTGTCTGTCCGATTAATACAAGCAATTTGACTTTACCGTCAAAACTCTCTATCCATTCGTCATATGTACTGTCTTTGTCGTAACCGCCACCGATTAATACCGTCGGCTTATTCATGGCTTTAATGCCTTTGATTGCTGCATCGGGATTGGTTCCTTTGGAATCGTTATAATAATCCACCCCGCGCTTTGTAGCCACGAATTCAATTCTGTGCTCCACTGCCTTAAATTTCTTAACGGATGAAACAATAGAATCCATAGGAACTCCATATGCTTCACACATAGCCATTGCTGCCATAATGTTTTCGGCATTGTGGTCACCAAGTAAATTCGTCTGACTCATCCGGATAACTTCTTCCTCATTCTGACCGGATACTTTATAAATCACATCTTTGTCCAAATAAAAACCGTTTTCCACTTTTTGTTTGGAAGAAAACCAAATTACACTTGCATTGCAACGCGTACCAAAATCCTTTGTATAGGAATCCTCAAAGTTCAATACACAGAAATCTTCTTTGGTCTGGTTCTTTGCAATGGATTCTTTGACACGCACATACTCTTCCATTGTATGATGACGGTTCAAATGATCCGGCGTAATATTAAGAACTGCTGACACATGGGGATGAAAATCCATTGCTGTTTCAAGCTGGAAACTGCTGATTTCGGCAACGGTTACCGAATCCTCCTTCGTCTTAAGTGCCTCTTTTGTATAGGCATTCCCAATATTACCTACTACGAACACACTGCTATAATAGTCACCCATAATCTGACCAACCAGTGCCGTTGTCGTTGTCTTACCATTGGTACCGGTAATCGCCACAAGCCCGCCTTTTGCAAACTGATATGCCAGTTCGATTTCTCCCCATATCGGAAGATTATTCTTTCTGAACTCTTCCACAAAATCCGCATCCACAGGGATTCCCGGGCTGATGACTACAAGCGAAAGCTGCTCCATTAATTCGTTATCTGCTTTGCCGGTGATAAAATCCACCTCACATGCTTCGCTAAACCGTGCCAGAACATCTTCTTTCTTAAGTTCTGTATTGGTATCAAACATAACCGGTTTGGCACCAACCTTATATAATAATTGTGCAGCTGCCACACCGCTGACTCCGCAACCGGCAACAAGCACTTTTTTCCCTTTTATATCCATTGTATTGTAAAGTCCTTTCTGTTATTTCTGAACTTAATTATCCTAATTCCATGCTAACAGCATCATTTAATTATAATCCATTCCCTCTAAATAGGGAAGAATGTTTTCAAATAACTGCCTGATAATCGGTGCTGCCACCGAACCTCCGTAATAATTTCCTTTCGGGTGATTGACAATTGCAACCGCTACCACCTGCGGATCATCCGCCGGGGCAAAACCAAGGAAGGATGCAATATATTTCCCCTGTCCTCTTGGCAGGGTTTCACTGGTGGCTGTTTTTCCTCCGATACGGAATCCTTCCACACCGCCGTTTTTACCGGTACCGTTTGCCACAACCTCTTCCAAAATTCCCCGCAGGGTCGCACTGGTATCCTCTGATAAAATCCTGGTGTCATCATCGTATGTGAAAACTCTTTTTGTATTTCCTTCCTCATCAACAGTCTTCACTGCCAGATGCGGTGTCACCCTTATTCCGCCGTTAATCAGCGACGATACTGTTGTTGCCAGCTGTATCGGTGTAATCTGAAATGATTGCCCGAATGATATGGTAGCCAGCTCCACCAGCCCTATATTTTCTTTTTTATGCATAATGGTCCCCGCTTCACCGGGAAGGTCGATACCGGTTTTATTAAGCAGTCCGAATCTGTCAAAATAATCGTAAAACCGATCGCTTCCAAGCCGCATACCGACCGTTACAAATACGGGATTACATGAATTCATCGTTCCTTCCAAAAACGACTGTCCTCCATGCCCCGCCGTTTTATGGCATCTGATTTTCCTATCTTCCACCACTATAAATCCGGGGCAGGAAAAACCGGAATCCACATCAACCACGTCTTCTTCCAATCCTGCGGCTGAAGTAATAATCTTAAAAATGGAACCCGGTTCATAAGTGTCGTTGATACATCCGTTTCTCCACTTACTGTTAAGCATGTTCATCTTTTCTTCTTCCGTCAATGAACTTTCATCCACGTTCAGATTATAGGGGTCATTCAAATCAAACTCCGGCACATTTACCATCGCCATGATTTCGCCGTTCTTTGGGTTCATAACTACTATACTTACGCTGGCGGCTTCTTTGGTTTTCATAGCCTGGTAAGCGAGCTGGGTTGCATATGACTGGATATTTCTATCCAAGCTGATACACAAATTTTCCCCCGGGATGGGTTCAATTCTTTCTTCTCCCCATTCCGTCAATTCCACGCCTCTGGCATCGGTGTAAGTCATAATCGTTCCGTTGGTACCAAGCAGCACGTCATCATATACTACTTCCAAACCAATGATTCCCTGATTATCACCACCGGTAAATCCGAGCACTTTGGAAGCCAGTTCACCATACGGATAATACCGCTTGTATCCATCATCAACCTTAATTCCATCAAGGTTATAACTTCTGATTTCATCACCGATACTTTTATCCACGTTATTCTTAATCTTTTCTATCGAAGTGACTTTTTCGACACGCTTTCTTACATATTCATCCGAAAGCCCCAATTTTTCCGTTAAGAGACTTATAACTGCTTCCTTATCCTTTATCTGGTTATGTATTACGGATATACTGCATACGGTAACATTATCCGCAAGCACTTCTCCTGTTGCATCGTAAATCTTCCCGCGCTGTGCTTTGATGCTTCGTTCTCTTTGGTGAAGTTCCAATGCCCTGTCGGTATAATAACCGGATTGCGTTATCATTACATAAGAAAGACGTACAATCAGCAAGAAAAGTATTACCGCACATCCGCTTGCCAGTATTACAATCTTTTTACGGTATCTGGTCTTATTTTTCACTTCCATAACCTCACAAGACGGGGATTAGTCTAATCTATTCCCCGTCTTGCGTGGTTATTCCATCTGTTTGTATTACTGTATTTCCGGATCCAGCAAAGTACCCGTCAAAGGTGCCGTATCCACATTGTCGCTTTGCATCTCTTCTTCGCTTACCGGAGTCGATGAAGTAGTATCTCCGCCGTTGGCATTAATGGTTCCATCCTCATTTACTTCCGGTTCCGGTTCTTTCTCATCCTCAGGCGTATCTTCTTCAATGACATTTGCTTTTTTAACGGAAATGTTCAATTCGGAAAGTTCTGCCTGTTCACTTTCGGAAAGTTCTTCCGTCATATAAATATTCAAGTACGGAAGTGTTTCCGTTAAAATATTACGTACGATTCTTGTTGCAAACTTTGCATCGTCCTGATCGCTGGTATTTGGTCTGTCAACTACAACATAAATGGCAATCTGCGGATTGTCTGCCGGCGCATACCCCATAAAGGAAACAACATAATTTGTCTTGTCTCGCGGAATGGTTTCGGCCGTACCCGTCTTACCGCCAATTGCATAACCCGCAGGGCGGGCCGTCTTACCGGTACCGTTTACTACTACACCGTTACAATACTCAATAATCTTTTCACTTGTTGTGGAAGACACTGTCTGCTTCACAACTCGCGGATTGATATTCTGTACTACCGAACCGTCCGATGCCGTAATCTTACTTACCAGATGCGGTTCATAATAGTATCCGCCATTTATCAGCGATGAAAATGCCGAAATCATCTGAATCATGGTTACATTGTAACCCTGTCCGAATGTTGAGGTCGCAAGTTCAGTTGCTCCCATATTCCTATCATTAAATACCAAATACTCTGTTCTGGTCTCTCCTGCCAAGTCAATATTGGTTTTTAATCCGAAATTGAAACGGTCCTGATATTCCAGGAAAATATTTTTACCAATCTGCTGTCCCATTAACATGAGAGCCACGTTACAGGACTGCTCGATGGACTGCTGTACGGATAACGTTCCGTCACCGCCCATTTTATAGTTATGGCATTTGATATCGTAATCACCGACATGTAACTGTCCGTTACAGGTATAATATTCATTACCGGTCATCTTGCCGGATTCCAGTCCTGCCGCAACCGTAAACGGTTTTGCTGTAGAACCCGGTTCGTAAGTTTCCTGAATACAATAGTTCTTCCAAAGGTTATACAGATTCTGATACAACACATCTTCATCCGCTAACACTTCTGCTACATTTTCCTGTGTAATAATGGTACCTTCCGGATCCATTTTACCTTCCGCCGTATACAAACGGCTTCCGATAAGATTATCCGTATTTCTGGTATCATTCAAGTCAAAATTCGGATACGAAGCCATTGCCAGGATTTCTCCGCTGTGAATATCCTGAATAATACATCCTACATTTCTGGCTCCGTTACCGGTTCTTGCTGCATTCTTATTTTCTTCATTGAACTGGTACAAATATTTTTCAACGATTCCCTGGATATTGGCATCGATTGTGGTTACTACATTGTAACCGTCGGTAGCAGAAATCGTGGTTCTCTCCAATGTCTCATCGTCATTCAGATATCCGTATTCCCTGCCGTCACTACCGTTTAAGGTATCGTTATAATAGCCCTCCAGCCCGAATGTTGCCATATTATCTTTTCCGGTAAATCCGACTATATCACATGCCAGTTCCCCATTCGGATATACACGCTTATATTCTTCTTCAAACCAAACGCCAGCGATATCCGGATAATTTTCAACATCCGCCTGCATCTGTACAAACGGACTGATTTCATCATAGGTAAGCTGCTTCAATGTCACGTAATAACGTGACTTCGGGTTATCAGCAATATAACTTCTTGCAGCCATCTCATCAAATTCAGGAAAACATGTGCGCAATGCCGCCATAGTGGCATCCAGGCTCTCATCTTCTTCCAGCATATTATTGGCATCGATGACAAGATTGTATACTTTCTCGCTGACTGCCAGTTTCACACCGTTCTTATCCAGAATATCACCACGTTTAAACGGGATCGTTGTACTGGAATAGGATTGCTGGCTTAATATCTGACGTTTATATTCCTCGCCGTCTTCATTGTTGATATAAATCAATCGGGCACTTAAACCCATGAAAGCCAGTAGTACTAACATAAATAGTACTACCAGCTTCTTTTGCATTCTTCCTGTGAAATTACCGTGTTTGTTTCTATCCGCCCTGTTCACTGCTACACCTCTGTCAATCCGACATTTTTACTAACTGCCTTACATAATCGCTGCCTTCACCGGAAACGAAAATAACCTGTCCTTCTTTAGCATAAGTCATTCCCAATTCTTCAACAGCAATCCTTTTGACTTCCTCCATGTCCAGAGCACTGTTAATACGTTCAAGCTGCTCATCATTTGCAAGCTTCATATCGTTCAATTCGCTTTCCAATGCAGCTACACGTTTTACACTTATTGTCAAATTCGACTGCGCCTGCAGATAACCGATAAGCATTACTCCTGTAATCATTAAAGCCATCGTCAAAAACAATACATAAGGCAAATTCATATACAATGCCCTATCCCTGTTTTTACGTACAGCCCGGTTCTCTTTTCGTACCGGTTGCTGCATTTCCCTTACGGTATCTATCTTACGTACGGTGTTACCTTCAATATAACCACGGTTTGTATATCCAATATTCTGTTGTACCATTCGTCTTCCCTGACGTGAATTCATTGGATAAGTTCCTTCCTACAAATATATTCCTACTCTGCGGTTTTCTCAAAAACTCTTAGTTTTGCGCTCTTAGAACGGGAATTTACTTCCAGTTCTTCCTTGCTTGGTAAAATCGGTTTACGTGACACCGATTTGCCGAGCGGTTTCTTACCACATACACATACCGGAAACTCCGGCGGACAGGTACATGGATTCTCGTATTTTCTATACGCGGATTTGACAATACGGTCTTCCAAAGAATGGAATGTAATAATGCTGAGTCTTCCGCCGGGATTCAGCAGTTCCACCATTGTATCCATCGTATCCCTAAGCACGTCCAATTCCTTATTGCACTCAATGCGGATAGCCTGAAACACCCTCTTTGACGGATGTCCGTTTGTTCGCATCTTGGCAGGAATTGCCGCTTTGATAATCTCATTTAATTCAAATGTCGTCTGTATTTCTTTTTCCTGACGGTTTCTTACAATATGCTTGGCAATATTCTGGGAAAACTGTTCTTCCCCATAATCCCTGAAAATACGAAACAATTCTTTCTCAGAATAGTTATTAACGATATCCTTGGCAGTTAATGTCTGGCGTCTGTCCATACGCATGTCCAAATCCGTATCATATTTATAAGAGAAACCTCTCTCTACAGTATCCAACTGATATGAAGACACTCCAAGGTCCAATACAATACCGTCCACTTTTTCAATGCCAAGTTCCTGCAATACATTTTTCATATTGCAGTAATTGCTGCGTACGACAGTCACCCTGTCTGCGAACTCCTGCAAACGCGCTGTTGCAGCTTCTATAGCGGCATCATCCTGATCAATCCCTATTAATCTTCCCTGCTTTGACAATTTTCGACATATTTGATAGGAATGACCGCCACCGCCCAATGTACCATCCACATAGATGCCATCCGGCTTAATTGCAAGTCCTTCTATTGTCTCATCCAGTAAAACGGATTTATGTTTAAATTCTGCCATACTTATATACCAAGGCCCAATTCTGCCATATGCTCTGCAATCTCATCCATATCTTCATAGGTTGCAGTGCCTTCCCATCTTTCCTTGCTCCAGATTTCCACTCTGCTTCCGACACCGATTAATACAACGTCCTTAAGCAGTTCTGAAAATTCACGCAGCACACCGGGTACCAAAATACGTCCCTGCTTGTCCACTTCCACGCTTGCGGCACCCGCAAGAAAGAAACGCACAAACTTTCTGGCGTCTTTATTGGTAATCGGCAATGTTTTCAATTTGTTCTCGAAAGCAGACCACTCATTGTTATCGAACACGAACAGACAGCCATCCAACCCCTTTGTCACAACAAATTCTTCGCCAAGTACTTCTCTGAATTTGGAAGGGATAATCAGTCTGCCTTTTGTATCAATAGTATGATTGTATTCGCCCATGAACATAACAATCACCTGCCTTCAAAAATGGTCTGTCACGGAAAGCATATTTACCACTTTGTACCACTTCGTTCCACTTTCCACCACTTTTAGGTCAATTTTAAGCCATTTTTACTAATAATGCAAGCGAAAAACGTAAAAAAAAGCGCCTCATAGCGAAATAAGTTAGAGGCGCTTATAGATATTGTGGTGTGCATTTCTCCCACCACAATATCTAGTTTTTATATTTTCAAGATACATACCTGACTTGTACAAAAAAAGAGGGTATCGCGAACAATGTCATTCGCGATGCCCTCTTTTTCAATTACTTTTTATACATTAAAACGGAACAAAATTACGTCACCGTCTTTTACTACATATTCCTTACCTTCCATGCCAACAAGACCTTTTTCCCTTGCGGCAGCTAAGGAACCCTGTTCGAGTAAATCCTTATAATTGACTACCTCTGCCTTGATGAATCCTCTCTCAAAATCGGTATGTATCTTACCGGCAGCCTGCGGTGCTTTGGTTCCAATCTTAATGGTCCATGCTCTTGTCTCATCTTCACCTGCTGTTAAGAAACTCATAAGTCCAAGTAAACGGTAACTGGTTGCAATGAGTTTATCCAGACCGGATTCAGAAAGTCCCAAATCTTCTAAGAACATTGCTTTTTCATCATCATCCAGTTCTGCAATTTCCTGCTCAATCTGTGCGCAGATTACGAATACTTCACTATCGTTTTCAGCCGCAAATTTACGTACAGCTACTACTTTGTCATTATCTGCACCGTCATTTGCCAAATCATCCTCTGCTACATTGGCTGCAAAAATAACCGGCTTAGCAGTCAAAAGATTGTACGAAGCAAACCAGGCTTCTTCATCTTCATCCATAGTTTCAAAACCTTTTGCAAGTTTGCCTTCTTCCAAGTATGCAATAAGACGTCTTACCATATCCATCTCTTTTGCAATCTTCTTATCATTATTGGCTGCTCTCTGTCCCTTAGCCAGACGACGCTCTAAGATTTCTGCATCAGAGAAAATCAACTCCAGATTAATCGTTTCGATATCACGAAGCGGATCAACAGAACCATCAACATGAATAACATTGGAATCTTCAAAACATCTTACCACATGTACAATTGCATCCACTTCACGGATATTTGCCAAAAACTGATTGCCAAGGCCTTCTCCCTTGGACGCACCTTTTACAAGGCCCGCAATATCCACAAATTCTATAACAGCCGGTGTTACTTTCTTGGAACTGTACATATCTCCAAGAAGTTTGAGTCTCTCATCCGGTACTGCTACAATACCCACATTCGGGTCAATGGTACAGAACGGATAATTGGCTGATTCCGCACCTGCTTTTGTTAATGAGTTAAAAAGTGTACTTTTTCCTACGTTAGGTAATCCTACGATACCTAGTTTCATTTTCTATATTTCCTCCTTAAGCCCTTTGATTTTAAAGGTCTTGTATAATATTATCATTTAATTATGCACCATTTTTATTTACCATACAACCGCTACTTACTATATCACGAAGTTTTAAAAAAGTAAATTCTTATATTATCTTAGAATATAACATAAAAAGGGAGCAATGGAAATCATCCATTACTCACCTTATCAATTCTTTATACTAGATTTCAAACCCCGGCATCGGCTTTACCTTAAACAAATTTTTTTCATGCAGTAAATCAATACGCCTTCTTTTCTTTGAATCTTCCATAACACCGGTTCTGATATACTTATCCAACTCGGCATATGTAAATCC
>JAGATU010000102.1 GCA_017621115.1 Lachnospiraceae bacterium
GTTTGTTCTAAGTGTCATTCATTCTACACAGGCCAGCAGAAAGCTGTTAGAGCTGATGGACGTATTGATAAGTTCAACAGAAAATATGGTGTTAAATAAGTTGTGCCAAAAGGTTGAGGTTTTATATCTCAACCTTTCGTTTTAATACCGATTGTTATAAGGAGTTATTTATGGCAAGAAAAAAGAAAAAATTATGTGCATCCGGAATCGGAGGACAGGCGGTATTAGAAGGTATTATGATGAAGAATCAGGACCTTTATGCTGTGGCAGTCCGTAAACCGGATGGTAAAATAGAAATAGATACACAGGAATACCATGGCGTATTGCATGGAAGTAAGATTAAGAAGATTCCGTTTATCCGTGGAGTATTCAATTTCGTGGATTCGTTAGTTCTCGGAATGCGTACACTGACTTACTCTGCTTCTTTTTATGAGGATGAGCAGGCAAAGGAGACTTTGTCGGATAAGGCAATGAATAAGATTTTCGGAGATAAAGCAGAGAAAATCCTTATGGGATTTACCGTGGCACTTTCTATCGTACTTGCGGTGGCAATTTTCATGATTTTGCCGTTCTATCTTTCCTCATTGTTTGAGAGTTATGTAAGAAATGCATCCTTATTGGCTTTGGTTGAGGGTGTTATCCGTATTGCTATTTTCCTGCTATACGTGGTAGCCATCAGCTTGATGAAGGATATCAGAAGAGTATATATGTACCATGGTGCGGAACATAAATGTATTAATTGCATTGAACACGGACATGTTTTAAATGTATATAATGTAAAGAAATCGTCCCGTCTTCACAGAAGATGCGGTACCAGCTTTTTACTCATTGTTATGCTTGTCAGTGTGGTGCTGTTCATTTTTATTCGTGTGGATAATCCGTTGCTTAGACTGGTATTACGTTTATTGTTGATTCCGGTAATTGCAGGTATTTCCTATGAGATTATCCGTTTGGCAGGACGAAGCAATAATCCTCTTGTAAAAATAATTTCTGCTCCGGGATTACTTTTACAGAGATTGACAACCAAAGAGCCTACGGAAGATATGATTGAAGTTGCAATCAAGTCTATAGAAGCTGTTTTCGACTGGAAAGAATTCCTTGGTGAAAACTTTGATTATGAAGAGTACAAGAAAGCACCGGCGGAAGAAAAGGTTGAAGCAAACAAAGAATAATATGAACCGTAAAGAAGCATATGAATTAGGAATTAAGATCTTAACAGAAGCCGGAATTGAGGAAGCCAAATCGGACACACTTCTTTTGTTGGAGGCGATTTGTCAAGTAACGCGCAACGACGTGCTTGTGCATGGCGAAGTCGAATTGGATGAGGACTTGGTAACAGCGTATAAAGATGCATTGCAGAAGCGTTGTACGCACATTCCGCTGCAGCATATTACCGGAGTCCAGAACTTTATGGGACTGGATTTTATGGTAAATAAGCATGTACTGATTCCAAGATTCGATACGGAGATTCTGGTAGAAGAAGTTATGAAGTTTCTTCATGACGGTTTTTCTATTCTGGATATGTGTACCGGTTCCGGTTGTATTTTGTTAAGTCTTTTGAAATATTCGAATGATTGTAAGGGACTTGGCGTGGATATTTCCGTGGATGCCCTTGCCGTTGCAAATACGAATAAAGAGAAGCTGGGAATCGAAGCTTCTTTTATAGAAAGTAATCTGTTTGAACAGGTTACCGGAAAATATGATATTATCGTTTCCAATCCGCCATACATCCGCTCTGATGTGATACCGACATTGATGGAAGAAGTCCGTGACCATGAGCCGCTATTGGCGCTTGACGGAACGGAAGATGGTCTTTTCTTTTACAGAAAGATAGTGGAAGAAAGCCCGGATTACTTAAATGGTGGAGGAATGCTTTTTTTTGAAATCGGTTATGACCAGGCAGAAGATGTCAGCCGTATAATGGAAGAAGCAGGATATAAAGATGTTACCGTGGTTAAGGACTTTGCGGGACTTGACCGTGTGGTATATGGAAGAAAATAATATAGTGTAATTGCAAAAGAATGCGTAGGGCGCATTTTCAATAATACATGTGGAGGGA
>JAGATU010000103.1 GCA_017621115.1 Lachnospiraceae bacterium
ATAACTTCTCCGAAGCCTCAAATAGATACGCTCCAAGTAAAAATACAGTAATATTCTTAAATGATGAATTAACAAAGAACGGTTCCGCAATAGCAGCTACCGCCATACCGATAATAATAGCAATCTCTTTATGTTTCTGATTTTTTATACAATGATGAATGAGAGCCATATAACCGGCAATCAATAAAATAAGCAATACAACACCATAATGCATGAGCACATATACATAGGAGCAATCTATATTCTGTAAACGAGTCGCAATATTCTCACTTGGTCTTGCGCCAAACAAAGTAATCGGATCGTTCTGCATATAGTTCATAGCAATAAAAAAGCGGGTATTAAAAACCTTATTACATAAATCCCAGAATTTGGAAGGATAGCATAACGGTCCCACTATTGCAAAAGCAGCACATGCCGGAAATGCCAGATATACACCTGCTTTTTCTATTCCGGACAACTTAGGTCTCATACACAAATACGTATGCACAAAGAGATAAACAAAAACAGTGATTATTCCTGTATAACTAACGGAGTACATAAAAATATATAAATTTATCAATAACATGCATGCTACAACTTTAAATAATCTTTTCCCTTGCACATGAGTAAAATACAATATTAATGCACATAACATCATTGCCGTAATCTGTAATACATTTGGATGGGGTGCCCCCAGAGACCAGCGTATAATATGACCCAAGCCCAGTTTCTCATGAATCATAAAAATATCATCTTTTACCCCTAACAAGCAGGACAATATCTGTATTATAAAAGTAACTCCCCAGATACCCAGACTAAGTCCTAATACCCTTTTTATATTGATCCCCTTCATCCCTACAATCACGGCAATATAGATAAGTGCACCTGTTTCTCCGGAATTATGATATATCAAAACGCCCAAACCCAATAATGCCAGCGTCCATATCCATTCGTAAACAGACTGCTCTGTTAAGCATATTTTGAGCGCAAAAAATGCAGCCCCTGCCAGCAACGATATTTTATATAACGCCATTCCATCATATAATCCAAAACCTTTTGCCAGTGTCATAATCGCTATAAAAATTAGATAACTCAATTCTGCTATTGTGAATTGCCACTTTTGCGTTTGCATGATTTATTCTCTCCAATACTTTTGTTCCGTGGATGCAAGGAGCGCCAATGTCATTCCCTGTGCCCATGGGTATGTCCCATATATCTGAGGATACATTCCAAATCCCTGGCACTCTCCGGAACAATTAACCACATTACCGTCTATGGTATTCTTATACAATGTTTTTGTACCCTTCCAGATACACTGTTCCAGTTTTTCCCGTTCACTGTCGTTGAACTCCGGTTTATTTAATCCAATTTTCATTGCATAACAAATCATTGCGGTAGCCGAAGTATCTTCATGTCCCTCTCTTGCTGTAATCTGCCACGCAAAACTTCCGTCCTCGCGCTGGTAATCACATACCTTAAGCAATATGCCTTTCAATTGCTCGACAATTTCAAGATTCGGATTTTCTGTATTTTTAACATAATATGCCATGCCCAAAAGCAGCCATCCTAATGCTCTTCCCCAGCCAATTATACCGCACTTATTCCCGGTCCGGGAGTCAAACCCATGATAAGGAAGCCCTGTATCGTCATCCATTCCATTCTGCAGAAAATTCAATATCTGTCGCTCTGCCAATTCTAATGCTTTCGTCTCTCCCGGATGCATCCGGTAATATTCTGTCAAAAACGGAACTACCATTCCTATGGTATCTACAAAGACGTAATCGGGACAGTGTTTACGATAAAGCAGATTCCCATTCTTATCTAAAGGGTGTGAAAAAATCATCTCAATAATCTTACCAATTTCTTCATCCCATCCACCCATACTTTCATTCAAATATATAAGTGCACATCCATTCATTGTATCATCTACATTATGTAACGGACAGCCTTTTTTCTTCCAGTCATAGAAGTATTCCTGAAGTACCTCTAACGCACTCTGTTCTATAGATATCCTATGATACTCAGCCAAGCCCATTGCCAACATGGCGTGCGGCCAGAAAAAAGTATTCCTTTTGGGTGGATTCTTACCAAGTATTTTCTTAATCATATACTTGATGTAATCCTTTTTACTCCACTGAGGATATGTCTGCAACTGTTCAATTGTTTGTCTTGCTAATAGACCAAGCGCCTTATTTTCGACTTCGTTTAACATGAATATATCCTTACTTCTTAGTGACTTTTTTCTTTCCCATACGCAACACTTTAACTGCATAATTCATCAGCGTTCTAAGTGCTTCACTTCTATATGCATATATAATAAAGATCAAGCATGAAACAGCGACACTAATTATTCCTTTGATAATAATCCCTATCAGAGAAACTGCTAATCTATCGGTAATTAACAAAGAACCAATTACAGATAACATAAACAGTACTATTCTAAAAGCAAAGGTACGATAATACCTTATCGGAGTTTCCTTAATATAGCATTCAAATACAACAATCGTACGTCCTACAAATATAATCAAATGACCAATCACTGTTGCTGCCATGATTCCAACAATTCCATAAATAGGCGCCAAAATAAATGACATACCCACATTAACAATTGCTGCGGCTATCATATAATTACGATCACGCTCGAAATGCCCTAATGTATTTCTGAAATAAACCATCGGATTATTACAAAGCGCAACAAAAACATTTAAGGATAACCAGAATAAAAACATGAATGGCAATTTCAAATTTTCTTTCTTAAGCCAAATCAAAATTAAGTCCTGCCCACATACAACCATTGCTGTTGCACAAACCAATCCCATAAAGAATCCGAGCAAATCCAATGCCCTAAAAAAACGGATTCCCTTTTCTTCCTGAGAATCATACACCAAATTACCTATGCTGGCTTGTAACGCATTAAATACCGAAAGCATTATTTCCTGAATTTTGGTGGAAATCATACGGTAATTATTTACCATACCTACCATACCAACTCCAAGATAGGATGTAATAATAATATCATCGGCACTTCCATACACCGTCACTGCAATCTTTGTAGCTAACATATTCTTTACATCGTGCCATAAATTCAATTCTCTAATATCTTCCAAAGTGACATTTATTTTGACAATCTCCGGATACGCTTTCTTTGATTTCCATGCTATAATCGCATTTGAAACCAAATTGGCCGCAATGGATATGCATAGATAAAGAATATAGTTCTGGAGGTATACCAGTACTGCCATTTTACAGCATATTGACACAATATTAGTAATCGTATCAACAGTAGTACAGACATATATCTTCTGATGCGTAACAAACAATATTCTTCGATATGCGAAAAAATAAGTGCATAATGTAGCAATTAACTGAAGTCCATAAATTGTATATATAAATCCCCAATCATCTGTTGGATTTTTCAATATCAAAGGCAAAAAAGCACCGGCTATTATGCCTGCTACAAGCACAAATCCGCCTACCAGCATGTATATAAGTTTATACATATATAGGAGTTTACGGATTTGATGAGTATTATTGGTCGCAATTTCACTGTACATATGATACGTAATAATGTTTGCGATACCCATCTCTGACAAGGTTAAAAAAGAAAAGATGGATAAAAACAGGCCATCATATCCCAAATAATCTATCGTAAGAGTATCAAGAAATACTCTTCTGACAACAAAATTCAGAATAGTAATCAGCAGTGTACTACCCCATATATATATTAAATTAATTAAAGAATTCTTAACTCTCAACTAATCTTCTTTAACCTTTCTGTATATATCTTCGATTATTTTTCCGGTTTCTTTTGCCCTATTACAATATTCCGGCATTGTCTCCTGTAAATGACTACGAATGGATTGCTCATTATCTGCAAGCCATTGATATGCCGCAATAAGTTGTCCTTTTTCACACAATTGCTGCACCGGAAGAACATAATTCTCCCATTGCCCGAAAATATCTTTTGCTATCCCCCGAGCCTTTACGGAATATCCCACAACCAAGGTAGGAACACATGTAGAATAGGCAGCAATCGTAGCATGCGTTCTGGCACCGATAAAAAGTTTACACTTAGAGATACAATACTTCAATTCCTCACAAGTGCCATCTTCTATCATAAACACTCTGTTACTGTCCTTGAATATTTCATGCAAGTATTTCAATGGTTTCCTGTCATCATTCCGTTCCCACACTACATGCGGCATCAATGCTACATTGTAGTCTGTAGTTTCCAAAATATAACGTATCAACTCTGAGTAATTTTCAAGTGTAATTCCGGCTTTGCCTTCGCTTTCCTGAATCAAAGGACTCACATTAATGCCGATTACTTCTTTCTCATTAAACACTTCCGGCAGATGCTTTTTTTCTTTCAATCCCAATGCAAATGCCGGGTCCGGACATAATATAATCTCCGGTTTCACATTGTTGGAATCATACTTATCAACCAATGCTTCGTAAGTAATGGATTCCCTTGCAATTATGGTGTGATACTTAGCCAAATCCTCAATTATTTCTTTTCGCTGAAGTAATTCCGGTTCAATGGAACATCCGGCTAAGACAGTCTTTGTACCGGCATGGTTAAACGCACCATTTGTCAAGAATAGGTCGTTTAACATCATATCGTAACAATAATTATCTCCACCAATAGAAACTGCTAACGGATATTTCTTTTTTCCAATTACCTGATGATAGCGATAGCGGATGAAACTCTCTTTATCCTTAGTAATCTTCCGGTAAATATAATATAAAACATGGGCAAGTCTGTTTCTTTCAAACTTTCGCTCCTGCAGTATTGTACAATAATTAGGCATAGAATATTTTTCATCTTCTACTTTGTCATTTGACATTACTACAACCGGAGTATCAATCATATGGCATAAGCTGTTTACAATTGCTTCACAGCCATGGTTTCCACTTCCTGCATGCATATAAAACAATATACTGTTACTCAATGTAGACCTCTTTTCTTCCAAATATGATAGGCTGAAATATATAATTGCGGACACATCAGAAACACAATCGCCTTAAGCCGATATCCCAAACTCAACATGGAAAAAACTTTTTTTCTCTTTATAGCGGATCTGACAGCATCATGGCAAAAATCAATCCAATTCTTATCTCTTTCACTCGCTGATAATATTGCCAGTTTTCCGACCACTAACATTGCCCCTACTATAATTAAACTTCCTGACTTCGCAGACTGTTCCGGAATCATTTGTGTTATTATTTTATCTGCTTTTTGCCAACACCTTATCTGATCCAAATATGCAGGTTTAAATGTTCTGTTAATTGCGCCGGCTTCATTCCAGAAATATCCATATCCCGAATAATCCGTTATCGCGATGACATCCTTCTCCGCCCCTTCTTTTATAAGCAAAGAAAGTAAAAAAAGCATGTCCTCTCCGATTGACAATGTCTCATCAAACCGGCAGTCCTTTACACAATCTCTATGGTACAGTTTGCTCCAGCATCTGGTATCTCCATTCAAAATACCAACAGACACATATTCCTTAAATGAATATGTCTTTACAGGATATTCCAAAACAGAGGTTTCTCTTGGAGTAATATCATCTGCATTTTTCCATTGAAAGAATGAGCAACCGGATATTTTAGCTCCCGTATCCTGCATTTGATTCCATAATACCTCTAGCATATCCGCCTGCAATATATCATCAGCATCTACAAAGGAAATGTATTCTCCCGTAGACTTCTGAATCCCCAGATTCCTTGCACAAGATACGCCTTTATTCTCTTCACCCATATCATGGAACGATATGCGGTTATCTTTCTTTTCCAGTTCTTTACAAATCTCTTTTGTACTATCTACAGAACCGTTATTAACAATTATTATCTCAAAATCCTGAAATGTCTGAGTAATAATACTATCTATGCATCTTTCTATATATTTCTCAGCATTATATGCCGGTATTACAATACTAATCTGTGGTGTCATATTTCTCCTGTTACTGAATATAACTGTACAATTTTATAGCAAGATATAATGCCCAAATTGTGCTTCTGCAAGGTTTATTCAATACGTTCTTACACAACTTATTGGCAATTCCCGTTACCTCCAAGCCATATCTCTGAATCCTTACCGATGTCTTTTCCTTTTCACAAATCTGCATAATATTTTTCAGATAATTGTGGTTTCCTCTTATCTCATTTTTCAACACCAGCATTAAAAGATATGTGTATTCTCTTTCAATATCAATCTCATATATTCTGTTTTCTCTTTTCGCATTTAAAACGGCATATATTCTATCGCGCAGTAACTGGATATTTTGATATAAGCCATCATCATATTTATGCACAAGTGAAGAATTCAAAAAACGATAATGATAAAAGAACGCATCTTCCATAACAACAATTTCATCCGCATCACATATAGCCGGAATTACAATTGTCATATCGTCGCCCATGCGCAATTTAAAATCCCATAAGTCTACATTTTCTGTCAACAGTTCTCTCGAAAACAACTTCATACATCGGGACATGGAAATAACTCGATTCTCCTGTCCTATAATGTGGTTTTTTATCTTTTGTTCCAGTTCTTCGCCCATATATACGCCCGGCTCAGAACCATGTCTGCAATATTTTTTCTTTCCATTCTCTCTTTCTATAACATGATTACAACATACAATCTTTTTATTCTCAGTCTCTAAATTAACTGTCTCTGCCATCCGGCTTATCATGTCGGCATCTACCCAGTCATCACTGTCACAAAAAACAATATACTCTCCTCTGCTTATTAGAAGCCCTTCATAACATGCCTTATTAGGACCTCCATTCTCCACATGAAGAACTCTTATGTTTTTGTTATCAGAAGCATATTTATCACATATACTTCCGCTTCTATCAGTAGATTGATCATCCACCAAGATAATCTCTAACGGACTATAATCCTGAGCCAACCAACTGTCCACGCATTTGTTCAAGTATTTCTCTACATTATAAACCGGGACAATTACACTAACCGTTTTCATTAAATACCTCTATATACTCTTATATATTTCTAATAATTGTTCTATTCTTAATTGAATATCGTATTTCTCCCGAATCGTATTCTTTGCTTCTGCTCCCATCCGGCTCTTGATTTCTGCATTATCAATCACCGATAACAGGGAATTTGTTAACTGTTCCTGTTTTTTGGACTCTACTAAAATACCATTGTTATTATGATTAATAATTTGCGGTATTCCACCCACCTGTGTAGCAATACAACAACATCCACACGCCATTGCCTCAAGCAATGATATCGGTTGTCCCTCAAAATAGGAGGGCAAAGCAAAAATACTACATTCGGATAACATTTTATTTTTTTGTTCTTGACCAATCCACCCTAAAAACCGAACGCCTTCTCTTCCCTCTATTTCTCTTGAAAATGCCTCTTCTTCAAATATTCCGCCCAGATACAAAACACTGTCCGGATACTTTTTACGTACTTGTTCAAATGAAGTTATGAGTTCTCTAATTCCCTTTTCCGGAGTAATTCTTCCTAAATATAAAATATTATGATTCCGGTAATCTTTCTCAGTTATATCAGGAACCACTATCGCGTTATTGACAATCTGTAAAAGTTCTTTTTTTACAATAGGAGTAAAAAAATCATACCACTCTTCAGATAAAACAATAAATTTATCTGCCAGATTCAGTACACGACAAATAAACTGCTGCTTTAATTTACTTTTTGATTCATAATAAAATTCCCGGAAATTGCCTCCGTGTTCGTGTACAATCAATTTTTTTCGATAGATTTTTGTCAGCAAAATAAAAAGTGATTTCCGGTAAAAACTTGAATCAGAAGCCATATGAATATGCACTATATCATACTTCCACGCAATACAGACAAACTTTGTATACGCACCCAATGCCACAAAAAGTTTGCACCACTTGCTCCCGTCCTTCATCGAAGGCAGATATTCCATTTCTATCTTTTTATCAAGCCCTGCTTCATAGTAATTATTTATGACCGCTGAGACTCCGCCATGTACCTCTCTGGCGGGGCCAACCATCAGTACTCTCATTTTTATTTCGCTCCCTTTCGAAAAAGCACAACTCCGACCGTCTGCAATAAAATCTTAAAATCCAGTCTTAATGACCAATTATCGATATATTCCAAGTCATACTTTACGACTTCATCAAACGATAATACATTACTTCTACCGTTTACCTGCCACATTCCGGTCAATCCCGGAGTAATACTCAGACGTCTTCTGTAATTCAAATTATACTTTTCAAATTCATCCACTGTAGGCGGTCTGGTTCCTACAAGACTCATATCTCCAATCAGAATATTATAAAACTGTGGCAGCTCATCAATGCTTGTCTTTCGGATAAACTTTCCAACCTTCGTTACACGTGGGTCATCCTCCATTTTAAACATTAATCCGTCCATTTCATTTTGTTCCAATAAAGCTTTCTTTTTCTCTTCCGCATCAATATACATGGATCTGAACTTGTAAATCTTAAATCTTCTTCCATTTTTTCCGATTCGAATCTGTGAAAAGAAAACCGGCCCTTTGGACTCTAATTTAATGGCAAGCGCTACAAACGGCGTAATTAATGCCGTTAAGAGAAGTCCGACCAAACTTCCCAATATATCAATTAATCTTTTAATTAGCAGTCTTCTGAAATCCATGTACTTTAATGAGAACGAAACAACGGCATATCCGGCAAACTTTCCTACCGTCTGCTCTGACGAATGCAAATCAATGATATCCACATTATAATGACATACCACTCCCATATTCTCAAAATTGATAATCATTTCTTTAATCTTTGGCATATCTTCGTTAGGAAGATAAATAAAAACTTCATCGAGTAAAATAAGTTTTGCTACGTCAAACAGATTGTCAGAACATGCTACCACATCTATTCCGCATATTTTTTCTCCGACCTTATTCTCATCCATGACAGTTATGGCAGTGATTTCATAATTCCATGCCTTATCATGCAATACATTTTCCATTACCGTTTTTGCATGATTACTGTCTGTAATTATCATAACCTTACTGCTGTTATTTCCTTTGCGATAAAATATCAGCAGATACTTCTTGAATAAAATATGGGAAATATAAGTAAACACCAAATCAAATATCCCAAAATAAGCAATAACAATTCTGGAAAAATTTTGTCCTTCTTTGGTCAGATATAATACCGCAATTACCATCAAGACAGAAACAATAATGTATTTTGTTATTGCTATAAATTCAACATAATACCCTCTCTGGATAAAATTATTATTGGCATTAACAAATAAATTATATAAAGTACATGCTAATATCAGATATAATCCAATCGTGTAATGGAAATTACGTGCATACTGCTCTCCAACAGTCCCGAAACGCAAATACAATGCAAGCATATATGAAATTATGATACATACAATATCAATCAATAAAAGACCATATGTCTCAATAAGGTTTTTTCTTGTAAATTGCTGCATATCCATAATACCTTTCCATATAATAGTTCTTACTATCCACAAACGGAATTATCTCTCTTAAAGAAAGTGTTCCATGTTCCCAACAATAAGACAAATGTAAAATTACACAAAAGCGGAACATTTATCACATATGTGGATTCCATAAAGGTGTAAAAAACACAGGTCATTAATACCATGTATTCCACCCATTTTTTCTTTACCATACAATCATGTATCAATGTAAAAATACAAAACAGATAAAGCGCCAATATTACATATCCGTAATCCGATACAATCGTGATAAATCCGATATCTACCGGTTCTTTTGCAAAATCTGCACCAAACAATCTCCAAGAGTAAAAATCTTCCCACCATGTCAAACTTTCCAACCGGTCAGTAAGAAGCTGACTGAACTTATATAATAATGCATTGTGTTTTACACCAAATGCCGCTGAATAAATACTGACCCCAACCAAGAATACCGTTACAATCCCGCCGAACCAATATATGCATTTTATCTCCTTAATTCGTGGCCATAATGAGTAACACAAAGTTCCGATAATCATAACCTGCGCTACAAGCATTCCGGTCCGGGAACTTGTTAATTGATATAATCCAATATTTACTATTGTAAGCAAAACTGCATGATACCATCGAAATTTTTCCTTAAGCAGTAACAATCCCAATGATATAACATACCATAGGGTTCCATGTAAATTATTTGCATGGCTAAATCCCAAACACCAACGTGTCTCCATTCCGCCTCTACCAAAATCAGCAGTTGACGTTATTTCTCCACCTACTCCAACCAGTGAAAGTCCTATTACCAGAAGATAACCAATCAATGAGGCTATAAAAATACCGGTAATTATTCTTTTGACCGCAACTCCTTTTGAAGCAATTACCATTACAACAATTCTCAATACCCATTCATCATCTATTGTAAGGTAAGAAATAGTTCCGATTAAACCAAGGAAAGCAATTATCAGCCATTCGCGCTTTGAATAGTATGTTAGTAGTATTTTTACCCCAAACAAACCAAATGCAATATGAGTTAATCTCCCGCGAAACGGAATTTCAAAAACACTGAATCCACCAACCAAAATAAGGAGTTCTATTATAAATGCCAACCAGAAAAACAAGTCCGCTCTTTTTTTCAATGCGTTATATACTTTAGAACATAACTCTTTCATATATTCTAAGCACTCCTTTTACTTACCTTGTTTTTGTAATCTTTCCGCCCTTTACTTCATAAATGATATCACAGTTTTCTATCGTTCTCAACCGATGTGCAATGATAACCATGGTTTTCTGTCCATGAAGTGTATCAATTGCTTCCATAATTGCTGTTTCTGTATCATTATCAAGTGCTGATGTCGCTTCATCAAAAATAAGTAATTCCGGATCATGGTAAAGGGCTCTGGCAATACCAAGACGCTGTCTCTGTCCACCTGAAATCCGCACACCGCGTTCCCCAATCTGAGCATCCAACCTGTCCGGCAAGTTTTCAACAAAATCTTTCATCTGCGCTTGTTCAAGAACTTCCCACACACGCGCATCATCAATATCTGCTTCCTTCACACCAAAGGCAATATTATTCCGGATGGAATCATCCAACATATAGATGGTCTGCGGTATGTAACCAACATGCGCAAGCCATGCCTCATAATTGTCCATAATATTGGTTCCGTCACTGGTAATCGTTCCGGCCTGTGGCTTGAGCAGTCCAAGGAGCACATCTACAATAGTTGTTTTACCGGAACCGGAAGGGCCCACAACACCAACCGATTTACCAACCGGAATCTTCATATCTGCTTTGTCAAAAATCTTCTTATCCGTATTGGGATAAGCAAATGTAATGTCATTAAGTTCGATTTCTTTTTCCAAAGTAATCGGAGTCGTATTCGGATTCGCCAGACGGTAGGCGTCCAATTCTTCCTGTCGGCTCATCGCTTCGGTATCTACGTTTTCATAAATATAATTAAGTGCAGATTCGTAATAAGCAATATTAGCAATATACGTATTAACACGGTTTACACTCGGAAGCAGTCGCATGGCTGCAAGCGCAAATGCTGATATCGCCGGAACCATAGTTGTCAAATCAACGCCCATTACCATAGACAACGCCAAGTACAAAAGAATCGCAATAATAGCAATTGATTCAATCAATAATCTCGGCATATTAGTATATACATTGTGCCTTATCTGGTAATAACCATAGCCTTCTACGCTTTCGCGGTAACGTCCGGTAAAATAATCTTCCTTGTTAGCCACTTTTACATCCTTAATACCGGAAGCAGATTGTAAAATCCATTTATACATACCGGCCTGTTCTTCTCTTGCGCCATCACCGACACGGTTCAATCTCGGTTTGATTACTTTAGAACTAAACACAGTTACCAAAAGCAACAAACCCACAACCATGAACATCATCTTAAAATCGACAAAGAGCAGGAATGTTCCCATAAACAGGCAGATGACAAGTTCAGACACAAGTCCCATAACCTGTAATAACAGGTTCGAAATATTATCCATATCACCGTAAATGGTTCTGACAATCGTTGAAGTCTCTGCGTACAGATAATACTCATATGGTCTGTGCAAAAACTGGGACAACAAATTCGTTGTCGTTCTTGAACGGTTCCTGTTTACAAATCTCGCCTGCACATAGGTAAGTCCAATCAGATATGCACATTTAAACACATACATAAATATAAGTCCGCCTAAAAGCAGATAAATGAAGGAACGCACATTTTGAATTCCTAACCATTCCATAATCCAAATTACGATGGAATTAGTTGCAAATGCCTGCTCATCCAAAATAGCGGTGAGCAACGGAACAATCAACGATATTCCCAATGTCTCCAATATTCCGCCAATCAAAATCAATACGGTAAGTCCTACTATTTTCAGTTTTTGTTGTCTGTCCAGAATGGAGGACAATTTCTTAAACATTTTGGGTGACATAGTTCCCTCGCATTATTTTATTTCCCACTCTCATGCAAAATCCACTGTTCAAACATAAGAATGTACCAAATCATACTGTTCCAATTACCGTTCTGAATATAATCCTTCCAAACGGCCTGTACCGTCTTTGTATCAATAAATTCTCCTGCAAGACTCTGCGCATCTGTAAGCACGCTCTCTGCCCACTCGCGCATCTTACCATCCTTAAGCCACAACGACACCGGTACGGAAAATCCTTTCTTCGGGCGGTCCATCATTTCTTTCGGGACGTAACGGTATAGCAATTCGCGAAGCGGTTTCTTCGTGATTCCATCCTGCATCTTGTAAGACAATGGCAGTCTCCATGCAAAGTCCATAACATCCGCATCCAGAAGCGGAATTCTGGTCTCAAGGGAATAAAACATTCCCGCACGGTCCACTTTTACCAGAATATCATCCGGCAGATATTGACGCATGTTCATAAGCATCAGATTATTCTCTGCTCCGTTAAGCATTCCGTCCGGATAAGTATCATCCGGTGTAGCAAACGCATTCTTCCATGACTTTCCAAGTATCTTCTTAACACGGATATCCGAGTCTATAATAAGCCTATAGAGGTCTTCCGGAGTATTAACCGTAAAACAGTTACCTGCCTTACGAAGTGCCGGAATATTACTCGCACAGGTATTTAAAAGCAGTTCCCCAAAAGGCTTACGGATTGGTTCCTTGATAAATGGGAGTTTCCCGCGCATAACTTCAAGGCCGTTACGGATATCTTTATAGGAATTATATCCGCAGAAAAACTCATCGCCCGCATCCCCGCTCAACGAAACCGTCACATGCTCCCTAGTCATCTTGCTGACAAGCATGGTTGGAAGCTGGGAACTATCTGCAAAAGGCTCTCCATACGCTTCCGGAAGTGCCGGAAGTAGATTGATAACATCTTCATAGCCGACATACATCTCTGTATGCTGTGTTCCCAGATGCCTTGCCGTCTCTTTTGCATACGCGGCTTCGTTATATTTTTCTTCCTCAAAACCAATCGTAAATGTACGCACCGGTATATCGGAAACCGACTGCATCAGACTGACCACCAAAGTGGAATCGATGCCACCCGATAAAAATGCTCCAAGAGGCACATCCGCCATCATCTGTCCTTTTATCGTCTTTTTCAGAATCTTTTCCAGTTCATCGGCGGCTTCTTTTTCACTACCGTCAAACAGGCTTTCCTGTCCCTTTATGGCAGTTTCCGTAATATCATAATATTTCTCAATCTGCCACTGCTCAAACGGCGCTTTTATCGTCAATATGGACCCCTGTTCCAATTTGTATATATCTCTGTAAATGGAATACGGTGCCGGAATATATCCGTTCACAAAGTATCCCCGTAATGCTCTTTCTTCAATCGGATTGTGAAACCCGTAGACAGCTTTTATCGCGTTGAGGTCGGAGGCAAAAACAAAACTTCCGTTTACCAGGCCGTAGTACAACGGCTTTTCACCCATGCGGTCACGTGCAAGCTGTAATACTTTTTCTTCTCTGTCATAAACGGCAAGTGCAAACATCCCCCGGCTCATTACCAAGGTCTCTTTTAAACCGTAATGCTCAATCGCACGAAGCAGAATCTCCGTATCGGAGGTTCCTCTGTAAGATTCTGTTCCAAATACCTCTTCCATCTGAGCTTTTATCTCAGGAGCATTGTAAATCTCGCCATTGTACACAATGACATAGCGCTCACTTGCAGAAATCATCGGCTGGGCACCGCATTCACTAAGGTCCACAATCGAAAGTCTTCTGTGCCCCAATACAATACGGTCATTTTCGCAAAGCCAGTGACCGCCCGCATCCGGACCACGTCTGTGGATTCTGCGATTCATAGCCTCTATATTCTCTATGGGATTGTCCTTATATTTTACAATTCCTGCAATTCCACACATGTTCTGCGTCCATGCTCCTATCAGTTGCTCTTACTAATTTTCCTTATAAAACAATAACATCGGTAGGCAAACCATTCGCTTTACCCACTTCACTTTGCTGCTGCCATGATTCGTCCGTTCCATGTACCATGCCAGACGCTTTGAATTGGCAATCTTATTTTTTATCTGCCTTTTGAAAAGCGCTGTCTTCTCCGACATTCTGACTGCCCAAGTCTTTTGTACAGCATTCCCTTCATAACGCACGACATCAAAATCTATAATCACTTCTCTGTTATTTCTACAAAAATCGTCCAGCGCTTTTACATCCTGCTCATCCATCAGGTTCGTATGCAGACAAACTGTATCAATTCCCTCAGGTTTCTTAAATCCCCTCAATCGGCATGGCACAAAGAGGAGTCCTTTTTCATAATATGGCATTTTATACAAGCCATCTGTTACTACCTTAAACCCACATTCTACAAGCGCTTTTAAAGTATCGTTATCGTAAGTATGTCCCGGTGCCATAAAAATATCAGCGGCAATTCCATTGTCTTCCAATATCTTTTTACCGGCTTGCAGTTTCTCTATCTGTATATCGTATGGAAGCCCTGCGAATTCACTAAATGGATTAATACCAAGCAATCCTGAATTAGTAGTCTCGTACACATGGTATGTACCATGCTGCGCCACCTTCCAACCGCAGTCCTGCAATTCCTTTACAAGATTCCAAAACTCTGCATTGTTTTCCGCTTTATGAAGTGTCTCGTCCTGATTCTGTGGCACGACACCAATCAGCGGACATATTTGATACTTGTCCAATACCTCTTTTACTCTATGAAACCTCTCCATATTCATGTCCGGCGTAATATCATCCAGCCGTATCATGCATTCTGTTCTATTACTCATAGGATTATTTCCTTAATATTTTTACTGCCAGTTTGAACAATTGGGCCATAAGGCCGTTTGCCTGTTCAAAACTGTAATATACTGCAGGTGCGCCTCCGAAAGACTCTTTAAATTCGGTAATATGAATCACATCCTCTGTATGTCCGGCTCCTCCCCAGTCGTATCTTGTCTTTCCCTGTTTTTTGAAATGCTTCATCTCCTCAAAATGAAGCAAACGGTTTGCCATACCAATCAGATTCTTGGTATTTCCTTCTTCATCTTTCTGAAGGCGGTATAATGACGCCGAATGCAACAATCTTGCAGTAGTATCATCCGCTATATGCGTGTGATAAATGGCTTTTTCTCCATTCACTCTTGCATATGCCAATGTCAATGCACCTGCTTTACGATACACCTTCAAATCTTGCAACAACTTTTCTTTATCAGAAAGAGAAGTTCCTTTACTCTCCCAAAAAGAAGCAAAAAAGTCCCCAAAATCCGTTAATTCCTCATCCGTAATCTTGTCACTGTCAAGGATTGTACATTGCACATCTTCTCTTGTTGCACGGTTCACTTTATACTTGCAACTTTTCGAAAAATGCTGCTTAATTTCCTCTTCCGTTTCCGTCAAATCCGTGATCAGCGTTTCAAAATCCGAACATGTTACATCAGGCTTTTTCCCTGCATATTCGTAATATGCTACAATCCCCGGTTTACGGAAAGGTTCTGTTGCAAACCACACAGTATAAAAGTTGATTCCATGCTTCTTCTTATGAAGTGATAACATTTCGCAATCCCCACTTATATGCAAACATACTAAATCAATCTAGTATACCACACTTTCTTACATAAAGCAAAAGAGCAGGACGATTTCTTATAGAAATCATCCTACTCTTATCACTTCTACTGTTCGATTCTCTGGATAATCTGACTAGCAATGTGCTCTGCTATAATACGATATCCTTCTTCATTCGGATGAATTCCATCCGGCACCAATAATTCCCTAACTTTCTCATCATGGGTATTCAGAATATTATTGTTATACATGTCAATTACATCAAACTCATAACTGGTTACAATAGCATTAATTGCCTCCGCAAAATCCTTCTGATGCACTTTTCGTTCTGGATTGCTATTATATACCGCATCATTCAAGACCGTTGAAGGTGGATTAATATAAAACATTTTCACCTGTTGTCCGGGATCGGGATTATGATCAATATACGCATATTTCATAGCACTGCACATTCTATCCAAATCTCCACAGAAGGTATCCTCATTCATTCGCAAATCATAATCTATATGACCAAATTCCCAAATATTTTCAAAAAGGCAATCATTGCTTCCACCAAATACAATAATAATATCTGAATCAGCAGGAATACCATGCCACCTATCTACCATTGGGTCATTATTTGCACAAGAACTTACTGTAGAGCCTCCCACGCCCTTATTAACCACTTCCTTACACCCTAAAATATCTTGCAAGACAGACGGATAAGAATATTTTTCTCTATCCTCTTCCGGTAAATTGGTCGCAGCTGTAATACTATCTCCCATAATAGTAATCTTTACATCTGAGAAATCAACAGTACATTCTTCTATTACTTTCCTGTCAAACGCATTCATTGCCATTGTCTCATCATAGGAAGATCTCTCTTTAACACGATTCTCTAATGATATGGTAGAATTAATGAATGGGAAATCTTCATTCCACTTTAATGAATTACCACTTGCCGTTTCCGATTCCTCCCCATCCTCTTTCTCTTCTTTTGTAAGTGCACTTTTTTCAGATTCTGCTCTTAACTGTTGCATTCTCTCTTCCGCTTCTGCTTCATAATCAGAGTACAAAAGCACATTCTCTGCAACGGTAATATCCTCAGGCATATTTGTAACCGACGCTTCGGTAATTGGCATCTCCTCTACCAGTACTGTCTCTGAATCATTATTTGACTTTACAAAATCTCCTATCTTCATTGTACTTAGAGTTAAAACCACACCCAATAATACACAACCGATACGAATCAAAATTTCTTTCATAATATTTCATTCCTCCTATTTGATTCTTTATGTTTCCTTCTGGTGTATATCCTACAATAAAGAAGTCACTAATTAACTGACTTTTTTATTAACATTTTCTTAAATTTGGATCAGACTGCCAAAGAAAATATCATCATCTTCTTTATCAAATTTTGCGAATCCCGAACCATCATAAAAGGTAATTTCGCCAAAATAAAGATTGTCACCGATTACATACCAGTCTATCCGCGCATGATACATATCTTTTGCTATTTTCTCTGACAATTCTAACATTTCATTTAATTTAGGCGGTTTCTCCCTTTTCTCATCTGTAGGTGTAAACCCTTTCTGCGCAATATTGAACTTATTCCATTCTCTGTCATAAAAAGTCTGGGTATATCCTCTTTCACGAGCAAAACGATTCTCATGCACTTCAATTAATTTGGCCTCTCCATTGAAACACATAACCTTATAATCTCTTAAATCATCTACGCTTTCATCCACCATAAATTTTTCCGCAATAATGCGTGGTTTAACAGATTTATATGGCCATTCCCTATATGTGTTGTAGTAATTCTTATTTAATGCCTCTGTAAGACGCTCACCTGCTTTTTCTATATCAAATGTATTTCTATCCTTACAAATCTCAACACTCCCCGAATCATGCGTACATTTGAGCACAAATTGCTCCGGCAATTTTGAAAAATCAATTTCCTCAAATGAATTGTACACACCATAACACGGAATTAAATACCCTTCTCCGATTGTTTCTGCAATATAACCCCTTACCTCATATTTATCGACCATTCGTGCATACTCCGGTTTTCTGTCATGCAGTTTTAACCATTGCAATTTTTCATTGTATTTCACCGGATTCTTCAGATTACACCTTTCTCCCATAGATAAACGATATAATATCTTCAGATATATTGCGTCCGGCACCCAATTTAAATATCCCTTTGATGCCGGAGATGTAATAAAATACACCGGATTATTCAAAAAAGCCTTGATTTTTTCTATCATATGATAAATCCTCTATCGCAAGTAATATTCATTCCACTGTTGGAACACAAAATAAGCCCATATCAGACGTGAGTAATTACGTCCCGATCCGGAACCTCCATCTCCCGTAACCAGATAATTCTGAATCATGGAATCCACATACTCTGAATCAAATATTCCCTGTCTTATAAGCATGTCCTTGTTACACATATCAAGAAGCTGCTCCTTTAGCGGTCCGCGTAGCCATTTATCCAATGGCACACTGAAACCAACCTTTGGCCTGTCCAGTAATTCCTTTGGAATATAATCATAAGCAATATCCTTAAGAATACGCTTCTTATTGCCATTCTCATATTTCATATTATGAGCCATTCTAAAGGAGTATTCCATGACATCCCTATCCATAATCGGACATCTCGCTTCGAGTGAATACTTCATAGTTGCCCTATCTACCTTACAGAGAATATCTCCCGGAAGATACGTATCCATATCCAGAAGCATCCGGCGAATCTGCCAATCCTTTACCTGATATCTGCTTTCATTCTCATAATGGCACGGAAGACCTTCTCCCAACACCATCTTACGTGCATGCGTGGCATAATTACCAACACCAAACTGTGTCTTGGTTTCTTTATTACGGTTACCGGCTATCACTCTTACTTTGAACGGTAGTCTGTCTTCCAGACCGATTTGTTTTAGCCCCGGCAGATTACAGATGCCATGTGTCACACCACCGAGTACATCTATTTTCTGTGCTTTTCCAATCTTTTCATACACATTATAACCGCAGAAAAATTCATCTCCGCCGTCTCCGGAGAGAACAACCGTAACATCTCTTTTAGCCAGTTCCGCTACCAGCATGGACGGAATCTGAGATGAATCCGCCATCGGCTCATCATAATACTGTGGAATACTATCCACCATATCAAACATTTCTTTTTCAGAAATATAGAGTTCTGTATGGTCGGTTCCCAAATGTTTTGCTACTTCCGCCGCATACTTTGCCTCATTATATTTTTCTTCATGAAAACCAATCGAAAAGGTCTTAACCGGCTCTTTGGAGTGTTCCTGCGCAATTGCAGTAATCAACGAAGAATCATAACCGCCACTTAAAAATGCCCCCAGCGGCACATCCGAAATCATACGGGATGCCACAGATTTTCTAAGCAATTCTTTTAACTCTGCTTTTGCCTGTGCATAATCTGTTACTGGATTCTCCTGCATTTTATGGTATACCGTCTTCACATCCCAGTATTTCCATGTTTTTACCTGACCGTTACGGTAATGCAGAATACTGCCCGGTTCCAATTTATATACATTTTTAAAAATAGTATCCGGCGCATTGATATACTGCTGATACAAATATCTGGTAACAATATCATTACGAATTGATTTAGAAAATCCGGGTCTGCTCATAAGAGGCTTTAACTCGGAGGCAAAGTACATATCCTCTCCATCTAATTCGTAATACATCGGCTTTTTACCGATTCGGTCACGTACCAGATATACACTGTCTTCTTCCCTGTCATAGATACAGATGGCAAACATACCGTTAAATCTGTCCACACAGGAGATTCCCCATTTTAAATAAGCCGCAATAATCACTTCCGTATCACAATGGGAAATAAATGTATAATCCGAAAGTTCTTCCCTAAGTTCTAAGAAATTATAAATCTCACCATTAAAAATCACACTAAGGCGTTTATCTTTAGAATGCATCGGCTGGTGTCCTAACGGCGATAAATCCAGGATGGAAAGTCTTCTCTGGGCAAGACCGACATTTCTATCACCCGACATAGGATGAATCTCAACGCCGCTATCATCCGGTCCGCGGTGATAAATCGTATCATTCATTTGGGTTAGTTGTTCAATTGTTATTTTTTTCTTTGATACAAAACCGCAGATTCCACACATATTGTACTCCCACTATTTTTATACCGGAAAGTTTTCCATAAACCAGTCTTTATACTCTCCAAAATCCTTACATTCATTATCTACACTGTTAACCAGTTCGATATATTTTTCTTTGATTAAGGATTTATAATTATCAAAATTATCATACCCTTGCTTGCACCACGCAAACGGATGGGTTAAAATTTGTACCTTGTCATTCTCTAGGATATTCTTTTCATCCGGATAACCGTAACGCCAGATGTGATTAGCATCGGAAAGATACTTCACACTTACCGGTGTGTTCTCGGTTACATTCTCCGCAAACGTAAAGAATTCATCCTGATATGCATTGATAATTCCCGGAAGCTTGATATTCTCCCTAAGCACATCCTTAGATGGGCGGTGAATGGAAAAGGTATCAATCTTAAACTCAAACATAGAATTTAAGATATCCATTTCCTTCGCAATCTGCTTACGGATCTGTTCCATATCCGTCATTCCGTTTAATGCAAAATGCAAACCGATAGTATGTCCTCTCTCATGCATATCTTTAATCAGGTCTTTATTTTTTCTGGACAAAATATTATAGGAATTATTGGTCCACTGGAAAAAGAAAGTAGATGTAAAGTCCATGCTGCTTTCTACTTTTGCAAGTTCATACGCTCTTTCCACGCTATATTCCACGTCATGACGCATTAATATGAATTTATCACTGGTAAGTGCCTTGTGATAATCCATATAGCGTTCAGTAGATTTAATAATTCGTATTATCTTTTTGTAATCTTCGTATGAAAACATATTTATACCCCTTATCTTTTTGCTATTACCCGATCAATATAGTCACACCACTGTTTCACAATGGCAGAAGAGTTCAACTCAATAGAAATCTTCTTTGCTTCTTTAGCAATACTCTCTGCGAATTCAGGATCTTCTATCAAACGGTTCATCGCCTCTTCCATTGCTTTCATATCTCCCACAGGAATCAACAATCCATTCTCGCCATGGCGGATTACCGTTGCCGGTCCACCACACGGACAATCGGTTGCCACAACAGGAAGACCAAGCGCCATAGCCTCTAATAATGCATTAGGCAGTCCTTCATTATCAGATGAAAAAGCAAACAAAGATGCATCTACCAAATCTTTTTCGAGGTTATTACTATTGCCCATTAACTTCACATACTCTTGTGCTCCAAATTCAGCAATAGTCTTTTCCAACTGTTCCCATGTCCCATCCCCGGAATCACCACCATATAACTTTAAAGAATACTCCGGATGCTTTTTGTGAACATTGATAAATGCGCGAACCAACATATCCTGATTCTTAAAATCTACGATTCGCCCCGAATGAACAACCGTTTTCTCACGCACCTTGGGCATCACAGATTCCACATACTTATCATTTATCGGGTTCAAAATAATCGTTGACTTCTTTCCAATATATTTAGGGAAAAAATCTCTCTGCCCCACAGTCTGAAACACTGCTCCTGATGCATGCGGAAACAATAAAAAGGTCTGCAACCTACTCAATTTGGTGCTATATCCGCCTGCCGGATCACACCGAACTGCAACAACTATTTTTTCTTTTGTAAAAAGCGTTGCCAGCAACGAACGATAGATTGCTTTTCTGGCAAATGCAACTGTCACATCAGGTTTTTCAGAAAGGAGGAATTTTCTTAAATATATGATTCTTCGCCATGCCTTTGAAATACGCGAACGTCTATTATCCGATTCTAACAACCCAACATGCACTCTCCGAACTCTATTATCAAGCGGATACTCTTCTTCACCCTGCCACTGTGTTGCCACAATAACCTCATAGCCATCTTGTACCATTTGATTAGCAAGCGTGGATACTACACGTTCCGCTCCGCCATGCTCCAAACAATTTAAATGAAATACTACTTTCTTCATAGAACTTCCTATTCTTCTATCTTAGTTATAGTTTTCTGCATATCTATTGCAGGATATCGCCCGGTTTAATCTCACACCCAGCTTCAAACTCCTCAATCAATAACGAACCATCCACTGTACGTACAACTAATTTCCCATCAAAAATATCCACCACTTCTCCCGGTGCATATTCCGAAAAATCAATCATCTCATCAAAAGGCTGTGCCTTCCAGATGGTCACCTTATCTTCTCCGATATATGCAAATGCCCCCGGAAACGGAGCCGCCACACCGCGAATCAGGTTATGAATTTCTCTGGTGCGATTATGGAAATCCACTTTGCCGTCCACAGCTGTTCTCTTCTGATACCAAGAATCAAAATCCTTAGATTCCGTACGGATAGACACATTTCCTTCCTGGTATGCCTTTAACAATTTGCGGATCAGACGTTTGGAACAAATCATATTTTTATACTGTGCCGTACGTATGTCATCATGAGGTGTTAATGAAAACATCTCCGTCGCAAACACATTCGGACTGTCCGCTTTTTCATCATAACGGAACAAATTTAAGTTAAAACGGGTATCTCCCAAAATGATAGACCAGTTAAGCGGTGAACGCCCTCTTCCAAAAGGAAGATACCCTGCATTTCCATGGAATCCATAGATTCCGTAAGCAAAACAATCCAATACCGACTTTGGAATCAGTCTCTGCCATCCCATTGAAATACCGATATCAAATTCATTTTCCTTAAAGAATTTCTGTGTCTTTTCATCTGTTAGGAAATAACTTTCCGCTTCATGAACCGAAATCCCCAGTTCTTCCGTCAGATAGTTCAGCCCCTTATAACCGGACACCTGGTTCTTTTCGGTAACGGACTTATCAATCGTCACAATTAAATCCACAGGGCATATTTTTTCATGGATAAAACGTATTATATTTTCCGATGTATCTTTTACACCAAAGACTACTACTTTATATTTCATAAAGTTCCTCCATATAGGTACTTTCCCTTTAATTCCATTTTATGATTTTCTTGTAGACTCAATATATTCAAGCCACTTTCGGTTTACAATATCCGGATGCACCTCATCTATCAACTTCTTAGCCTTATTGCTCATGCTAACCCTGTATTCATCATCCGACAATAATTTATCCAATGCCTCTGTCAATGCCTTCTCATTATCTACCGGAATCAGAATTCCGTTAATGCCATCCTCAATCAGTTCTGCCGGTCCGCCACATGGACAATCAGTGGATACTGGTGCCAATCCTGATACCATAGCTTCAATCAATGCATTCGGCATCCCCTCCTGTTTGGAGGTTAATACAAACACAGATGCCGGCTGAATAGCACCGGCTACATCATCTATACGGCCCGCAAAATTAACCTGACCGCACAAGACATTCTCTTTACAGAATTCTTCCATTTCTTCCTTCTGATAGCCTTCCCCAATAAAGGTAACAGACCATTCCGGGTACTTTTCTGCTATCTCTGCAAACGCATTAAGCAACATCTCCGGATTCTTATTCGAATCCATTCTGCCCACCCAGACAATCTCTTTTTTACGCTCGCCGGTGTATTCATTCTGTAAAAACTTTTCACTTAATGAATTAGACAGTACTACAGCTTTTTTCTGTACGGATTTAGGAAAAAATTCCTTTGCCTGCTGTGTCTGCAATACAATACCTGCTGCCCGACTAAATAAGACATGTGCCAATATCCTCGTCAACTTGTCAGGATACTCCCTTGCAGGATTGGAACGCACCGATACAATTACCGGAATATGCAAACCTGCTGCCGCTGTAATTGCCATAAAATTATTTTTCTTAATAAAGGACACAATGTAATCCGGTGCAAGTTGCTTGAAGATATTTCGGAGTTTTGTGATTCTTCGATACAAATTCACAACCCGGTTGTCGCTAATCTCATCACCTGTAATATCAGCCAGAATTCTTGTTACACCTTCCGGAACCGGATACTCATCCTCATCCTGTAATTTGGTCACAATGGTTACCTTATAGCCACACGAACGGAAATACGCCGCAAGATTTACGATAACGCGCTCTGCGCCACCCATACATAAGCTGCCGATATAAAAAACTATGGACTTTTCATTTGTCTGCCTGCTCATGCTCTTCCTCCGTTCTGCTATCGTTACTTTTGGACAGTTTTAACACATATAATCTCCACCGGAAAGATTCAGGTTGGTACCATTCACATACGATGCCTCATCCGATAAGAGATACGCGATTCCACCTACCGTTTCGTCTACACGGATATTTCGTTTCATTGCTGAAGAATCCGCTGTCATCTGTACGATTTTCTCATCTATATTCTGCAAAAATTTCGTTTCCATCATATTCGGGGAAATGCCGTTAATACATACACCTTTATCCCCGTATTCTGCTGCAGCCGCTTTCACATATCCAAGCAATGCGCTCTTAACAGCCACATAATCACTCATAAACTTAGGCGGTGTGCCAAGCACATAGGAAGACAGCATCACACATACTCTCCCGTAACCTACCTTTGCCATTTGAGGAAGAAGTTCTTTCATCATGGAGGCAAAAGAGAAAAACTGAATCTGCATTTCTTTTCTTACTTTTTCTTCATCCCATTTCTTAATCTTTACATGGGCAAACACAGATGCCGCCAAGTGAAGCACATGAGTTACTTCCATTCCCTGCTCCTTTATAAAGGCACATACCTTGTCCGCACCTTCTGCAAGCGACAAATCGGCCTGTACCATGCGTAAATCCACATTTACAAGTTCCTTCTGCAATGCTTCCAGTCCGGCCTTTGTATTGGCATAATGAGCTATTACAACCACCTTTTCAGATACTGTTTCATCCAACTTCTTAATATATGCCATTCCCACTTCCGAAGAAGCACCTGTAATTAAATATACCTTGTTCATCCTGTTCTCCCCTTCCTTTTCGAGAGACAATTCCTAATCCTCCAGAATTCCAACCTGCATTTTCCCGCGCAGGACTTTTTCACCATTCTGGTTCACAATTGTCGTCTTCATGGTAAATACCGAAAACATCTCATTACACTCCGTTACCTGTCCTGAAACGGTCAATGTATCACCCACATAAACCGGCTTGGTAAATTTGCTCTCCACACTGTGAATCAGGCTTCTTTCCCCCGGAAGATATACACCCGCAAGAGTAGATAAAAAGGATGCCGTCAGCATGCCGTATGCCACATTGGACTCATAGCCCTTTGCTTTTGCAAAGTTTTCATCCGTATGAAGTGGATTCACATCACCTGTAATCTGACAGAACCGCGCAAGCATATCCGCCGTTACCGTTACCTGAAATTCTTCTATTAATCCTACATAAATATCTTTGAACTGATACCGATTCATACTCTAAAATCCCTGATAAATAAATTCCGCCGCACTGTATCCCGGTCCGTAATTCCCCATTAAAATCACCCAGAACAACAATGCATACAACAACAACCATCTGACTACAATATTTTTCTTAGCAAGCCACTCTCTTACGCTGTCCTTCTGTTGCATTACAGATATAATCCAGAGTAAAGTCAATGAAAATATTAATACAACCCATTCCTTTAATTCCAGTCCCAATTGTAACAGGCTTCCGTCCCATAAAATCCATGGATTCCATGTCGTCAGCACGTTTCGTATCATCGAAAGCGCGCTAAAAAATCCCGCCGAATTAAAGAATAGGAACGCAAATGACATCAATAGGAAAGTTCTTACCATCTGAAAAACAGAAAACCATTTTGTGTCCTTTGTTACTCTAAACAAGGCCCGCAGTTTCACCCATAAAGGCTCCAACAATTCTCCGCCGACAATGTAAATCCAAGGAATCATACCGGAACCGATAATGTATTTCCATGAGCCGCCATGCCATAGACCTACTGCAAACCACAGTATGAACATTGCGGAGAAGGTCGTAATCTTTTTGGCTGTTTTCTTACCGAAACGTGGCTTTAACTTGCCCGGAAGTTCCATAAAGAATTCTGTTCTGAGTACCGGATAGAAAATGTAATCTTTAAGCCATCCACCGAGTGTTATATGCCATCTTCGCCAAAATTCCTGAATCGTTTTGGAAAAAAACGGAGTCTGAAAGTTCTCGGGAAGTGTAATGCCATACACCTGTGATACGCCGATTACAATATCCATCGAACCGGAGAAATTTGAATATAACTGTAGCGAAAAACATAATGTGGCAAACACAATATAAAAGCCACCGTAGGTTTCATAATCATCATAAACTGTGGACACTACGATTGCCAAACGTTCCGAAATGACAAGCACCTTGAAAAATCCCCATAAGATTCTCTGGAGCCCTCTTGTCACCTGAGCATAATCAAAGGCATGCTCTCCAAACATCTGCTCTTTCATATCTTTATAACGCATAATCGGGCCACTGATAATGGTAGGAAAATACATTCCAAACAAGAATAATCTTGCCCAGTTCTTTTCCGCAGGAGCAATCTCATAATACACATCAAAAACATAACTTAATATCGATAATGTATAAAAAGACACACCAAGCGGAATCAAAAAATGCAGTGTATCAAGCAGCGCGGGAGACTCTGTTAGACGGCTTGCAAGTGCGTTATAAGTATAAACACCCAGATTTAAGTATTTTAGCACAATTAAAATGCCTAAATTACATACGACAACAAGAGAAAGGCCCCACTTTCTTTTTTTGCGGTCTTTCTCTTGTTCTATCATTTTCGCCCCGAAATAGGTCACTGTTATAGATGCCAAAGGATACAAAATCAAAAGTGCATTTCCCGATACCAGAAAATAGAACACACTGATTATTAATAAAAAGGGCCATTGGCATCGTTTGGGAATGCTGTAATACAATAACACTGATACTGCAAAAAACAGCAAAAACAAAAACGAGGTAATTCCCATAACTTATTTCCGTCCTTATGCAATGGCAGCCAGGATAACGTCTACCATTTCTCCTACATTTTTCATTCCGACAACCTGTGCCATTGTAAACTTCACACCGAATGTTTTTTCAACAGCAGAAACCAGATTGATATGTTCCAAAGAATCCCAATCTTCAATATCATCTGCGGTTGTCTCAGCGTTTACCGTAATGGAATCATCATCAAACACATCCTGAAATACTTCGTTTAATTTTTCATAGATTGCTTCTCTTGTCATAGTCTATTCTCACCTTTCAAATATTTGACCAAACGCACTCGTCACTTACCATATACTATATATCTGTCTCTATTTTCGTTTACTTCAATGTAAACATCGCAAAACGCTTTGTAACTATCATTCCATGATTCATAACCGTCTTCATCACGCTTATCAGGCAAAGCATATCTATTAATAATATATTCTCCCAATGCCTCAGAACATTTCTTAGCTCCCAATATATTCGAATGTCCACCGTCCAGATATTCTGTCGTACAATCGTAATCTACAACGTCATGAACATTCAAATACTGAAAACCTTCCTGCTCAATAATATCCTTCATGTAGTTCATCTGTGCATAATATTCCTCCTTAAAAGTACAGGGCGCAACCACAAACAATGCATCCTGTTTGTTTTCTTTCAAGAAAGAAAACAAATCCCTGAGTATAGTTTCCTGCTCTACCGGAATAGGTATAATATCTTCTGTCTTATGATAGGTGTCATACTCAGGATTATGACACAATATCTCTTCCGGATGTTCAAACCCCTTATGCAAATCTGCTTTTCTGTAAGTAACCTTTTGCAATTCCTTAATATCAAAAAACATTCCCCAGTTAGAATGATATTTGATTATATCAAAATAATAAGACAATTTATCGTCAAACCCCTCTACTCCGTCCGTGAGTGCTGACACCGCTTTAATACGGTGTTGTGAGTAACGCATATTATCAACTACTTCTCTAATATGTGGTTCGTCCTGTGCGAGAACTTCATCCTCATAGGTAAACATGCGTAGTTCAACAACAATAAGTTCCGGGGTCTGAGTCTTATATGCTTCTTCTAACAAATACCTTATCGCCTTCGGTCTCTGGGTATTAGAAGATAGTGGGTAGGACGTAAAACCATATTCTCCCCACATGTACCCAGGCGAAAAAGAAGTAGCAACCGTACTGCCACCAAACATCATGACATCAATACTATTCTTTTTTTCCGCATAAAATCCAGCAAACCTGTCCTTTACATCCCCATTTGTCCTTACAATATAGGACACTCCCGTTAAAAGAAGCACAAAAATCAATATGAAACTAAGCGCTTTACATGCTTCTTTGCGGTTCATCTTAACCTCTTTCAATCACTTCATTTTTGTATGGATATTCTGCAGGGATCTCATATTTCCAAGTTGTATTACCCTGCTCATCTTCCTGCGTTTTGGTAAAATCCTGTAAGGAATAGAATTCTCTTACCATGGCATTTTTGGCCGTTGGATAATAATATCCGTAAATAGAATCAATGCCTTGCTCCTTGCACTTTTCAACCAAAGTATCCATCATAGCAAATTCCATATCACGCTTTAACACACGGCAACTCATAAGCCACAAGCGGATGTGAAGAGTATTGCCTTCCTTCTCTCCGATTACAACGGATACCACACCGTTGTCGCCGAATTTATCCTCTAATTTACCGTATAGGGTAATAAACTTCTCATCCTGTGCAATCGCTTCTATTTCACTCTGCGAATAGCGCTTCGTTGTTAGATTAAACTGATTGCTTTTATTTGTCAACTGAGCAATTCTTGCCATATACATGGCTTCAAAAGGCGCAATTACTGCCTTCATCTGCAGGGACTTCAAATATTCCTTATAATCCCCAAAGGACTGCTCCTGCTGCTTACGCATCACATTGGCCTTGTACATCTCATTACGGTTGCGATCATCCTCGGAAAGCTTGGTTACTTCAAAGAATCCGCTGTGGTCCAGAACGCGGATATATTCTTCCGGATTACCAATTTCCGGGACTGCCGTTCCCACAACCTGCTGCCTGATAATCTCTCTTTCTGCCGGATTATCATCCACAAAAACCAGCGAATCCGGCAGTATATTGAGTTCTGATGCAATATCCACAAGATTCTTACTCTTAGGATCCCAGTTAGCTTTAATTATGATAAAATCATCCGGCTTTAACGCTCCGTCCGGATGCTGCAAGCCTGCCAATGCATTTTCTTCTTCGTTCTTAGAGTTAACATTCAGCATAACGCCAAGCTGTTTCTGCATTTTAATATAATTCTGGAACTCAGAATATACCTGACCAAGAGATGTCTCCTGACCAATTTCCAAATTCTCCACACCATCGTCACCGACGATACCGCCCCAAAGGGTATTGTCAAGATCGAGGACCAGTGCCTTTTTATTTTTGCCATAAATGGATTTAATAATATTGGACACGTTGAACGCCAGATTCGGAATCGCATCCAGGCAAAGCGCATATTTGTACATATGCCAAAAAAACGGGTCCGCCCATTTATCCAATCCATAACAAGAAGAAAGATAATTAATATCATTAATATAGAAATTCTCATGCGCATCCGCATATTCATAGAATTTCTCATTCAACCGGTTCAAAAAATGAATCCTTCCATGCATATCCACTGCATCTCGATTACCCAACAGGCGGTAAAATGGCATCTCAAAATTATTCTGAACAATCGGACAGGCATAAGTCTCTCTTAACTTATCCCACATAACCTCAAAATGCTTATATGCACTGTCCTCTTTCGAAAGAACTGCTTCCTTACTGTCATTCAAATCGGGATAATCCGTTATATTACGGTTGCTTGTATGGATATAAATCACATCCGGAGCAAATTCCATAAGTTCCGGATTATCAAACATCGCATCCTGCCAATACATTGCGTATTCGGATTCGTAAAAAAGCGGCTCAATTCCCTGTTCCAGCAAAAACAATTCCAGCACACGAATAATATCATGTGTCGTGCTGCCACCCAGAACCGCAATCTTTTTGACAATACGCTTGTCCTCTGATGCAAGTAGTTCTTTTTTTATTCTCTTTGCTTTTTTTAAAATATATTCGTTATCAAACGGATATTGCAATTCTCTCACTTACGTGTCACCTTTTCAAATAAATCTATATACTCCTTGGCAATATAGGAAACATCAAATTTCTCAGCTGTTCTGCGGATTCTTTCTTCATCCCAATCACGCTTCAAACATTCTTCCATCTTCTCTGCCAATTGATTGATATCATTATATTTTACCAAATATCCATTCACATCATCAACTACTATTTCTCTCGGTCCAATCGGACAATCATAAGAAACAATAGGAATTCCACAGCCAATGGCTTCAATCAGGCAATTGGGCATACCTTCATACTCGGACGAAAGAACAATCATATCTGCCTTTGCATAGATTTTTTCCATGTCTTTGCAGACACCCTCAAAACTAACCCACTCAGAAAGGCCTTTATCTTCTACCATTTTCTTAATAGCATCAGTCAGATTACCGTTTCCGATTAATCGCAGGCAGGTATTAGGCATTTTCTTATACAACATAGTAAATGCTTCAACCAAATGCGGCAGATTCTTCTGTGGATCCAGCCTTCCAATAAAAACAATCTCTCTGGTGCGGTCTACTTCCCTTCTCGCAAAAGGAATACGAATCTCCATTGTCTTAGCAATCAAATCGCGACTAACCGGATTGTAAACGCGGCTTATCTGTTCTTTCTTTACCAGTTTCTTCTCTAAAAGCTGCTCTTTCATTGCATCGCACTGCGCAATGACATGCTCCATGTCTGCAAGTTGTTTCTGCGCCTTCTGCAAATAGCTTTCTACAATCGGAGACACATTATCTTCTTTTGCAAGGGAAATATTAACATTATTTAACACGCGTACTACAAGTGGTATATTAAGCAAATGCAATTTTCGCATTTTATTCAGAATAACTGCCATTTCATTGCCAAATACAAATAAAAACGGCGGTCTATATTTCTTAACATAACCAAGCATGGCCGGCGCCGCATAACGTAATCTGGACACACCTAAAGGGTGTACCTGCACGCGCGAATCCAAAAGATGCGTGTTCACATCATTTTCCAGATTCAATACTACGATATGTACTTCATTTCCCTTATCCGCAAATTCATTGGCTAAGTTTACGCAGACTCTCTCTGCTCCGCCGATACCCATATGCGCAATAAAAACATGAATCTTCATCGCATAATCTCCACATCACCTGTCAAATAGAATTGTTCGTAACATTTTACCTGATAATTAACATCGTAAAAAGTATTTAATAATGCAGAATTTTCTCCTTCGGTTATACTGCTATCTGCCTCTTCTATCATTCTTAGAAATTTCATCGCCCATGTTTTGCAGTTTTCCTGCAAGGAGAGAAATTCCACCAGTTCCGTTGCTTTCACCTGTTTGGTAATAGAATCGGAAATCAGGCAGGGAAGTCCTGCCGCCTGTGCTTCCACAACCGTTCCCGGCATTCCTTCAAAGCGGGAAGGGAATAAGAAAGCATCAAATGCCTGATAGAATGGCGCAACCGGGTTTTTATTTCCTGCAAAAATAACTGCATTTGCAATACCCAGTTTTCTTGCCTTTGTCTCCATTTCTGTGCGTCTTGGACCGTCTCCAAGTAAAAATAAAACTGCATTCTCTTTTTGTTCTATTAATTCTGCAAATATCTCTAATAAAAATTCATGATTCTTCGCATAATGGAATCTTCCTACATGTCCGATTACAAACTTGTTTTCCATTCCATATTCCTTGCGTATTTGTGCGCGTAACCTATCATTTGGTGCAAATTCATTAATGTCAACGGCATTCGGAATGAAAATTGTCTTTCCCTCTTCGAATCTCTTGTCTCCAAATACCGCTCTTGCCGCCAAATCCGAACAGGCAAACATATAGTCACATTTAGAGTACAAATTCCTGCGCAAGAACTTTGTAATAAATCCTTTTATTCCTGCATCCACTCCGGCACTTCTTGCATGCGCGATTGTTATAGGAATACCCGCTCTTTTTGCCTGCGGAAGATAAATGGATGCGGTGCTTGTCATATGACCCTGCACCATGGCAAACTCATTATGTTCCGTAAAAAAATCACGGCATGCCTTTTTATATTTAAAATAGTTATATACACGAAAAGAAGGAAGGTAATAAATATTCCCTCCCATGCGTTTAATCTCCGGTTCAAAAAAACCTTCTTTTGTAGAATGGACCAGAAAATCAAACTGTATTTTTTCTCTGTCAATATGCCGGTACAAATCCATGATGCGGCTTTCCGCCCCGCCAAGATTAGTGCTTCCCAGCACGTGTAATATACGAATCGGTTGCTCCATAATTATCCCGCCTTTCGCGCACGGAGTCCCACTAATATATGCTTAAGAGTTGCCAGACCATACTCCCATATATTACCAATAAACCATCTTTTAGACGGAGATTTCTTTAATAATTCTTCATACGAAATAAATGACTTTCTATTATCTTCAAAGATTTTCTTGCAACGTTCGAAATCCTTATCGTCCATGGTATTGGTATGGTAAACCAACGTAGTATATCCTTCGGTTTCTTTGTAACAATCGGACTGTTTTATAGCTATCGGAAGGAATACTAATCCACTTCTGACAAATGGTTTCTTACCAAATCCATCCGTCACATAAGAAAATCCATTTTTCTTTAACGCCTTTAATGTATTTCTGTCAAAGGAGTGCGCAGGTGCCATAAAGATATCAGTTTCTATGCCCCAGTTTACAAGCTGCTCTTTTCCTTTTGCTATCATTGCATTCTGTTTTTCAAGGGGTAAACCTGCAAACTCGGAAAAGTGATTCAGCGGAAAGAGCCCTCCCTTATCCGTTGAATACAAATGCTCATATCCATGCAACGCTATGCTCCAGCCTTCGGCAAGCAAGCCCTGTAAAAATCCGGGGAAGTCCTCATGCTTTGGACCCTGCATCAGATTTTTATCCTCATTAAATGGAACTACACCTATCAAAGGTTTGATTTGATAGGTGTCCAGAATCTGTTTCATTTTATAAAATTTTTCGTAGTCCATATCGGACGTAATATCGTCCAATCGTACTGCTATTTTCAATCGCTACTCCTGCTCTTTCTTATAAATACTCTTTATACCATTCAATCGCAAGTGCAATTCCCTTTGCAAAATCATACTCAGGGTCATAACCAAGTAATTTTCTTGCTTTACTGATATCTGCATTCGAATGCTTGATATCGCCCGGTCTGTCAGGACCAAAGTTCGGTTCTACCTCTTTTCCGAGTGCTTTACAAAGATCATAATATATATCAATTAAATATTCTCTTCCGCCATATGCTACATTGAATGCATTACCTGCCGCTTCTGAAGGAGCGAGACAAGCCTTTAAATTGGCTTCAATAACATTATCAATATAGGTGAAGTCTCTTGACTGCTTACCGTCACCGTTAATCGTCGGAACTTCATCGTTCATAAGCTGCTTTAAAAACTTTGGAATAACTGCCGCATAAGCACCATGAGGATCCTGTCTGCGTCCGAATACGTTAAAGTAACGGAGTCCGTATGTGTCAAGACCGTACAGTTTGTGATAAAGTTTACCGTATTCCTCATCTACTCTCTTAGTCAGGGCATACGGAGATAATAAATTACCTTCCTGGCCTTCCACCTTAGGAAGAACCGGATGGTCACCGTATACAGAAGAACTGGACGCATAAACAAATTTCTTAACACCGTTCTGTCTTGCAGCTTCCATCATATTCAGTGTACCACGGATATTAATCTCTTCATACAAAAGAGGCATTGCAATACTTCTCGGAACACTGCCCCAAGCCGCCTGATTCAGTACATAATCCACGCCTTTGCAGGCTTCCATACAAGTATCCAAATCCCTGATATCACCCTTAATAAAGGTATAATTCGGTCTGTCAATTAATAAGTCCACATTCTCCTGTTTACCTGTGGAAAGGTCGTCCAGGCAACGGACTGTATATCCCATATCCGTAATGGCTTCACAGAGATTGGAACCGATAAAGCCAGCACCGCCTGTCACTAAAAATACCGAATTCTTTGGAAATTCCAAATGTTTATAACCCATCTTAACTGCTTCCTTTCCCGTCCCTAATCACCCAGGGAACTGCTGCCTACAATCTCCAGTAAGCAAAATCTTTCTCATACTCTTTACGGTTAAGAATACCTTTAATATCTGCCAAAACCTTAACTTCATTATTCGGATTAAAGAAACCTTTAATATCATCCTTAGTTAACTTCATAAACTCATCATGGGCAACTGCAATGATAACCGCATCCATATCCTTAATATCATCCATGGTACCGAATGTGATGCCATAAAGTCTCTTGGCTTCTGCCGCATCCGCAGTCGTATCCACTACAACCGGTGTGATACCATATTCGCCAAGTTCTTTATAAATGTCGATAATCTTAGTATTACGGGTATCCGGGCAATTTTCTTTAAACGTAAATCCTAAAATTGCAACCCTTGCATTTTTGATTGCAAGGTCTGCGGAAATCATATTCTTAACGATGCTTTCTGCCACATATTTACCCATGTCATCGTTAATACGACGACCGGAAAGGATAATCTGTGAATGATATCCTAACTGCTCTGCCTTATAAGTAAGATAATATGGATCTACACCGATACAATGTCCGCCAACAAGACCCGGGAAGAACTTAAGGAAGTTCCACTTTGTACCTGCTGCCTCCAATACTGCCTTGGTATCAATTCCCATCTTGTTAAAAATAATGGACAACTCATTCATAAACGCGATGTTAATATCACGCTGGCTGTTCTCGATAACTTTTGCCGCTTCCGCTACTTTAATAGATTCTGCACGGTGAACCCCTGCTTCTACAACAAGCTCATACACCTTTGCCACTTCATCCAAAGTCTCTTCATCCATACCGGATACAATTTTGGTAATGGTCTCTAATCTATGCACTTTATCGCCCGGATTAATTCTTTCCGGTGAATAACCAATCTTAAAGTCTACGCCACACTTAAGTCCGGATTCTTTTTCAAGAATCGGTACGCAGATATCTTCTGTTACACCGGGATATACTGTAGATTCAAATACAACGATAGAACCTTTTGTAAGGTTACGTCCCAAAATTCTACTGGCACCTTCTACCGGTGTTAAATCCGGTGTGTGATCATCGTTTACCGGTGTCGGAACCGCTACGATGTGGAATTTGGCTTCCTTTAATTTATTTTCATCTGATGTAAATTCAACGGTAGTATTCTTAATTACTTCATTACCAACTTCATTGGTTGGGTCGATGCCGGACTGATATAATTTAATCTTCTCAGCGTTTAAATCATATCCCACTACCTTTACTTTTCTTGCAAAAGCAACAGCAATCGGCATACCTACATATCCAAGTCCCACGAGGGAAATCTTCTCTTCACCTTTAACAATCTTTTCGTATAAACTCATAAAATAGCCCTTCTTTCTGAATTTCAGACATAGTATATCACATTCACAGACAGTCTGTCCAAAATATTACATTCCCGCCTGTATTTTTTTTAGTTCATCGCGGTATTTCTCAACCACAATTCCTCTGTCAAAATGGTCTTCTACGAACTTTCTTCCGTATTTTCCCATCATCCTACGTTTTTCTCCGGTATAGGAAAGCATTTTTCCTATGGCCGCCATGAGTGCATCTGCATTCTCAGCCTCAAACAAATCACCGGTAATACCATTTTGCAATGTCTCCCTGCATCCCGGCACATCCGTTGCGAGTACGGGTCTTCCACATGCTGCCGCTTCCAGTAGCACATTGGACAAACCTTCATGATAAGACGGATGCACGATTACATGGCTCTTTGCCATAACTTCTTTTACATTCGGAATATATCCAAGATATTGCAATACACCCTTTTCTACCAGCCTGTCCACCCAGGGCTTGTATTTTTCCTTGGTCTCCGCTTCGTACTCTCCTGCAAGAACAAATCGGCAATGTGGATATTTCTCATGAATACTTTCCGCCGATGTCAAAAATTCTTCAATCCCTTTATCCTTCATAATACGCAGAACCGCAAAAAACTGTATCCCACTTTCTTCAGAAGGATATTCCTGATATGCATTCTCCACAAGATTTACACCGGATCCGGGCAGTAATGCAGCATTCTTAAGTGCCACACCTTTTTCCTGCATAAACTCAAGATTGCTCCTGTTCTGAAAAAACACACGCTTTGCTTTCTTTGTAGAAATACGGTAAAACGCTAGTAAAAACTTACTAAGCAGCGTATCTCTCTGCAAAGTCGTTCCAAGTCCTGTAATATTACTGATATATGGGACTCTTCGTAACCTGCAGGCAAGTCCGCCATACAAATTCGGTTTAATTGTATATAATAAAACAGCATCCGGTTTAATGCTCTTCAAATATCCCAGATAGGTTAAAAACAAATTAAAGTCCTTAGCCGGATTCATACCTCTGCGGTTGAACTCTGTCTTGATGACCTTACAACCTTCCTCTGTGAGTTCCTTGTTGTTGGTGTCATCAGGAAGGGAAGCATAAACCTCATTTTCCCTCAACAAATCCAAGACCAATTCATTACGGAATCCGTAGAGTCCACTAGAAGAATTTGCAAGAATTAATATTTTGCCCATAAAAATATCCTTTTTACGGAACAAGTTCTGTTCCGTTCATATCCTTAATCATGACTTCATTGTATTTCATCATAACAATATTTTCTTTGTAATTGCCTACATCAACAAAATTCTCTTCGCCACGCAAATTGGTAAGCACTTGTCTCGGCATATTGACGCCACATTCGTATGCATGCGGATATCCTCCACCAAAACGTGGGTTTACTTCTGAGAAATAATAAGTATCTCCTATTTTGAAGATATCAATATCTATCATGCCCTTAAAACCGGCCGCTTCCACAAACTCTACGATTTGTTTAAACAGTCCCTCATCTTTTATTGATACAGACTTGTCGGTTTCTCCGGCACGCATCTTTATTTTTTCTTTTACAAATAAGGACGTCACTTTTCCGGATATCATATCGATATAGACATCTGCACCGTATTCGGTTCCGTCCATAAATTCCTGAATCATCAAATCCTCATACATATGGAAAAGCCCTTCCAATTCCTCATCGGAAGACACTTTGTTAATATGCATGCTGGCGCTTCCGCAAACCGGTTTCACAAATACTGGGTAGGAAATCTCTCCCTTTTCCTTAGCCTCATAAAATGCCTCCTTGGAAACATAGCATTTTGCAGTAGGGATATTCATACTATTGAACAATTCATACATTTTATATTTATTAAAACAGGTTTCCACCAAATCGTATTCCGAAACAATCGGTGTTACGCCGATTTCTTCAAATCTTGCTCTTTCTTTTGCAAGCATACTAAGCTCGGGATCAATAAGCGAAAACACACCGTTAATCTTCTCTTTTTTACAGATGTCCAAGATCTGATCCATATAGCCCGGTGCCGTAATACGCGGAACCAAATAAAACGCATCCGCTTCATATACTGCCGGTGCAAGATTACTGCAGTCCGTTGCGACTACTTTACCGTTAGCACCAATCTCTCTTTTAAAATATTGCACTACTTTATCGCGCGTCCCCGCACTTAAAATGAGAATATTCATAGTATTACGCTTCTTTCTTTTCTTCCATTCTCGCTTTACGGATTTCGGCAAAATTACCTTCCACGAAATTCGTATCTTCCGCAACATTTTCTTTTACAAATACCACTTTTACCGTCAGAAAGATAATCTTCAAATCCATTAAAAACGATAGATTTTTTACATATTCTACGTCTTTTTTCAAACGGTTATCCCAATCAAGAAAATTTCTTCCGCTCACCTGTGCAAGTCCCGTAAGCCCCGGGCGCACGGTGTGGCGCAGTTTCTCTTCCTCCGTATAATATGGCAAATAGGACACCAAAAGCGGTCTTGGTCCAATAAGGCTCATATCTCCTTTAAAAATATTCCACAGTTCCGGTAATTCATCCAGACTGGCGGAACGAAGCAGTTTGCCGAATTTGGTAAGGCGCACATTATCCGGAAGCAGATTTCCGTTTTCGTCCCTTTCATCAGTCATCGTCCGGAATTTACAAAGAGTGAATATCTTTTCATTCTTGCCCGGACGTTCCTGATGAAAAATCACCGGACTTCCTAATTTTACACGGATTAAAATCGCCAGAATCAGATACACCGGTGACAAAACAATTAATGCCACGCCCGATATCACAATATCCAGCAATCTTTTTATAAATAGCCGATACATAAAGTTGTACCTTTCTGTCAATTATTTAAAAAAACTTCTCACAATACCGATAATCTTTTCCATATCTTCCGCTGTGTTCTTAATATCACTCGGCAGACACATACCGCGGTTAAAAATATCTGCTCCGACACTATCCGGATTCACAATATCACCAACACCGACGTTGCAATCCTTTGCCACAGTACATAAACCATCCTTTGTAAAGAAATCGCAGTCCGCATATACAGGCTGTAAATGCATCGGTTTCCAGATAGGGCGGGATTCAATATTCTCTGCCGCCAAGGCATCAATAATAGCTAGCGGATTTATCTTACAATCCTTAGAAAGAGTCAAACAAGACAACCAACAATTCGCTTCACCATCCGGATTCATCGGATTCATCTCAATCTTTTCGATATCTGCAAATGCTTCTTTATACTGTTCATATATCGCACGTTTTAACGATACATGTTCATCCAAATGAAGCAATTGTCCTCTGCCAATACCGGCAACAACATTAGACATACGATAATTATAACCATATTGTGTATGCTGGTAATGCGGTG
>JAGATU010000104.1 GCA_017621115.1 Lachnospiraceae bacterium
CATAAATTGTCGGTTATTCTTCACTGCTTAAGTGATTTTGAACGGATTTCCGATCATGCGGTAAATTTGGTGGAATCTTCCCGTGAGATGAAGGATAAGAATCAGGAATTCTCTAAGAAAGCAAAAGAAGAGCTTGCTGTATTTACACAGGCGGTAAAAGATATTGTAGATGTTTCATTTGAAGTGTTTGAACAGGAAGACATTGTAAAAGCAATGCTTGTAGAACCATTGGAAGAAGTTATCGATGATTTACAGGCAGAAGTGAAAAAGCGTCATGTCAAGAGACTTCAGAAGGGAAAATGTACCATTGAGATGGGATTTGTACTTTCCGATGTTGTGACAAGTTATGAGCGTATTTCCGACCATTGTTCCAATATTGCGGTATGCTTAATGCAGGTAGACCAGGATAATTATGACACTCATGAGTCCTTGAACGATATGAAGCATAACGAATTATTTAATGAAAGATATGCCGTATATAAGGAAAAATACGTGCTTCCATAGGCAAATTTTGCCAAATCCATGAAAAAAACTCCGTTTTACAGGGTAATTGCTGACAAACCGACAAAATAGTGATACCCAAAAACAAACAAATAGTGTAGAATGTATTTGTCAAAAGTTGGTTTGTTGACAATACAGAAGATATTTTACAGAAGAAGCTCTGTGAAACGGGAGAATGACATGGATATTTTTGGTGTATTGACTATGATTGGCGGCCTGGCTCTGTTCTTATATGGAATGGAAGTGTTGGGTGATGGTCTCAAAAAGGCATCCGGCGGTAAACTGGAAATTATTTTGGAAAAATTGACTTCCAATAAGATTATGGCAGTTTTGCTCGGAGCCGGTGTTACGGCGATTATACAGTCGTCTTCAGCAACTACCGTTATGGTAGTCGGTTTTGTTAGTTCCGGAATTATGAGCTTGTCCAGAGCGGTTGGCGTTATTCTGGGTGCTAACGTTGGTACCACTATTACAGCGTGGATTTTAAGTTTGGCCGAAATCAGCGGTGCAGGCTTTATTTTTGAATTATTAAAACCGACATCGTTTTCTCCGGTTTTTGCAATTATCGGTGTATCGCTTCTTATGATGGCTAAGAGTGAAAAGAAGCGTAATGCGGCAACCATTATGATTGGTTTTGCGGTATTGATGTTTGGTATGGATATGATGTCCGGCGCGGTGAAACCACTTGCGGATGTGCCGGAATTCCGTTCCTTGTTGTTAAAATTCTCCAATCCGATACTCGGTATGCTGGTTGGTATTATTTTTACGGCGGTTATCCAGTCATCCTCAGCATCTGTCGGTGTATTACAGGCGCTTTGTATGTCCGGTGCGGTAAGTTATGCAACAGCGATTCCGATTATCATGGGACAGAATATCGGTACTTGTGTGACTGCGCTTATTTCCAGTATGGGTTCCAGCAGAAATGCTAAGAGAACAGCGCTTGTTCACTTATATTATAACTTTATGAAGGTTGGTATCTTCATGATTCCGTTCTATATTTTGAACGGATTTATGAATTTCTCAATTATGGGAGAAGCGGCCAGTGCAACGGGAGTTGCGGTAATCCATACATCATTCAATGTATTGATGTTACTTATTATTTTCCCATTTACCAGTGTGCTTGAAAAGATGGTATATGCCACACTTCCGCTCACGGAAGAAGAAAAAGAGGGTGGAAGAAAGATTCAGATTTTGGATCCTATTTTCCTCGACAGACCTGCGCTTGCGCTTGAAATGTGTAAGAACGCGGCAATGGATATGGCAAAGTATGCAAAAGAAGGCATGCTTCTTGCTATGGAATTAATTGAAACTTATGATGACAAAAAAGCGCAGAAGGTGCGCGATTTGGAAGATTTGGTAGACCATTACGAAGATGAACTCGGAACCTACCTGATGAAAGTAAACGGACACCATATGTCGCCAAAGGATAGTCAGGAGATTTCAATTCTTTTGCATTGTATTGGTGATTTTGAGCGAATTTCCGACCATTCCGTTAATATCATGACATCTGCAAAGGAGATGTTTGATAAGGAGGCGGAATTCTCTAAGAAAGCACAGGAAGAACTTGCAGTATTTACTAAGTCAATAGTAGATATTCTGGAGGTGTCTGTAAAGGTATTCTGCGAAGAAGATTTGGAACTTGCCAAGAAAGTGGAGCCGATGGAAGAGTGCATCGACTACTTGAGCGAGGAAATGAAGAAACGCCACGTAAAACGTCTGCGCAAAGGCAAATGTACCATCGAGATGGGATTTGTGCTTTCTGATATTACGACCAATTACGAACGCGTTTCCGACCATTGTTCCAATATTGCCATTTGTTTGCTTCAGTTAAATGAAGAAGGTTTTGACACTCATGAGTATCAGGGTGCATACTTTGGCAAGGGCAATGAAGAGTATGAAGAAGAAGTAAGGCGTTTTCGTGAATACTACGCACTTCCTTAAGGGAAAGGGTACGTATGGCATTAATCTATATTGTGGAAGATGACAAGAACATAAGAGAAATCGAGTCGTTTGCTCTTAAAAACAGCGGCTATCAGATTAAGGATTTTGGTTCGGCTACGGAGTTTTATGCCAAAATGGAGGAGAAACTTCCGAATCTGATTTTGTTGGATGTCATGCTTCCTGATGAAGATGGACTTAATATTGTCAAAAAAATCCGTAGTAATCCGGAGAGTCGGAAAATCCCGGTTATTATGGTTACCGCCAAAACCACAGAACTCGATAAAGTAAAAGGTCTGGATATGGGTGCGGATGATTATCTTACCAAACCTTTCGGGGTTATGGAATTGATTTCCAGGGTAAAAGCATTGCTGCGAAGATGTGAAGGCGCGGAAGATGAAAAGTTCTACTCCGTAGGTAATTTGCTTATAGATGTGGTAAAGCATAGTGTTTCCGTCGATGGAGATACGGTTGAATTAACCTATAAAGAATACGAATTGTTACGCCTGTTAATGCAAAATGCAGGAATTGTAACATCAAGAGAGGCTATCATGGAACGTGTATGGGGAACCGATTTTGAAGGGGAGTCCCGTACATTGGATATGCATATCAAGACACTGCGCCAGAAGTTAGGGTCTGCAGGAACCA
>JAGATU010000105.1 GCA_017621115.1 Lachnospiraceae bacterium
GACATGCAGGAACTTTCCAATGAGAATAATATGTTAAATGACAGAACCATGTCTTCCATGGAAATGACATCAGTTATTGATACGCAGGTAAAGGATGTGGCAGAACTCATGGAAAAGGTAGTTACATTGATTGATGCTTCTGTCCGGCATGCCAATACAAGTTCTGAAGAATTGACAGGTGTCGTAGAGACAACGAATAAGATGGCAGAACTTTCTGCAGAGGTAGAGACTGTACTCAATGAATTTAAACAGGAATTTGCCAATGTTAAATTAGAGACCGGAACAATTGAAGGAATTACCTCCAAGACCAATCTTCTGGCATTAAACGCTTCCATAGAAGCGGCAAGAGCCGGAGAAGCCGGAAAGGGATTTGCGGTAGTTGCCAATGAAATCCGTGAACTCAGTAGCGGAACCCAGACTTCGTCGGGAAGAATTATGGATGCGTTGGCACATTTGGAAGATACATCTGAGAGAATGTTGGAAGCGATTACGGAAACGATTGCATTGATTCAGGATAATATGGATAAAGTGACGCATGTTAACACCAGCGTGACTGATATTACCAACGATGCAACAGCACTTGGTGAGAATATCAAGGTTGTAGATAATGCGGTAAAAGAAGTGGAAGCTTCCAATAAGATACTGGTGGATAACATGAAGCAGGTATGTGATGTTGTGGAAGTTATGACAGAGCGTATTAACCGTGCGGAACTTACCACCAAAGAAATGCTTAGTAAGTACGATGAGAGCGCTAAGAGTGCCGAGAGTATTGAAAATGTTGTCGGACAGCTTATGGAAGAACTCGGTGTCGGCGGTTTCATGGGCGTTCAGGACGTCAAGGCCGGTATGAAAGTAGCGGTTGTTTTGAATGACAGCAGGAATCTTCAGAAAGAGCTTATCGGAGAAGTGACCGTTTGTGAGAATCAGGATGTGACAATCATTCTTGAAAATGATGATAATATTCTGGCTACAAAGAAAGAAGAATGCCAGCTTCGTATTATTGTAGATAATGTACTTTATAAATGGGATAACATTGAGATAACCAATGCAAAAGAAGCAGGTACATATAAATTGCATATCGAGACAAATCCTCAGGTATTTAACCGCAGAAAATATCCGAGAATGCCGATTGCGAATGCATGTAATGTGCGCATGAAAAATGAAAATGTATCCTATGCGGGAAGAATGGTAAATATCAGTGCCAATGGATTTGCTTTTGCGACGAAAGAAGTTCTTTTCTCAGAAAAAAAAGGCGAAGATATTATTGTAGATGTGAAGGATTTTGATATTTTGGGCGGCAAGGCATTACAGGGTTGTATCATCCGTTCATCCAATAATGACGGGGAATATATTATCGGATGCAGAATGCCGGAAGACAGTGCTGTAATCAAAGAGTATGTAAGTAAGAACTACAGCGAATAAAATCCCTATTTTTCACAGAAATATTGGGGAAAACGCTTGCATCCTAATAAAATAGATGCTATACTACATAAGAACTAAATGATGATTGCTGAAGGAGTGAACCAAGCGGTTCACTCTTTTTTATGGCAATTGCCATTCATTACAACTGAATAAAGAAAGGAAAGAAAAGATGTCGAGAGCAAAGACATATGAAACCAGAACAGAAGAAATCCTGGTTCCGATTGTGGCGGATGCCGGTGTCAGCGTATATGACGTGGAGTATGTAAAAGAAGGTGCGGACTGGTATCTTCGTGTTTACATTGACAAGCCGGAAGGCGTGAATATTAACGACTGTGAAGTGGTTAACCGTGCGTTGTCAGCTAAGATGGACGAATTGGATTTCATAGATGATGCGTATATTCTGGAAGTGAGCAGTCCGGGACTTGGACGTACATTGAAAAAAGCGCGTCATTTTGAAAAGAGCATGGGCGAGGAAGTAGAAGTTAAAACGTATAAGGCAATCAATAAAGAGAAGTTGTTTGTCGGAATTTTAAAGGCATATGAAGATGGTGCGGTTGTTATTGATACCGGCAAAGAAGATATGCGGTTTGAAAAGGCAGACATCGCAAGTGTACGTTTGACTTTTGATTTTTAATAACAAGGCAGTATAAAACATTAAGATACTTTTACGGAAAGGATTGAAAACAATGAATAAGGAATTAGTAGAAGCATTAAATGCCCTGGAAAAAGAGAAAGAAATCAGTAAAGAAACATTATTTGAAGCAATTGAGAATTCTTTGATTACAGCATGCAAGAATCACTTTGGAAAGGCTGACAATGTAAAAGTTGAAATCAACCGTGAGACAGGTGATTTCCTTTGCTATGCAGAAAAAGAAGTAGTAGCGACAGCAGAAGAAGTAGAAGATGATTTGCTTCAGATTTGCATCGATGATGCGGTTAAGGTATCCAAGAAAGCAAAAGTTGGTGATATCTTAAAGGTTGAAATCAAATCCAAAGAATTCGGACGTATTGCAACACAGAATGCAAAGAACGTTATTTTACAGAAGATCCGTGAAGAAGAAAGAAGCGTTATTTACGGACAGTATTACGAAAAAGAAAAAGATGTTGTAACCGGTATTGTACAGCGCTATGTTGGTAAGAACATCAGCATTAATCTTGGTAAAGCGGATGCCCTTTTAAATGAAAGCGAACAGGTAAAGGGTGAGACATTTAAGCCAACCGAGAGAATTAAGGTATATATTCTTGAAGTTAAGAATACACCTAAGGGACCGAAGATTTTGGTAAGCCGTACACATCCGGAACTCGTTAAGAGATTATTTGAATCCGAAGTAACCGAAATTAAGGACGGCACGGTAGAAATCAGAAGTATCGCAAGAGAAGCCGGCAGCAGAACAAAGATTGCTGTTTGGAGTAACAATCCGAACGTAGACCCTGTAGGTGCATGTGTAGGTATGAACGGTGAAAGAGTTAATTCTATCGTAGATGCACTCCGTGGCGAAAAGATTGATATCGTGGAATGGGATGAGAACCCTGGTAACTTAATCCAGAACGCATTATCACCTGCTAAGATTGTTGCAGTATTTGCGGATCCGGATGAAAAAACAGCCAAGGTAGTTGTTCCGGATTACCAGTTGTCACTTGCAATCGGTAAGGAAGGTCAGAATGCAAGACTTGCAGCAAGACTTACCGGATACAAGATTGATATCAAGAGTGAGACTCAGGCTAAGGATGCACCTGGTTTCCGTTATGAAGACTACATGGATGAGTTTGATGACGAGTACGATGGTGAATACGACGGCGAGTACGAAGAAGGATATGAAGAATACGAGGAATAAATCATGAACAAGAAGATTCCCATGAGACAGTGTGTCGGATGCGGCAGTATGAAAACTAAAAAAGAAATGATGCGTGTACTTAAGACTGCTGAAGAAGGAATTATCCTGGACACAACGGGAAAGAAAAACGGACGCGGCGCATATTTGTGTGTGAGCATGGAATGTTTGCAAATGGCCCGTAAGAACAAAGGCTTGGAGCGTTCGTTCAAAATGAGTATTCCAAATGAAGTATACGACAATTTGGAGAAGGAGTTTGGAGAGGTTGATACAGAATAAAGTACTATCTTTACTGGGGCTGGCGACCCGTTCACGTAATGTGGTAAGCGGGGAATTTATGACAGAAACTGCGGTAAAGAGCGGGAAAGCATATCTGGTTATTGTGGCATGCGATGCATCCGATAATACCAAGAAAGAATTTGTTAATATGTGTAAGTATTATGATGTGCCGGTCTGCCAGTTTGGAACAAAAGCAGAGCTGGGGCATGCAATGGGAAAAGAGATGAGGGCATCTTTGGCAGTAACAGATGAAGGTTTTTCCAAATCCCTGATTAAATTGTTGAACGACGGAGGTAGTAGAATAGATGGCTAAAATGAAAGTGCATGAACTTGCAAAAGAATTAGAAATACAGAGTAAAGAAGTCCTGGCTTTTTTGCAGGAAAAAGGCTTTGAGGTAAAGGCTGCACAGAGTTCAGTGGAAGATGAGCAGATTGCCCTTGTAAAAGGACATTTTGGCAAGGCAGCGGCACCTAAGGCTCCTGTAAAAGAGGAAAAGGCAGAGGTAAAAGCAGAAAAGAGTGTGGAGGTTAAAGCAGAACCGGCTAAGGAAGCTGCACCGGCAAAAGACGCAGCGGCAGGTGATAAACCGGCCATGCCAAAGAAGAAGAAAACAATTATCTTCGTAAGCAATCCTCACAACTCCAAGATGCCGGGTCAGAGACCGCCAATGAATAATAACAGAAGACCGGCACAGAACGGAAATGCACAGCAGCAGGCTCCGGCAAAACAAATCCAGCTCGGACCGAACCAGATGATTAATAAGGCAACCGGCAAAATCATGGAAAAACTTCCTCCAAGACAGGAAGTAAAAGAAACTGTGGTAGAGAGTGTGCAGGATGAGGCACCAAGAGCACAGGAAGCACCACGTTACTTGAATAACCGTGGCATCAGTAATGCACCACGCCAGGCACAGGGAGAACGTCCTGAAAGAGGCAACCGTGAAGAACGTGGCGCTGACAGAAATAATTTCCAAAGAAGACAGCCGGGAGATAATAAACCATATGGACAGAGACAGAATGAAGGTTCACAAAATGGCGAAAGAAGACAAAACGGCGGACGTAACGATTTTAGGGGTAACAATAACGCCACAAGTCGTGAAGGCTATCAGGGCGCTAAAGGCGGTTTTGCGGGTAATGGCAATAACGCAGGTAATAACCGCGGTGGTAACGGTGGCGAACGCTCTCAGGGAAGAAATGAGAGACCGGATAATCGATTCCAGAAAGGTGGATCAGGCAAAGGTTTCGCAGATGAGCCAATCGCTCAGAAGTCTGAAAGCAAACGTGAAGAACAGCGCCGTCTCAACCAGAACAAAGATAAGCGTTCCAAGAAAGATGCAATCTACGAAGATGACGGAGTAATGCCAAACAAGAATAAGGCAGGCCGTTTCATTAAACCGGAAAAGAAAGAAGAAGTTGTAGAAGAAATCAAAGTAATCACACTTCCTGAGGTTCTTACCATTAAGGAATTGGCAGATAAAATGAAAATGCAACCCGCTGCAATTATCAAGAAATTGTTTATGCAGGGCCAGATTGTAACGGTTAACCAGGAGATTTCATACGAAGAAGCAGAAAATATTGCCATTGAATATGAAATCATGTGCGAAAAAGAAGTTAAGGTTGACGTTATTGAGGAACTCCTTAAGGAGGATGAAGAAAACGTAGAAGAAATGGTGGAAAGAGCACCGGTTATCTGCGTTATGGGTCATGTAGATCATGGTAAAACATCCATTTTGGATGCTAATCGTAATACAAATGAAACTGAC
>JAGATU010000106.1 GCA_017621115.1 Lachnospiraceae bacterium
AGTGAAATTAGAATATACAGATAAACCAAGAGCAGAGTTTAAACTTGCGGATGGAGAAGAATTTGTGGCAGCCTATGAGTACTGCAATTTACATGGGTTATGGAAGAAATAAGATATAGCAAATAGAGGTACAAATTTCAGTTTTCGCCATATTATAAATAAAACACAAGCAGTCGATTAGTTCATCCGGTCGGCTGCTTTTATGATGGAAAACAATAGATTTCTATGATATAATGCAAATCATGCAGAGTCACTTTTTAACGATGAACCCCCTTATAGGCAGTTTCTTAAAAGTGAACCCCCTAGAGGGCAAAAAACGGAGTAGTACGAACCCCTAGTTTGACTACGTTTTTACTACTACATAAGGAAAAAGTGTGCAATGATATGCCACTTTATGCCAAAAAGTGTAGTAAATGAATAGTGAAGTATAAATGCCGGAAAATGCGATAAAACCTAGCAAAAATGGGCATATCTTGGAAATTTCAGATAGGAGTAAATTTATGATTAAAGTACTTTTCGTATGTCATGGAAATATCTGCCGCTCAACAATGGCCGAATCCGTCTTTGCTCACATGGTAAAGCAGCGCCATATGGAGCATTTATTTGAGATAGATTCTGCGGCGACAAGCCGTGAGGAGATAGGCAACGGACCGCATTACGGAACGGTTGGTAAGCTTCGTCAGGTAGGTATTCCCGTAGTACCGCACCGCGCAGTCCAGATGACGCAGGCGGACTATGAGTATTACGATTATCTGATTGGTATGGATACTGCCAATATCCGCAATATGAACCGTATCGCGGGTGGTGATCCGGATGGTAAGATATACAAGTTATTGTCGTTTGCGGGTTCGGGACGTGATGTGGCAGACCCGTGGTACACGGGTGATTTTGACTCCACGTACCGCGATGTAGTGGAAGGTTTGGAAGGGTTCTTTGAGTTCCTTCGTGAGCAGGAAGGCTAAATAATTTCAGAGCAATCAAAAAGTGCGATGTTGTATAACACCGCACTTTTTTTGACACATAGCTTTCTTTTTCTATCATTTACATCCCCGGTCTTCCGAGTGATTTCTTAAAATCATTAACAACTTGCTGGAATTGATTATACATTTCTCCGCTGTCGCCATGCGCGCCCTTTGTCAGGGTGGATATTAGTACATAGAGAGATAGTGGTATGTCCTTACCTTCATAAGCAAAGGTGTCGCCGTTTTTGCTTCTGATTGCATCGGCAAGTTTGTTCACATGGTCCATATCTTTGGAATCGGTCAGCAGGATGAATTCATCACCGCCGATGCGGAAAACGATATCGTTTTCACCGGCTACATCATTCATACGTTTGATAGATTCAATAATGGCAAGGTCGCCTGCCGCGTGGGAAATCTCATTAATAGGAATCAGGCCTTCGATATCACATACTATGTAGTGGCAGCCGATTCGTTCGCGTAATACATCATATAATTCAGAAATATCTACTTTTTTCATGATTTGTTCTCCTTTATCAAGGTCAAATGCATACCTTGGGAAAAGTTCCGAATAACGTGTATTGTTACGGAATTCGGAAGGTGTACAGTTCCAGACCTGCTTGAATGCGCGGGTAAAGGCCTCATTGCTGTTATAGCCGTAGAGGACGGCAACATCGAGAATGCTGATTTCACGGTGGGAAAAAAGCATTTTGGCAGCCTTATTCATACGTCTGCGGATGATATAGTCATGCACGGAGGTATGGCTGACGCATCGAAACAGTTTTTCAAGGGTGGATTTGGAGCAGTAGCATACCTTTGCCACGTCTTCGGTGGTGATTTTCTCGGTCAGGTTATCTTCCATAAAAGATAATGCAGTTGTCAGAAGTTCCAAACTGTTTGCACTCATAAATTCACTCCTTTTACTTACGGTACCGTAAGTACATAATAGCATACAATCTGAAAAGGTATTTGATTTTTTGCGTAAACATTATATAATAAATTCGTGACTTTATGTTCATATCAAAGGAGTGTTAACAGAGAAGTTATGGTTAAGTTATACGATTTGGATGCGTATGCAACAGAATTTGATGCCAAGGTGGTCAGCTGTGAGGCGGTTACCTATAATAATCAGGATGTATATGCAGTTATTTTAGATAGGACTTTGTTTTTCCCGGAAGAGGGCGGACAGAGCCCGGATAAAGGAACATTGGACGGTAAGACCGTATTGGATGCACAGATTAAGAAGGACATCGTGACGCATTATCTGGAGCAGCCTGTTGAGGCAGGTGCCACAGTTCATGGTGTTATTGATTGGAAGCATCGTTTTTCGAATATGCAGCAGCATTCGGGCGAGCATATTTTTTCGGGAATCGTACATAGGGACTACGGTTTTAACAATGTCGGTTTTCACTTAAGTGACAATATTGTGACGATGGATTTTGACGGCGTACTGAGTGCAGAGCAGGTTGCGGATGTGGAGTACAAGGTCAATGAAGCGATTGCTAAAAATGTAGAGATTACGGCGGCTTTTCCTTCCAAGGAGGAATTGGCAGCACTTGAGTACCGCAGTAAGATTGAGATTGACGGCGCGGTGCGTATTGTGACGGTAGACGGATATGATGTGTGTGCATGCTGTGCGCCCCATGTGAAGCGTACCGGTGAGATTGGCATGTTAAAGGTAATGAGTGTACAGAATTACAAGGGCGGTGTGCGCATCAGTATTTTATGCGGTTTTCGTGCTTTGCAGGCGTTCCGTGATAAGACGGAAGTGGTGTCTTCTTTGACAAGTCTCTTATCGACAAGTCAGGAGACGATTGTAGAGCGTGTTACTCAGATGAAGAATACCATCCAGGAACTGAAACTTCAGCTTGGCGAAGTGAAGCAGAATATGATGTTTGCCAAGATTTATGATATTCCGGCGGATGAGAAGGATGTCATTTTATTTGAGAATGATTTGGATACACAGATTTGTCGTAATGTGGTAAATGAATTGGTGGAAGAACATCAGGGCATCAATGCTGTTTTTGTTGGTAATGATGAGGAAGGATACCGCTTTATTTTAGGAAGTAATGTACAGGATTGTAAGGCGGTTGCAGTGAATCTGCGTGATGCATTTAATGCCAAATGCGGCGGCAGTGCTACGATGATTCAGGGTTCGGTAGAGACGACCAGGGAGAAGTTGGAGTTCTTTTTTGAACCGCATGACGAATAGAGAGTTGCTACATGTTTTTACAAGAAGGATAAGTTGAGAGATTGCCTATGGTAAGACGTTATTTTGTGCCGACCAGGCTTTTGCAGGAAGGAATGAAGATTGACCAGTCCATTGTTGACGGGACTAACCGTGTGTTGATTGCAAGAAGCACGGTATTGGACGACTTCATGATTAAAGGCCTGCGTAAGCTGGGAATATCGGGCGTGTATATCAGGGAAGGTGAAGAGGAGGTTATGGAGTCCTCTGCCGATGAACCGATTACACAGGAGACCCTTGAGACAATTCAAAAATTACAGGTAGAAGACCGTAAGCGCGTTAATATTTCGGAGAGTGTACGTGCGCGTGTGGCAGAAGGAGTTTCCTTTTTGTACAGCAACACGGCCTCTGAGCAGTTGGCAGATACGACAAGGGACATCACGGATGAACTGATGCGTGCTATCGATGAGAATGACGCGATTGCAGTCGATATTTCTGCGCTTAAAGTCAGTGATGAGTATACGTTTAAACACAGTGTAGACGTTGCTACGATGTCGATGATTGTTGCCAAGAAGCTTGGTATGTCACGTGAGGAGATTTATGACATCGGTATCGCGGGTCTTTTGCATGATATCGGTAAGTCCAAGATTCCGAATGAGATTCTGAATAAGCCGGGCAGACTGACGGATGAAGAGTTTGCGATTATGAAGCAGCATTCGGTGTTCGGATACCGTATCCTTCAGGAGAACCAGGACATTAAGGAACCGATTAAACTGGCGGTTTTACAGCACCATGAGAAGATTAATGCCAATGGGTATCCGATGGGAGTCGGCGCAGATCAGATTTGCGCTTTTGCAAAGATTTTGTCGGTGGTGGATATTTATGATGCGCTGGTTACGGAACGTCCGTATAAGGAAGGTTTTTCGCCCCGTGATGCGGTGGAAATGCTGATGGCGATGACGGCGGAGCTGGATATTGTATCGCTTCGCGGATTCCTCGGCAGTGTTATTCTTTACCCGGTCGGTACGACCGTAGAGTTAAGTAACGGCGAGCGCGCCCGCGTGGTAGAGAACTATGAGGAAGCGATTTTACGTCCGAAGGTAGTCGGATTGAAAACGGGCAGGGTTTATGATTTAGCATATGATTTATCCTGCGCCAATATTATTATTAACTAATGAGTGGAGGCTTACATGAGTAACGAAACAAACAAAGGAAGAGCGGTAGCGCTTTTACCTATTCTGGTATTTTTGGTAATCTTTTTGGGCTCCGGTATTATTACCGGTGACTTCTATGCAATGCCTGCGATTGTGGCATTTTTAGTGGCATTGTGCGTAGCATTTGTGCAGAATAAGGGACTTTCTTTTGATGAGAAGATTTCCGTAATTGCAAAAGGTGTCGGCGATGACAATATCATCACGATGAGTTTGATTTTCTTATGTGCAGGCGGATTTTCCGGTGCGGTTACCGCGGCAGGCGGCGTGGAGAGTACGGTTAATTTCGGTCTTTCCATTTTACCTTCTAATTTTGCGGTAGTCGGTTTATTTGTTATCGGTTGCTTTATTTCGGTTTCCATGGGTACTTCCATGGGTACGATTGCGGCTCTTGCCCCGATTGCAGTAGGTATCAGCGAGAAGACCGGTTTCCCGATGGCAGTTTGTATCGGCGCAGTAGTCTGCGGTGCGATGTTTGGTGATAACTTATCGATGATTTCCGATACGACAATTGCAGCGGTTAAGACACAGGGGTGTGAGATGAAGGATAAGTTTAAAGAGAACTTCCTGATTGTTTTACCTGCAGCAATTATTACGATTATTATTTTCTTTGTGCTTACGATGAACGGCGAGTATGCCGTGTCCGGTGATTTGGAGTACAATTTGTTAAAGGTGTTACCGTATGTTTTGGTATTGGTAGGTGCGCTTGTAGGAGTGAATGTATTCGTAGTACTGATAGGCGGAACAATCGTTTCCCTGTTGGTAGGCGTTGGAACAGGCACCATTGCTCTTGACCAGATCTTCTTAGCTGTGGGAGGTGGCGAAGTGAATGGTCAGAGCATTGGTGGTGTCATGGGAATGTATGATATTACAGTTATTTCAATTGTGGTTGCCTGCATCGTATCTTTGGTAAAAGAATACGGCGGTATCCAGTACATCCTTAACTTTATCCGCAGCAAGATTAAAGGGGAAAAGGGCGGCGAATTCGGTATCGCAGCATTGTCCTTACTTGTGGATGCATGTACAGCTAATAATACGGTTGCCATCGTTATGGCAGGACCGATTGCCAAAGAAATCAGTGATGAATTCGGTGTGGATAAGAAGCGCTCCGCATCACTCCTTGATATTTTCAGTTCTGTAGGACAGGGATTAATTCCTTACGGTGCACAGCTTTTATCGGCAGCATCGTTAACAGCACTGACACCGTATGATATTATGCCGTATCTGTATTATCCGATTTTAATGGCTGTTTCTGCGGTATGCTTCATAGCGTTCAGAAAACGCGCATAGGGTTATAGGGATTTGTTGTTTAAAAAGGGGTTTTTTGTTTTTTATCAGAGGGATTACTATGTTTGGAAAGTTCAAAAGATTAGTATTACGTGAGGTTTCCAATCCGAATGAGAATTCAGACGG
>JAGATU010000107.1 GCA_017621115.1 Lachnospiraceae bacterium
ACGCCTGCATCAATGAAATCCCATGGGAATTTCTCATCCAAGGAACGTTCTCTTGTGGTATAGAAGTCTACGGATACGCCGCATTCTTCAAAACACTGCATCCACACATCATTCTTGTAGTATTCACTCCAAGCATCGTAAACACAGCCTTTTTCGTAGGCCTTTAAAATAACCTGTCCTACTTTTCTGTCGCCTCTGGCAAAAACACCTTCCATAATGCTAACATCGGCTTCGTGCCAGTTGTATTTGATACGTTTCTGATTCAGCTGCGCCATAACTGCATTCTTAGTTACATAAGCTTTGCGGATAAATTCTTCCTTTGTATTCATCGAAGCCCACTGGAATGGTGTAAATGGCTTCGGAATAAAGAAAGAGGTACTTGTTACAATCTGAATCGGTCCGTTCTTACGTTCTTCCTTTGGTACAGCATCGAAGAATTCTTTTGCGACTTTATCACTAAGAACGGCAATCTGTTCAATATCTTCGTCCGTTTCGGTAGGAAGACCAAGCATAAAGTATAACTTCACACGGTTCCAACCGCTTTCAAAAGCAAGTCTGGCACCGCCTAAAATATCTTCTTCGGTTAATCCCTTATTGATAACATTACGCATTCTCTGGCTTCCGGCTTCCGGTGCAAAGGTTAAGGAACTCTTCTTTACATCCTGCACTTTGCTGAAGACATCTAGTGAGAAATTATCAATTCGAAGAGACGGCAGTGAAATGTTGACATATCTCTTATTGCATTCATCGATTAAATAATTAATGACTTCCTCAAGCTGTGAATAATCACTGGAAGATAAGGAACTTAAGGATATTTCTTCGTGTCCGGTTGCTTTTAATAATTTTACTGCGTATTCTTTAAGTTTTTCTGCGTCGCGTTCTCTTACCGGGCGGTAAATCTGTCCTGCCTGACAGAAACGACAGCCACGGATACAACCGCGCTGAATCTCAAGAACGACTCTGTCCTGTGTTACTTTAATAAACGGAACCAAAGGTTTTTCGGGATATGTTGCTTCTGTCATATCCAGCACAACCTGTTTTTCAATGATGGAAGGAATTGAATCATCCACCGGTGTAAAATCTTTAATCGTACCATCTTCGTTATATGTCACTTCATACAAAGAAGGAACATAAATCCCCGGAATCTGAGCGGCTTTACGAAGGAAAGCATCACGACCTTCGCCATTTCTCTTACACTCTTTATACAAATCAAATAACGGTCTGTACTGCACTTCACCTTCTCCGATATAGAACATATCAAAGAAATCCGCAATCGGTTCCGGATTGTAAACACATGGACCGCCACCGATAATAATCGGGTCATTTTCACCGCGTTCTTTGGTAAGTAAAGGAATACCTGCCAAATCCAACACCTGCAAAATATTTGTATAGCACATCTCATACTGCAATGTGAAACCGACAAAATCAAAATCCTTAATAGGATCCTGTGATTCCAACGCAAACAAAGGAATATTCTGCTCGCGCATTACCTTATCCAAATCCATCCATGGTGAAAATACACGCTCGCACCATACATCATCATATCGGTTAAAATCATGATACAGAATTTGCATTCCAAGATGTGACATTCCGATTTCGTATACATCCGGAAAACAGAACGCAAAACGGATATCAACAGCATCTTTATCTTTGATAACGCTGTTCATCTCGTTACCGATGTAACGTGCCGGTTTTTCTATTGTTAATAATATTTCATCTGATAAAGCTAATTTTTCCAAATCTAAAAATTCCTTTTCTGTAAATTAAATATGCTGTCAATGAAAGTAATCAAAAGCATACTTTTCTGCCAAATAAAAGTATAAGAGAATTACTGCATAAAAGCAAATGATTTCAAATCAAAAGTATTGGAAATCATATTTTGCACCATATCGCATGTTACGCCAAAGTAACTTACATTGTTCTTATCCATATAATAAAATAGCAAAAACAGGCCAATACTGATGCCAAGACGTATATAAAATCCGTAATTAGCCTGTTGACTACTCGAGTCAGCATTGGCGGTTGTATCATAATTGGATTTATATCGGCTTAATTTGTTGTATTCTGTTTTATATTCCTGCAAATCTGAATAGGACGGTTTACGATTTGGATACAGAATCTGTTCTCTTCGTTGAATTCTTCCCAAATTATCTTTATGTTCATTTCGCATCATTTTTATGAGTTCCAAACGTCGCTCTACATTTTCCATAAGATGTTGTCCTTTTATTTGTTTTGATACATCCTATTCCATAAATGCATAAAAAATTCCTCCGTTAATGAATAACGGAGGAATGATTATGTAATATTGTATTAACGTTTTGCAAGGTCCTCGGTAATATCTGCCCAGGTAACACCTTTTTCCACCATAAGAACCATTACATGGTATAAGAAATCGGAAATCTCGTATTTAATCTCGTTAGAGTTCGGATTCTTGGCTGCAATAACGATTTCGGTTGCCTCTTCTCCGACTTTCTTAAGAATCTTATCAATTCCTTTATCAAATAGATAATTGGTATAGGAACCCTCTTTAGGATTTACTTTACGGTCGCGGATAACTTCATAAACATCCTCAAATACACGTAAAGGATTATCCTCTGTCTTCATCTCTTTTTCCATAACAGTTTGGAAGAAACAGGTCTTATTGCCGGTATGGCAAGCTACTCCTGTCTGGATAACTTTTGCAAGCATCGTATCCATATCGCAGTCAATGGTTAAAGACTGTACATGCTGGTAATGACCGCTTGTTTCACCTTTTACCCAGAGTGACTGACGGCTACGGCTAAAATAAGTCATAAGGCCGGTTTCAAGGGTCTTTTCGAAAGCCTCACGGTTCATATAAGCCATCATAAGGACTTCATCAGTCTTATAATCCTGCACAATAACAGGAAGCAGGCCGTCTTTATTCAGTTTGAATTCACTCCATGAAAAACGCGACTGTAATCTGGTGATTTTAACACCATTCTCTTCCAAAATATTCTTAAGAGAATTCAGTTCTGCCGCATTTTTAGTAACGGCTTCGCCGGAAATTCCGTAAAGATTCTCAATCTGTAATACATTAATCATCTTATCAAGAGTCAGTTCCGGCAAACAAACCATCAAAGGCTGAGGTGATGTTGCAGCTGCTGTATCATGAACTTTAACAGGGTTAACCAGTAAAACCATATCACAGTAACTAGCGATTATTTCTTTATTGGCAGAAACCTCATCTACGGATGCCACACAGGCAATAATCTTATCCTGGCCGAATTTCATGGATACTTCTTCGGTTATTTCAATATTGCCCTGTTTGGAGTAGTTAAGAGCGGCTTTGTTGCAACCGGCGTAAAGAAGTTTCTTAATGTCTTCCATACGTTTTACATTACCGGCACCATATACGGGAATATCCAGTTCCATACAGATACTCTTGATAATATCAAGTGCTTCTTCATGGCTTTCATCCGAATCGGACATGTCAAAAATAAGTAATGCATCTGCGCCGTTATTCTCATAGAACTTTGCAAGTGATAACGGGTCTGCATCAACCAATGTACGGTCCTGTAGGCCTTTTACGGCTATTTTATTGCATAGATAGATGCAAGGGATAATCTTCTTCTCTTTCATTACAAGGTTCCTTTCGTACTTAAAACGGATGTAATGCGCTCATCCTTGCTGCAGGCTTCATCAAGAGCCTTTCCGAAGGCTTTAAACATAGCCTCTGCAATGTGATGTGAATTTAATCCGTCCAATACTTTAATATGTAAATTCATACCGGCACTATAACTTACGGCATAGAAAAATTCTCGAACAAGCTCTGTCTCAAAATCACCAACCATCTGTGTCGGGAACTCGAAATTGAAGTTAAAATACGGACGTCCGGATAAATCCAATGAGCATAATACAAGTGCATCATCCATCGGCAAAATGAAATAACCGAATCTCTTAATACCAACCTTATCGCCTATCGCCTCTTTAATGGCATTTCCAAGAACGATACCGGTATCTTCCACGGTATGATGTCCATCCACCTCTAAATCGCCTTTTACGGCCAAATCAAGGTCAAAAAAACCATGCTTACCGAATCCGGTTAACATATGGTCAAAAAAACCAATTCCGGTAGTTATATTGGTAACGCCGGTTCCGTCAATATTTATGGATAAATTGATATCCGTTTCTTTTGTTGTTCTTGTTACAGATGCTTTACGTTCCATATTTTTCTCCATCAATATCATTTGCTATGTGCCAACAATACTATATCACATTTTATTCAAAACGTACACGGATAGAATTGGCGTGAGCTGTCAACTGCTCCTGCTCGGCAAAGTATTCGATTTTGCCGTGTACTTTCTCAAGAGCCTCTTTTGAGTATGAAATAATACTTGTTTTTTTAGTAAAATCATCCACATTAAGCGGTGAGAAGAATCTTGCGGTGCCGTTTGTCGGTAAAATGTGGTTTGGTCCCGCAAAATAATCACCAAGCGGTTCGGATGAATATTCACCGATGAAAATAGCTCCGGCATTTTTAATCTTAGTCATAACATTGTAAGGATCCTTTGTCATGATTTCCAAGTGCTCGCTGGCAAT
>JAGATU010000108.1 GCA_017621115.1 Lachnospiraceae bacterium
CTCGCTCTTGTTTAAGTTGTACATGCACAGTGGGCAGGCAGTGATTAACATTTCTGCGCCAAAGCCTGATGCACTTTCCTTAATCTTATCACACATATTCTTTGCCATTTCTTTTTCTCTGAGAGAAATATATCCGCCGCAGCATTCGTTGCGGTACGGATAAACCACCGGAGTAGCTCCGATAGCACGGATAAAATCTTCGATAATGGTAGGATTTTCCGGATTATCAAAACCAAGAACCTTGCCCGGGCGGAGAAGTAAGCAGCCGTAATACGCGCCAATCTTCTTGCCGGTAAGAGGATTTACTACCTTTTCCTTTAAGGTGTCAAAACCAACCTTATCACGTAATACTTCTAAAAAATGTAACACATTGGTTTCACCTGCATAAGGAGTTTCCAGCTGCATGTAGTTGTTTGCTCTGGTGCGGATGTCATCATTATTCTTCATGTCGTTGTTAACACGCTTAATTACATGATGACAGGCGGAACAGAGAGTTACTAAATCCTGACCCTTTTCCTTTGCTTCGTTCAGTGCCCGTACAGAAGAAAGCTTAGAAGCAATTTCGTCAGTTCCCAGCGGATACACGCCACCGCAGCACTGCCAGTTTTCTACTTCTTCCAGTTCAAAGCCCAGAACCTTTGCAGATGCTCTTGCATATGCATCCAAATCTTTTGCCTTCGTTCTTAAGGTACATCCCGGATAATAAGTGTACTTCATAACTAAACATTCTCCTTTTATCTGTTAAATCTGAAGCTGAGCAATAATTCCCTTTAAGGTATCTGCACTCTTCTTCAGCAGTACTTCTTCTTCATCAGTTAAGTTAACTTCTACCTTACCCTGACAGCCGTTAGGACCAACAAGAGCAAGGGTACTTAAACATACATCCTCAATGCCATATTCACCATGCATCATAGTAGAAACGGTTGTATAGGAGTCTGTGGATGCGAGCAAGATGCTGCAAAGCTTGCAAACCGCTGCAGACACTGCATAGAAAGTAGCACCCTTATTTGCAATAATCTTACCGCCGGACTTCTGTACATATTCTAACATTGCTTCCTTATCTACAGGAGATACGCGAACACCACTGTTTTTCATGGTCTTTACATACTCTTCCATCGGAACTGCGGAAATACATGCCTTGCTCCACGGAATAAAAGAAGTATCGCCATGCTCACCAAACACATAAGCATGTACATTCTTCTGGGCCACATTGAAATGCTCTGCAATACCGCAACGGAGTCTTGCTGTATCAAGAACCGTACCGGAACCGATAATCTGGTTTTCCGGAATTCCGGAAATTTTTGTGAATACATAAGTTAAAACGTCTACCGGATTGCTTACAATAATATATTTTGCATTCGGAGCCGCTGCTGCAATCTGTGGTGTAATATCCTTTAAAATATCTACATTGGTCTGAGCTAATTCCAGTCTGGATTGACCAGGCTTACGTGCTACGCCGGAAGTGATAATTACGATGTCGGAATCCTTTGCATCTTCATAGTCACCGGAAGTAATAGAAATTGGTTCTCTGAAGCAGGTACCCTGGATAATGTCCATTACCTCTCCTTCTGCCTTATCTCTGTTTACATCGATCATTACGATTTCGGATGCGATATCATCCTGGGATAAGGTGTATGCAATTGTTGCGCCAACGCTTCCTGCACCGATAATTGTGATTTTTCTGCTCATTTCACTGGTTCCTTTCTTAACTTTGTTTATTTTTTAACAATTTTTAACATAAAAAAAATGAGGAATATACTCATTACAACAGTAATATAGCATATTCCTATTTTTTATTCAAGTAGCAAAACTTACAAAAATATATCTAATCCTACACATTTCATTGTGCAGCTTCCTCTTTCGTCACCATACGATAACCCACGCCATTCTCTGTAAACAGGTATTTCGGATGTGCTGCATCTTCTTCAATCTTCTTTCTGATATTGGTCATATTTACCCTAAGAATCTGATTATCCGTCCCGGCATTCGGTCCCCACA
>JAGATU010000109.1 GCA_017621115.1 Lachnospiraceae bacterium
ATCGAAAGATTGATATCCAGAAGAGTCGGCTCTACTTGTGCCCGATATTTAAATGAATACTCTTTAAATTCAATTATCGGATTCATGTACAAATTAATCCTCTTTTGTTAAACTTGATGATTTTGCACCAATCTTAGAATATGCTAATGCCAAAAGTGTACCAAGAACACCTGCTACAACGATGTTGCCGATGAATGCGAAGATACCCTGTACAAATACTTTACCTGCAGGCTCTGCATAAATTAAGATATCAAGAACAGGAGCTACAACGATCCAAGCGATTGCATTGGCAATAACCTGAACGATGTTAAAGAAAATAATGGCTTTCTTATCAAATCCGCCTGCCTTGATAGCATATTTGCTAACAAAAAGACCAATGATAATACCGTAAACTGCATCCGGGAATACCCAGCTCCACCAAACGCCGCCGTAGAATACTGCGTCACCGAGAGCGTGTCCGATAAGACCGATTGCGCCACCTACGATTGGTCCGAATACTGCTGCAAAGAATGTAAGGATTGCAACACGTGACTGTAAAGAGGTGTTAGGAATGATACCGAAAGGTACCTGCACGTTGGTAAGAACAACGAATAAAGCTGTTCCGATACCGATTGCTACAACTTCTTTAATACCGAATTTTGTTTTCATGATGAGTTCCTCCATAAATATGTAGAATTATTTTTCTTTATTACAAAGTAATAAAGAACTACCCTTCTATATAATATTCTATTTTTCGATTTTTTTCAACTTGTTATAGCCGTAGAAGAAACAAACCAAATGTGCCAATATGGTAATCGTCCACGTAACCGGATAGGAATAATACAATACCTCAAGGCTGCGGTACCACTGAAAGATTGTGAATATCCACACAATACGAAGTCCGCAGGCACCGATAAGGGAGACAACCATTGGCATAAACGAATATCCCATACCACGGATACATCCGACAAATACATCCATAACCCCGCATAAAAAGTGTGAACAACAGAAAATACTCAGACGTTTCAGCCCATACATAATTACTTCTGCATCCGTTGCATAGAATCCGAGTAATTTTTCTCCAAAAAGAAGTCCGAGCATACCCATTCCGATTCCCGTAACCGCTACCGCTGCCACACAGATAATCATGATCTTTTTAACTCTGTCCCACTTCTTGGCACCCACATTCTGGCTGGTAAAACTAATAGCAGTCTGATGGAATGAGTTCATCGCATTGTAAATAAAGCCTTCCAGATTCTGTGCCGCCGTATTGCCGGCAACCGCAATCGAACCAAAAGAGTTAACCGAAGACTGAATCAACACATTGGAAATAGAGAATACCATTCCCTGGAATCCTGCAGGAATACCGACCCTGAGAATGCGGATAACTTTATCTTTGTGCAGACGAATCTTACCAATTTCCAAACGGTAATCTCCCTGCTCTTTTATCAGGCAACGGATAACCATTGCTGCAGACACAAACTGGGATATTATCGTAGCCAATGCCACGCCGGCCACACCCATTCCCATGGAAACAATAAAGAACACATTCAAAACCACATTAATTACGCCTGCAAAAAACAGGTAATATAAAGGTCTCTTGGTATCTCCGACCGCCCTTAAAATAGCACTGCCAAAGTTATACAAAAGCATACCCGGTACACCCGCAAAATAAATTTTCATATATAAAACCGCATGCGGAAGTACATCTTCAGGCGTTCCCATTAATGTCAAAAGCGGGCTCGCCAAAATAAAACCGATAACTCCTAAAATCACGCCACCAAGCAGACTGAGTGCAATGGACGTGTGTACGGTCTGTCCCAGTTCCTCCCTACGGTTTGCACCATAAAAATGCGCAACCAGTACATTGGTTCCGACTGACATTCCCACAAACATATTAATCAGCAAATTGATAAGCGAAGATGTAGAACCAACCGCTGCCAAAGCCACACTTCCCGCAAAACGTCCCGCTACTATCATATCCGCTGCATTAAATAAAAGTTGTAAAATACCGGATAAAATCAACGGCACTGAGAAAACCAGTATTTTTGATAAAAGCGGTCCGCTGCACATATCAATTTCGTAGTTTTTCGTTCTCATAATTGTTCTGTCCTTCTAAGCATGTTTCTATTCACTATCCATTTTATAACTTGTTTCAAAAATAGAAAAGGATTTTAGTAGCATCACACTACCAAAATCCTTTTTTCTGATTATGTATTATACATCTAATTTCATATCGCCGATAGAGATAATTTCTTTTTTTCTCATAATTTCTGAAATTACCAATGCTAAAATTGCCGGAAGCACAATATGCAATACCACAATTTTAATAAGTACCATTGTCGGGTCCGCACCTGCCCCCACCATATCCTGGTAAGTATTAATCTGTCCTACAAGACCTGCCGTTCCCATTCCGGAACCGGTTGCATTGTTGGTCATCTTAAATACCATTGTCGATACCGGACCTAAGATTGCACTGGTAATAATTGCCGGAAGCCAGATAACCGGTTTTTTCACAATATTACCAATTTGCAACATACTGGTTCCCAGTCCCTGTGCCAAAAGACCGTTTACTTTATTGTCACGGTAAGAAGCAACCGCAAAACCAACCATATTTGCACAACAACCCACAGTTGCCGCACCGGCTGCCAGACCGCTAAGTCCAAGGATAACACCAAGAGCCGCTGAACTGATAGGCAATGTCAGAATAATACCCATTAATACGGAAACTACAATACCCATAATAAACGGTGCCTGTTCCGTTCCCCAGTTAATCAAAGAACCAAGCCATGTCATAAAACTTGAAATGGAAGGTCCGATTAATAAACCGACCGTACATCCGGATACAATACAAACGAATGGTGTAATAAGAATATCTACCTTTGTCTTACCGCTAACCAGACGTCCCATGTAAATACAAACAATTGCTCCGATAAATGCGCCAAGCGGTTCTCCCGGTCCCGCAAACTGCATCACGCCGTCCACTAAAACCGTACCTGCGATTATTTTAGAAGCAAAAGCACTTGTCATACCCGCTGTAGCCGCAGAAATAACAACTAACGGACTTGCTTTTAAACGCATCGCCGTACCGACACCAATACCTGCTCCGGTAAGTGCTGAAGCAACTTTTCCCATCATTACCAGGTACTGTCCGATGGCTCCCGGAATCAAACCGCCGACCTGGACAATAATCGTACCGATAATCAAGGTAGCAAACAAACCGCTTGCCATACCGCTTAAACCATCAATAAAGATCTCTTTCAGTATTTTTTTCATAATTTCCTCCTATACAGATGCCGTTTGTAAAGTTCATTGCATTGCACCTGTCTTGTCAGTCGAATAATAGCATAATTCAGTACGCATTTCAATAGGTTTCATAGACAAACCTCTAAATCTATGCTAAACTGATTGGGTATGAAATCATATAATATTCCCATATTCTACATATTTTTTGTTGAAGGGATTACGAAAGGATAAACAACATGGCAAAAAAAGCTCTCGTTATCGGTGCCGGTCCTGCCGGTCTTACCGCAGCATATGAGTTATTAACCAAGGCAGACGACATTGAAGTTGTCGTATTTGAAGAAAGCGAATGTTTCGGTGGTATTTCCAAGACTGTGAATTACAAGGGAAACCGCATGGACATGGGCGGACACCGTTTCTTTTCCAAGATTCCGGAAGTAAATAAATGGTGGGATGAGATGCTCCCGATGCAGGGTGCTCCGGCATATGATGATATTAAGCTGGAACGAAGCGTATCCACTGTTGCAAACGGACCGGACCCTGAAAAAGAAGACCGCGTGATGCTTAGCCGTCCGCGTGTATCCAGAATTTTCTTCAACCAGAAATTTTTTGATTATCCTATTTCCTTAAAGATGGAAACATTGGTAAATATGGGATTTGTGAATACCATCCAGGTTGGATTCAGTTATTTATTCACCGTATTCCACAAACGCAAAGAAAATTCTCTGGAAGATTTCTATATTAACCGTTTTGGCAAGAAGCTGTATTCCATGTTCTTTGAAAACTATACCGAGAACCTTTGGGGCAGACATCCAAGCGAAATCGACCCAAGCTGGGGTGCACAGCGTGCCAAAGGTCTTTCCATCGTAGCCATCTTAAAGGATATGTTTGGCAAGATTTTACCGGGCAAGAAAAACCGCAAGGTTGAGACTTCCTTGATTGAAGAATTCAAATATCCAAAACTTGGTCCGGGACAGTTATGGGAAGTAACAGCGGATAAGATTTTAGAAAAAGGCGGCCAGATTTATAAAAATGCCCGCGTTACCAAGATTCATAAAAACGCTGACAATGTATTAACCGGCGTAACATACGAAAAAGACGGTCAGGAATACACAATGGAAGGTGATTACATTATCTCCTCCATGCCAATCAAAGATTTGGTTGCCGGCATGAATGATGTTCCTGCAGACCCTGCAAGAATTGCAGCCGGTCTTCCGTACCGTGATTATTTAACACTCGGTGTACTTGTTCCAAGACTTGCTCTTAAGAACTTAACCAAGCGTAAGACCATCGGTAATATTATCCCGGATAACTGGGTATATGTTCACGACCGCAATGTGAATATGGGACGTTTCCAGATTTACAACAACTGGTCCCCGTACCTTGTAAAAGACATTGAGAATACCGTCTGGGTAGGTTTGGAATACTTTGTTAACGAAGGCGATGAATTCTGGAATATGTCCGAAGAAGAATTCGCCAAGATGGCGATTAAAGAGATGGTTGCGATTAACTTAATCGAATCCGAAGATATCGTAATGGATTTTCATGAAGAGAAGGTTAAGAAAGCATACCCTGCTTACTTTGATACCTATGATGAAATTGATACCTTGGTTGATTACCTTAAGTCCATTGACAATCTCTACTGTATCGGACGTAACGGCCAGCACCGCTACAACAACTTAGACCACTCTATGTGTACTTCTTTTGAAACCGTTAAGAACATTGTAAGCGGTGAGAAGAACAAGGACAACATCTGGAGTGTCAACACAGAGAAAGAATACCACGAAGAAGCCAAGACCAATGAGGCTGAGGTGGATTAAATAAGATTTATATTCCCCGCAACAGAGGGATAAGAACTTTGTAAAACAAGCCTGAATATCTATTTTTTACGGATATTCAGGCTTATTTATTACTATTCCACATAAAACGAATTAGAAGAGATAAAGGCAATGAATAGTCAAAACAGAACCACAGACTTAACAATCGGAAATCCTTTTACACTACTGCTTGGTTTTTCCATCCCGTTAATGATTGGTAATATTTTTCAACAACTCTATACCTTTGCAGATGCACTTATTGTAGGACAAAAAGTAGGTCCTTTTGCCATGGCTGCCATCAGTTCCACTGAATGGATTACCTTCATTATGTTCAGCGTTATTGGCGGCATCACACAGGGATGTTCGGTTATTATTTCCGCTTTCTTTGGCCGACATGATGAAGAAGGAGTAGAGAAGTCCATTTACAGTACCTACATAGTTTCTCTTGTTACCGCGGTGCTTTTTATCGTATTGGGGCAGTTAATGATTCGCCCCACACTTACGCTTTTACATACGCCGACAGAAATTATAGTCCTGTCCACACAATATCTGCGGATACTTTTCTCCGGGATTCCGATTACGGTCCTTTACAATATGCTGTCCGCCATTATGCGTGCGCTGGGCAACAGCAAGCAGCCGCTCTATGCCATGGTTATTGCTTCTCTTTCAAATGTAGTGCTGGATTTATTGTTCATTGTGGTTTTTGACATGGGCGTTGCTGGGGCCGCTATTGCTACAATCATCGGCCAGGGATTCGCATGTCTGTATTGTATCATCGTCATAAAATATACCCATATGTACACTGTTCATTTGTCCGGCACATTATTTTCAAAAGAAATAGCCAAAGACCAACTAAAACTTGGTCTTCCTATGGGCCTTCAGAGTGTTATAACCGCTACCGGCGGTTTATTTGTACAGGCTACTGCCAATGGATTTGGAATTATTTTTGTTACCGGTTATGCTGCTGCCAATAAACTATACGCTCTACTTGAAATCGCAGCGACATCCTATGCGCAAGGCTCTTTAACCTATACCGCACAAAATAATGGTACTCACAATACCGGGCGAATAAAAGAAGGACTGCGTGCCTCATTATTAATCGGATGCCTCACCGCTGTAATTATGTCCGTCATTATGCTTTTTGCCGGCAAAACCATACTTGGACTGTTTATTACAACCACCGAAATGGACGTAACCGCTTCTATTTCTATTGGATATCAATTTTTACAGATTCTGGCTTTGGGTTTCCCGTTATTATACATTTTGTATATTGTCCGTGCCTGTGTTCAGGGGCTGGGAGATTCTTTTTACCCGATGTTATCCAGTTTTATTCAGGTTATCATGCGTGTGAGTTGCGCTTTATTCCTTACAAGAATAATTGGTTTTTCCGGAATTTTCTGGGGTGAGCTATGTGCGTGGATTGGCGCCGATGTTTTTCTTATTATTGTACTAATCAAAAAATTGTATAAAAACGGCTATGCATAATGCATAGCCGTTTCTTTTACAAACTTCCCATTATCAAATTGAAAATATTCACATAAGTCGGTGCGTCATAGTGCAAACCATCTACAAGACGATAGCCGTTTGCATTAAGCCAACTGCTGGTATCAATCCATCTTACACCCGAAAGCATACCCGGTACATTGGCATTGAAGGTATCTACATCTGCCTGGTCCGTATATGGATTTTCCCATACAGGATTAACAGATACAAAGTAGGTCTTAGCCCCTCTGGCTGCCCATTCTGCCGCTTTGGCATTGACGATTTCCGCATAAGAGCGATAGTGCTCAGGGTCGTTTACACCCATATTGATAACAACCTTGGTTCCTTTTCCGACATATGGATCAAATCTCGGAATGGCCTTTTCCACAAACCATGTGTATTCCTTGGAGTTCTCACAAATCCAAGAACATCCGCCACCGCCAACGGCTTCCTGCATCTGCACACAACGGGAATCTCCAACCATGATAACGCCTGCAGGCGCTGCTACTGCCTGTGCCGGTCCTGCCGGTGCCGCAGGAGCTGCCGGAGCAGGAGCCGGAATCTCCGGTTGGGTCTCTGATAAATATTTGCCGCTGGCATAGACTGCCTGTCCGTCTCTCATAAAGAAATACCAGCCTGTATCCGCCTGTCCGAGTACCGTAACAGCCTCTGCCATTGCAAGGCTTCCTGCTTTTTCATAATCCTTACTCGGGCCACGTCTGATATTCAATGCCATTGTTGCATATAAAGTCTTTGGTTCTTCCAATCTGGTAACAACAATTGGCGCTTTTTCTGTTTCTTCAGTTGCTTCTTCTGTAGCAGACTCTGTGGTTTCTTCTACGGTTTCTGTCTCTTCCGAAGTGCTTTCTTCAGTAACCGTTTCTGACTCAGTTACCTCAGTTGCCTCTTCCGTTGTGCTTTCTGCCACTGTTTCCTCTACAACACTCTCTGTTTCAGAAACTGCTTCGGTCTCTTCTACCTGACTTTCCGTTGTCTCTGTGACAGCCGCCACCGGCTGTGCCGGCTGTCCGCATGCGCACAGTAACAAACACAATAACACCGGTACCACTGCTTTTTTCATAATTTTTTTCATACTATCATCCCCTCGTAATCTTTTAACGGTTACTCAACTGTTTTAACCGTATAAAATCCATCACTCAAACTATCCCCAACTACCAATTTTTCCATATCCTGCACATTATCCATGTATGGGAATGCATAATATCCGCATACAATGTCGCCTTCTTCAAATCGTATGTAAAATGTCTGTCCGTCCTTTTCCACCGGACTTAAAACATTATTCTTATAATCGGCCTGTTTTACCAAATAATGCGGCGCATAATCCTTGATATAGCCAAGCGTACGGAGACTGTAAAAGCCCGTATACATTAAAAGCATCAAAACCGAAAGCGCCATAAGGCCTTTTAATATTAGCGCATTGTTCTCTTTCTTCTCCAGATAGTACATAGGCGCCAGTGCCGTAGCGAGAATTAAAAATGACCAGCAATATTTGACCTGCGGAATCGTAAAGAACCAATACGCAATCCCTATGTACACACAGATTCTCGGCCACAACATGGCAAAATCCAAATCTTTCTTTTTACAAAGTGCAACTACAATCTGCACCAAATCATACAACACTAACACAACAATCGCAACATAAAGTATCTGATGGCTGATGGATTCTGCCTTAAACCAATCAGGCACCCATTTCAGGCCGCAATTTAATACTTCGTCATGCGATGCCATCACATTTCTGGCCGTAGCCACCATGTCATCCACGCAATACTGTAACACTCCGGCGTCAATTTTCCAATTTACATCAAAGAAATCAATCGCTGTCAGTAAATAAATCATATAACCCGAAGTGATTATATTAGTGATAACAAATGGAACCGCAATCACAAATCCGATTCCCAAATACCATAGAATCTGAATAGCCTTCTTCTGTTTTATCAATAAATACACCGCATAGACCGTTAGGAAAACCACCGGTGCGACACTTGTTTTGCAAACAACCGCAAATACCGCAAGCAGGCAGTAAAAACCGAACCACACGGTATCCTCACTTTTTTCCTCAACAAGCGCAATCCATTCCGTAACAATAAAAAGTACAATAATATTCGGTAAAGTATCTACATAAGGATCCGTATAAAAAGCCGTCACAATAATGCTGTAGCCCATTTCCCAAATTGCAAGGAAGTCCGCAATATGGCGGGAATGCTTTTTAAAGCGGGCAACACGCAAAAGACCATGCACAAATATAATCAAGCCAAAAAATCCGCCACTTCCTTTTATGGACTGTCCAAATACCCATACCATACTGAATAACGCATCAAAATAATGCTGGGCATTATTAAATCCAAGTGCATAGAAAAGATTCGCTACGCCTTTGACACAGCCGTATTCCTCTATCCATCGGATTGTCTGTGCATGATACCAGTCCGTATCAATTAATTTGGCAGGACCGGAACCGGAAATGGCAAATACCAAAACTGCCAGGGAAAGCAATACATATACTATAATTCTCTCTTTTCCCAAACCGGAAAATTCCTCTTTCCATAAACGCAACACACCTGCTATGTATTTCCTCTGCCATAAAACATATCCTGCCAAAACAACTATCAGCAGTATATTGGCTTCAATATTCACCCGGTAGAACAAACTAAATACCTGTGCATATATTGTTGTTCCAAGAATTCCTACCAATAATACATGCACAATCCCATATTCCGGCTTGTGCTCCTGTTTATTCAATTTGGAAAAAAGAGCCAGATACCCCTGCATCAGGGCAAAACCCATTGCAGACACCAAAAGCCCCATATAAACCCAATTTGCTATGATACTAAGCATATTTTTCTCCGTTCGTTATAAAAAATGGGCTGTCAATGCGACAACCCATTCCAATTATTTACTCTTTCTGGAAAACAATGACTGACGTGCTCCATGTCTTGCATCTCTGTTGGCAAGCACATCATTTACCGTATCCATTCTAAGGCCGGCATCAATAAAATCACAATATTTACAGAACGGATAGTTCTGTCTGCCATCCTTAATGGCTTCTCTTATCTGCTGATACATCTTGGAATTCCAAGCTTCCTTAATCGGGGTCTTGGTTAAATCTTCCATCTCAGTTACTTCAAAATTATCACAACAGCAGATTCCCATTCTTCCGTCCGGGAAAATAAACACATCCGTAAACGGCATCAGGCATGTTTCTTTGATAATCTTAGTTGCATTCTGCTTATTCGGAGCACTGCCGGCACGGTTGGTAAGAACTGCATCCATATAACGCATCTGAATCAGAAGCTCTACATCTTTGAACTCTTCTTCATGTGCTTTGGCATACTCATAAATTTCTTTGACATTGTCGTGAAGTTTCATATCACGGCAATAATTATTGATAATCAACTGGTCCACATAAGGAATGATTTCCTTTACTTTATCCAATGTAAGAATAAGTCCGTTGGTGGATAAGAAAATAAAGCATTCCGGCAATTTCTCACGGCAGTACTTATGGAATTCTACAATTCTGGTATCCAAAAACGGTTCGTTGTTACCGTATAATGTCAAATGTCCCTTATAGCCCCAATCAGCAAGCTGATCGATAATGCTGTAGAACAAATCTTCTTCCATACGCTTATATGGGCGCTTCTCCGCATTCTTATTAGCAGTACAGAAAGAGCAGGTGCTGTTGCAACGATTAATTGTCTCAAGATTAACAACAAGCGGCTGCGGAACTTCTTCCTTATTCATAAAAAAATCTATATATTTCTTCTGGGACTTTCTTCTGGTAATAAACTGCAATTTCAGGTAACTGCCTGATGAAAGTCTGGGAATTCTTTTCTGCATTTCCCATCCAAGTCTTCCCATAAAGTTATGATATCTAACTGACATAAATTAATCCTCGTTTTTCTTACCGTATTTAAACTCAACTGTCATCTTATCATTTCGACAAAACCTTGTCAATCATGGTGCTTCATACAGATAAATCGTATATGGTGACGAATCCTGCGAATACACGCCTTTTAACACAAGTCCCAGTTCCTCACTGTTACTGAGTTCAATCCGGGAAAAAATATACTGTCCGCCGATTGCTTTATAAGCCTCCGTATCAATCTGTAGTGAATTATCGGTAAGCCCCAAATCACGGTACGGCGCATAAGTACTCTCATCAGCCCCTGAAAACAGATACGCCCTGGCTCCCCAATTATCAAAATATATCCGGTTACCCGGCGCCGTCTCAAGTGCAGGCGCAATCACCTTACGGAATGCTTCTTTATATTCCTGGGAATACATTCCCAGATATCCGTCAACCGTAGCAATTCCGTTATATTGTAATATCGCCGGATTCAAACCGTAAGCCGCTGACCACTCACCGTCATAATCGATTTCTTCTTTAATATAAGTGAATAAATCCTGCGAATAATATTCTTCATAATTTAAGTCATTCACCTTTGTCTGCTTTAGAATCGAATACGCATTGTAATAACAGGTGTTATAAAAATCATTGTACATCTGCGGCTTAAACATAACGATAAGAGCCGCTGACATAACAATTCCGTTAGCCGCCCAAATAAGCATCTTTTTACGGCTGTCGTACATTCTTTTCACAACAAGAAACAGCAATGCGTACCATAAAAACGGATTAAAGAATGTAAAGCGGTTAAACTGGAATCCCGTTAACTGAGGAACAATCGCTTCTACCAGGTCGCGGAATGCTTTCCAGTCATATAATCCATATACAACGCAATTAAAAACAATCAGACCCAGAACCAGATTACAAGAATCCGTCCAAATCTTCTTATATTCTTTTCTGCGGATGTATCCGAAATTAATAAGTACTAGTCCTATCAGACAAACCGGAAGCACCAGATACATATGCGAATCCTGTTCGTGGAAATTGGTAGCGGTAAATACCGCCCATACGGACTTCAGATTCTCTGCAAGCGATAAATCGGCGCTTACCATGGAACCGCGGATAGTCACCACATCGCTAAAGAGCATCTCTTTAAACAGACGGTGTTCAAATACAATATAGCCTGCCGCCAGCAAAAACAACGATAGCATAATCCCCTTCGGGAAACGCTTATCACGAATCCATAAAATTACAACCGCAAGCACGACATATGCCAACAGAAAAATACCGAAATAGGAAAAATAGGATAATAACGGGTACAAAAAAACGCCCAAATACAACCACTTATTGGGCTGTATATAAATCCTTCTAAGCAAATATACAATCAATGGTACGGACGTAAATGCAATCCCATATGCCGGGAAAACCGGAATCAATCCATACGCGGTTGCCACAACAAGAACAAGCGGACGGTATGTCTCATATTTTTCGCCGTAAACATCCTTTGCCAGAAGACAGAGCGAAAAAATACCAATGGCAATTTTAAGTGCATACCCTGCCATATACGCCCAGAAATTCGGCAGAAAATAAAACAAAATATTATATAAGGAAAACTCAGAGCCAAAATTATTTCTGCTGATACCGCCAAGCATCGGAAGCAATACATCATGTGCAAAAAAAGTATCCGTATTCTTCATAATCTGAAGTTGGGATGCAAATAAATCCAGATTATCATGAACCTGGATATAACTTCCCTCACGGAAAATCAAAAACACTCCCGTCTGCATACACAAAAGCATTGCAACAAACAATATATACCAATTTTTCAATACAAATGTCTTAATACGTTCCACGCTTTTCTCCTAATTAATCACAGTACAATTAATTACTGTTTTCACGCTCCATCTTCTTTTGCAGCAAATCCGCAATGGTTACATTATCTACTACATTATTAATGGCATCGGAAATCTGTTTCCACACTTCCAACGGTTCACAGTTGTTACATCTGCTGCAGGAATTGACCTCATCATCCATGCATGCCACCGGAAAAAGACTTCCTTCTGTCAAACGAAGTATCATACCAACCGTATAGGCATCTGCCGGTTGCGCCAGTTTATATCCCCCCTGCGCACCGCGCACACTGCTTACATAGCCTGCTTTATTCAAAATAGCAATGATCTGTTCCAGATATTTGGCGGAAATGCCCTGCCTTGCAGAAATCTGGTTGGCTTTTACAAATTCTTCACCGCCGTCATGTTCTGCAATATCCATCATTACACGGACCGCATAGCGTCCTTTCGTTGATATTTTCATCGATTTCTCCCAATTACATATAGAACGGAACGATTCCCTTCTATCTCATCAATTCCAAAGCACCTTTATAAGTGTCACTCACGTACTCTTTCATGGTATCCGAAGCCAATGCATCCGCAAGTGTCTTCATTTTAATATCTTCTGCCTTATCCTGCGTAGTTACCAGCAATGTAGCATAAACTCCTGCGCTTGCACTGTTCTTTGTTTCAGTCCGGATAGCGTCGTCTTCCACATCCAGTCCGTTTACAATCGCCATATCCGCACCTGCGATAAAGTAATCACACTCCTTCATTACATCCGCAAGCGTTTCCTGTGTATACTCTGTAAACTGCAAGTTCATATCATTTACTTCAATATCTTCCATAATCGCAGTCATCCCACCATCGCCGGCTAAGGTTATCCATTCCAAATCCTGCATAAACAAAAGAGTTCTTGCTTTCTTCTCTGCTTCAGCCGGAAGTGCTATCTTAGAACCAGAAACTTTGGTTAAATCCTGATTTAACTCAGAATAAATTCCGTATACTTCGTAGCAAACCGGAGCCACACAAACAAGTTCTGTCTTATTTACATCATTATAACTGTCTATATATGTCTGATGCGCAAACAAATGGGCATCCAATGCGCCGCTTAAAACATCCGCATTTAATTGTCCGTAATCATCATAGTACTTAATCTGTAAATCCCAGCCATCCTGTGCCAGTTTTATTTTGGCCTGTGTCAGAAGTTCCGTAAAAGGAGCACCTGTAGTTCCGACAAGGATGGTCCCCTTTTCTCCGTTTACTTCCACTTCGATATCTTCGAATACTACACTCTCCTGTTCCGGTTCAGCCAAAGCAGTTTCCGATTCCGTAATTACGGCACTTTCCGTACTTTCAAACTTTTCTTCAATCGGTATTTCCACTACCTCCAGAACCTTCTCGCTTTCTGCATTTCCGCATCCTGCAAATGCCATGCAGAACATTGCCAATATCGGTAATAAAACTCTCTTTTTCATAATAATCCTCTGTCTTTTATACTAAAACAACCATAAAATTATACCATATATTGTGGTTCTTGTCATCTTTGGCGGTGCGTCTGTCATTTTTGGGAATAGTCAGTATTTTGCAAGATTACTTTCATGTTTTGGACCGTTTTTTGTCTATTTCTTGCAAACTTGCAGGGGTATTTTTTGTCACAAATCCACAAAAATCAAATCTATTTTTGTTTAATCAAAATTAAACCACATCCGGCAATAATACAAAAATCCGATATATTGAACACAATATTTTTGATTTTACCGGGCAATCGTGGGAAATTCAGGTAGTCTGTAACAAAACCTTTCTTAACCCTGTCATAAGTATTGGAATAAGCGCCTCCGAGCAAAAATGCCAGCCCCACCCTAAGCTGATTGGAACCGTACTTTGTAAAGGTAAGAACGAACAAAGCGGTCAGGGCAAGCGTAAGAATCACGGATATTAGTTTCACAAGAAAAGGATTTTTCTCACCGGAATTCAAAAAAGCACCCTGATTATGGTACGTCATAATATGTACATGTCCATTCAGATACGCCTTCGGCTCTTTGTTCTCTTCTCTTTTTTTCTTTATAACGGTATCCGCACATAATATTGATGCCGCAAGTAATATCGACTGCATATTTTTACCTCTTTATCCCATACTATCCTTATAATACGCCAAACATAGCATAAGGAGCCTCTATGAATCTTTCAAAATCATTACAAGACAATATTACCATGGTTAGCGAACTTTTACCACTGGACAAAAGTTTTGATATTATATCCAGACGTTTAAAATTATGCCACATGGATTGCTTTTTCCTGGGAATCAACGGATATCTGGACTCCAGGGTTTTGCACAATCTGTTCGCCGATTTGCAAAATATATCTTTTGCAAGTGTAGATCAATTAAAAAACCAATCTTCGGAAGTTATCAGGGAGCATCTGATGAATTCGATTCCTGCCGCACAGGTGAAATACAGCGATGACTGGAATGAACTGTTAAAAAATCTGCTCAGCGGTCCTTTTTTGTTATTTTTTGAAGGCGTAGACAAAGGTTTTATCATTGATATCCGTACCTATCCCGCAAGAAGCATAAAAGAGCCTGAAAACGAGAAGACCATCCGCGGTTCCAAAGACGGTTTTGTAGAAACACTTTTGTTCAATGCCAATCTGATAAGGCGCCGCATCCGTTCCCCAAAACTGGTCTTTGAAATTACCAATGTAGGGACACAGAGCAAGACTGATGTAGCGCTTGCTTATCTTAAAGATGAAGCCGATTCCCGTTTACTGGAACAGGTGCGCAATAAACTTTCGCATCTGAATGTCTCCGCACTTACCATGGGAACACAGAGTATGGAGGAATTGCTTGTCCCACGTAAATGGTACCATCCGCTTCCGTCCTTATTCCGTACGGAACGTCCCGATGTAGCCTGCAGTTATCTGTTGGAAGGCTATATTTTGCTTTTGGTAGATACCACACCTTCCGTTTTGATACTTCCCGCCAGCATTTTCCAGCATTCCCAGAGCCCTGAGGATTATTATAAACCACCACTGACCGGTAATTACATCCGTTTTTACCGTTTTCTTTGCGTGCTTATCAGCCTATTTTTACTACCGGTCTTTTTACTGCTTTCCACAAACCCGCAATTACTTCCTGCCGGTGTCTCTCTTCTTCCGACGGGCGAAATGTCACCTTTGCGCATATTTATCTATGTATTATTTGCCGAACTGGCACTGGACTTGTTCCGTTATTCTTCCTCGCACACACCTGACGGCTTTTCCGGGGCACTCTCCATCGTCGGCGGACTGCTAATCGGCGATGTTGCCGTCAAATTGCAATGGGCAAGCAGCGAAATCATCTTCTATGCCGCCGCCACCGTACTTGCCTCACTATCACTAAGCAGCATTGAACTTTCCGACGCCATACGAATATACCGTCTGTTTCTGCTCCTGTGTACCGGCACAGGCATACTTGCCCCTACACCGCCTACTCTCCCCCTCCCGGCAGGACTTATCGGCTTTTTAACCGGATGTATTTTTATTGTCCTATCCGTTATAACAACCCCCGCACCCTTTGGCAGAAGCTACTTTTGGCCGCTAATCCCCTTTAACCGCGAGGCCATGCACTCCGTTTTATTCCGCTATCCTGCCAAACGCAAGCAGCCTCCGCAAATCTGGAACCGCAAGTAGAAAGGGCTCCCTGGGGCATTCCCCACTGCCTGTGCTATCATGATTAGTTCTGCCGCCACCCGCCCGGCCCCGCAGGGAAGGAAGTGGAAACGGGTTATCTAATGCAAGAATGTCTACACCCATCCGTAAGCACGTACAGACACTGTCCCAAAAAACTCGAAAGGGGATGGCCCACAAGGGGTTCGCATGACTTTTATACAATTACTAGTTTATCTTCACTTTGCATAGTTTCCATTAGCCGCGAGAAGGTTGTTTGAGCCCCACCGGGAAAAGCAAGTTATGCTGCAAAGCAGCATGATAATTCATAAAACCGCCATCGACATACGCGCATGTCGACGGCGGTTTTGAATTATATAGCATGCGCGTACCCGCGCATCTTGCTTTTCCCAAAGTGGGGCGAGTTTACTGGTAGCGGCTAAAATGGAAGCTATGCAAAGTGTTAGATAATCTTTAATTGTATAATCTAAATAAGAACCCCTTGTGGGCCATCCCCTTTCTCAGACAATTTGGGACGAGCAGTGTCTGTACGTGCTTACGAATGGGTAAGACATTCTACGCATTATCTAAAAAGTTTCCAATTCCTCCCCTGCGGGGCCGGGCGGGTGGCGGCAGAACTATCCACAGTAGCACAGGCGGTGGGGAATGCCCTGGGGAGCCCTTTTATATATTGGCCATTTCTTCGAAGGTTCCGTATAGGTCCAGGCGACCGTAGCCCCAGATAGGGTTGGGGTATTCAATATTACGGTCCCTGGATGCCCCACGGATAAAGTAGTTTTTTAGTTCCTGGCTGCGGATATAGGGGGAGTTGCCGTCTACAACAGCCCATTGGGCAAATTGGGCGGCCGCGCCTGCCATTACGGCTGCAGCTAAGGAGGAACCGGTGTAGGTAGATATTACAGGCGTTTCTCCCAACCGGTTTCCGACAACGGTCATATTGACTCCGGGAGCTACTAAATCCGGCTTAATGCGGTTGTCACGTGAAAAACCCCTGCCCGAGTTTTGATAGATGCTGTTATCACGGCTGTTGTAAGTTGCTACGGTTACCGCATCGGTTACATAGGATGGCGTTGTCAAAGTTGTTTCCGGGTCCGGGCGCAGGAAGTAAACCGGTTGACTTAAAAATTCCGAAATCGGAAGCCATGCATCAAAACGCGCATCCGGCGAATTCGCCTCATCGGACACACCTATCGTCCACACCCCCGGCGTCGGCTTCTCAAAGCGCATTAATACAAGCGCATCTCCGGACCCCTGGGTTATATACGCGTTATATACCGTAATAATAGTTTCCTCAAACACAAAGCGGTAACGAAGGTTGGTCTGGAACAATACCGAGGACGGTTCGATATATTCTCCTCCGGGTGTCCTAACCGAAACCGCGAGATTTACAGGTGCTTCTGTCCAGATTTCCATTAAAAATCCATCCACACCTTCGGACACGAATATTTCCATATTTTCTTCCAATGAACGTCCGTCCTCCTCAAATCTTCCCCTGTAATGATGTGAAGCATTTCCCTCATTTCCTCCTGCTATTACCATGATCCGGCTTCTTTGCGATGCTACCGCTGTAAGATATCTCGAAAAAATCCCTCCGCCTTCATGGTCTCTGAAATTGGTTCCCATACCTAAGCAATATACAATCGGGCGGCGGAATACTCTCGCAAACCTATCCATATACTTAATTGCCATCATAACATCCGTGGAGGAATACGCCACAGCCCCATCCGGAATCATATAATACTCCCTCAAATACTGTTTTGCAGGCTTCAATTTTACTACCAGAATATCCGCTTGAAATGCAGGCGAATTATACAGACTTCCTTCTTCTATCCGGCTTCCAGCAGCCAGCGCCGCAAGTCTTGTACCATGTCCGTTCTCATCCACACTCGGTACGATATTCCTTGCCCTCTGTGCATCCGGTTCTGCATTTTCGCCCATTCCTTCTGCCAAAAGTGCCCTGTCGATATCCTCCCGTGTATATTCCGTCCCGTACAAAAAACCTTCCGGTGGCTCCCCATCCTGTATAGTCTGGTCCCACAGCGCAAGAATTCGTGTACTCCCATCTTCTTTTCTGAAAATCCGGTTCCTATAATTAATTCCCGTATCCGCAAATGCCAGAATCACACCCCTTCCGGTCAAGTTAAGAGGTTCATCCTGTACTCTCGTAATACCCGACTCAATAAGCGGCGATGGGTCGAAAGTTTCTCCTGCCACAAGTCCGTTTCCCTGTAGCGATGCATCCTCCACCGTTTCCTGCTGCAAACCAAGCAAATCCGGAATAGATAAATAGTCATTTGATAAAAGCGAAGTATCCGGCAACTGGTTTCTGTTTATGGATAGAATTCCCACTCTGGCATCCACAGACTGATAGCAATAGTCAAATCGTTCATTTTCCCCGCCAAGAATATCCTCAAGAGGAAAATCAATTATAAAATCCACATATTCATCCGATATTATTTTTTCCCTACAATCCATTACTTCTTCCATATTTCTCTACATCACTCCATTCTATGTACTCTGAATGCCCTACATTCAATGATTTTATAAAAAGGTAATAATTCGCAGGCTTGTTTATTGCAAATGGGTATTATATAATAAAAAGCGTCTGAATTTTGGATACAATAACGGAGGATAGAAATGTCAGATTATCAGGATAGAGATTACGAAGATGTATGCATTATCTGCCGCAGGCCCGAGAGCAAGGCAGGCAGGATGTTCCATCTTCCGGGAAATATAACCGTATGCGATGACTGCATGCATATGACCATGGAGACTGTCAGCCATATGGATAAGGGCATGTTTCCAAATATGAGCGGAATGAATATGTCTGCCATGGACATGCAGACATTTATGAATGCCATTAATGGTGCTAACGGTTCAAAACAACCATCCGAAAAAAATGCCGATTCGTCTGAAGAATCAGAGACGGATTTAGAAGACAAAACAGAAGATTCCAAAGAAAATGGCGTTTCCCAAACACCGGAAGAACCGGAAGACGAGGAAAACACCGAAAATATAGAAGACATTGATAACGACGAAGACGAGGATGATGAGCCAAAAAAATCCCATAGTAACCCATTTAGCTTTGGCGGATTCCCAAATATCAGCTTTGTGAACCTTGCCGATTTACAGGAAGGCATGGGAGGCAGAACCCGTGTTAAAAAGAAAAAGAAGGATAATAAGCCTTTAATCGAGTTAAAAGACATCCCGGCACCGCACAAGATTAAAGAGCAGCTTGATGAATATGTTATCGGTCAGGAACATGCCAAGAAAGTTATTTCTGTAGCCGTTTACAACCATTACAAGCGTGTGGCAACCGGCACTATGGACCAGATTGAAATCGAGAAGTCCAATATGCTTATGATCGGCCCCACCGGAAGCGGAAAGACCTATCTGGTAAAAACACTTGCCAAGATATTAAACGTACCGCTTGCGATTGCCGATGCCACTTCTTTAACGGAAGCCGGCTACATCGGTGATGATATTGAGAGCGTTATTTCCAAGCTTCTTGCGGCGGCAGACAATGATGTAAACCGTGCCGAGCAGGGCATTGTGTTTATTGATGAAATTGATAAAATTGCAAAGAAGCAGAACAGCAATTCCCGCGATGTCAGCGGCGAATCCGTGCAACAGGGTATGCTTCGTTTACTGGAAGGGGCCGATGTGGAAGTACCTGTCGGTGCCATGAGTAAGAACGCCATGGTTCCGCTAACCACCGTAAATACAAGAAATATTTTGTTTATCTGCGGTGGCGCATTCCCGGATTTGGAAGAGATTATTAAGCAGCGTCTCCACAAAAATACCGGTATCGGATACGGTGCCGACTTAAAGGACAAGTATGACAAAGAAAAGAATATCCTTGAAAAAGTAACTGTGGAAGACCTTAAGAAATTTGGTATGATTCCCGAATTCATCGGTCGTTTGCCGATTATATATTCCCTTCAGGGACTTACCAAAGACATGCTTATCCAGATTTTGAAAGAGCCAAAGAATGCGATTCTTAAGCAGTACCAGAAGCTTTTGGAACTGGACGAAGTTAAACTGGAATTTGATGATGAAGCATTGGAAGCCATTGCCGAAAAGGCTTTGAAAAAAGATACCGGCGCCAGAGCACTGCGTGCCATTATCGAAGAATTTATGCTCGACATTATGTATGAGATTCCAAAGGATGACAATATCGGCCGTGTCGTAATCACACGTGACTATATCGAAGGCACAGGCGGACCTGTCATCGAAATCAGAAGTGAATAAAATAATAATAGCACGGTTTGATTCTCTCAAACCGTGCTTTATTTTTGAAAAAAGATAATCTATTTTCTTTTTGGCTTCTGTGCTTCGCTCTCAGTTTCAAACTGTTCGCCTAAAACCACCTGCAATATCTGTTCTTTGTATTCACCGCTGTCGGCACGCATAATCGTTACTTCAACCGTTTCGCCGGCTTCATAATACTCCAGATATCCCTGCAAATCTTCCATACCTCCAACGGTACTTCCTTCAAATCCGACAATGATATCCCCATTTAACATTCCGGCAGCCGCTGCTGCTGTATCTTCATATACCTGTGTAATATATACCCCTTCCGGCATTCCGTACATATTGGCAACATCACTGGTTACATTAATACCGGAGATTCCGAGATATCCTTTTTTCTCAAGATCTACCTTACTCTTTGTCTCTTTTGACATCAGGTTTTCAATAATCGGTTGCGCAGACGAAATCGGAATCGCATAACCCATACCTTCGATAACACCGCCGCCGATTTTGTTAGAGTTAATACCGATTACTTCACCCTTTACATTTAAAAGCGCACCGCCGGAATTACCCGGATTAATTGCTGCATCCGTCTGAATCAATTCACCGCTGATACTTCCGTCTTCAGACATTTCAATCTGTCTGTCAAGCGCGCTGATAACACCGGTTGTAACGGACTGTCCGTAACCTAAAGCGTTACCGATGGCAATAGCCGGTTCACCAACTTTTAAACTTTCGGAATCACCCATTTTTGCAATACTGATGGCATCCTTTGTATCTGCATCCAAATCATCTAATTTAACTGCGATTACCGCAAGGTCCATATTGGAATCGCTGCCTTTTACCTGCGCATCAAACACTTCGTCATTAATAAACTGCACCTTTAATGTATCCGCATCCTGAACCACATGGTAGTTGGAAACAATTAACAATTCCGAATCATTTTCCCCGATAATAATACCGGAACCCGAAGACTGCGCTTCACTGGAAAAACTCTGTCCCCAGAAATTAGTGGTCTCCGTATAAATATTGGTAATAGATACAACCGAAGGCATCACATTTTCAACCACTTCCGTAACATCTGTTACCACTGTGGTAATCGTCTGGGTTGAAGTAGTCTCAATACCGGACTCGCTGACCTCTACCTTTTCAACAGGTGCCGCTTCTTCACGTGCACTTTCCTGCTGTGCTTCTTCCACAATTGTCTTATCCTGCCTGATGCTATCCGATGCACCGGTTGCAAGATTTACAAAATAAAATGCCACACCTGCACTAATTCCAAAGAAAGCACCGACTGCCGCGCCTAATAATAATTTCTTAAACACACTGCCCGCTCCGCTTTTCTTTTTTGGTTTTTTCACCGGCTCATTCGGAATATAACTGCGGTCTACGCGGTTACTTTCCACACTGCGGTATCCGTTTCCTTCCTCTGCACTTGTTGTATAATCAGGTCTGCTGTAATAATATCCGCTTCCCGAAGACTGCTTTCCATAATCGTTCGGATACTGGTTGTTTGAATACGTATATCTTTCATTATCCATAAACAATTACCTCGTTTCTCTTTTGATGGTTTCAGTATAAAGATAAATTGTGTTTTTTCTGTGATAAAAGTATTTAAAAATTATGAAAAGTAAAATTATTCCACCGTAACCGATTTTGCAAGATTTCTTGGTTTATCCACGTCACAGCCCTTGCCGACTGATACATAGTAGGCAAATAACTGCAAAGGAATGATTGCCAGTGAATCCGTAAAATACGGATTGGTCTCAGGAATGTAAATAACATAATCCGCTGTTTTTTCAATCTCGGTATTACCGACATTGGTAACGGCAAGCACAAAAGCACCTCTGGATTTTACTTCAACAATATTGCTTAAGGTCTTTTTATATAAATCCAGCTGTGTGGAAACAGCTGCTACAAGTGTTCCGTCTTCAATCAGCGAAATTGTGCCGTGCTTTAATTCACCGGCTGCATAGGCTTCCGAATGAATGTAGGAAATCTCCTTTAATTTAAGCGAAGCTTCAAGGGAAATCGCATAATCGATTCCACGTCCGATAAAGAAAATATCCTTTGCCGCAATATAGCGGTTTGCAAAACGCTGGATACGCTCTTTGTTATTCATAACCAGTTCAATCTGCTGCGGCAGACGTTTTAAATCCTTAATATAAGATGCCAGTTCATCTTCGGCCAATTTGCCTCTGACATCCGCAAATTTAAGCGAAAGCAGATAAAGGGCAATTAACTGTGCTGAATAAGCCTTGGTTGTCGCCACGGCAATCTCAGGACCTGCCCATGTGTACATAACATTATCGGCTTCTCTTGCAATGGAACTGCCGACTACATTGACAATACCAAGAACCCGGCATCCTCTTTTTTGTGCTTCGCGAAGCGCCGCAAGTGTATCCGCCGTCTCACCGGACTGGCTGACAACCACAACAAGGGAATTCTCATCCAAAATCGGGTCACGGTAACGGAACTCACTTGCAAGATCTACTTCAACTGGGATTCTCGCAATCCCTTCCATAACGTATTTACCGGTCATGGCCGCATGATATGCCGAACCGCAGGCTACCATATACACACGGCTTAATTTACAAATCTCTTCATCGGTAAGACCGAGCTCATCGATTACGATTTCATTATCCTTAATTCGCGGACTCAAGGTATCGGTTACCGTTTTTGCCTGCTCGTGCATTTCCTTTAACATGAAATGCTCATAACCGCCTTTTTCGGCCGCAGATGCATCCCACTCAATCGTAACGGATTCTTTTTCCAGTTCTTCCTCATCTACCGTATAAAAACGCAGACTGTCAGCGGTCATACATGCCACTTCCTGATTGTCCACATAATATACGTTTCGGGTGTATTTTAAAATCGCCGGAACATCGGAAGCAATAAAACAACCATCATCACTTTTACCGACAATTAACGGACTGTCCTTACGTACCGCATATAGGGTATCCGGATAATCCGCAAACAAAATCCCCAAGGCATAGGAGCCTTCCACTCTGTGAAGCACCTTAGTAATTGCCTCCAAAGGGTTACCCTTATAATAATAATCCAAAAGATGGGCCAACACTTCCGTGTCCGTTTCCGACACAAAATGATAACCCTTCTTCATCAATTTATTTTTTAGCGGAATATAATTCTCAATAATCCCGTTATGAACAACCGCAATGGTCTCCTCGCTGTTGTAATGCGGATGGGAATTCACATCACTCGGTGCTCCATGAGTCGCCCAACGTGTATGCCCGATACCGATTTGTCCCGGCATCGTTGCACCGTCATGCGTCAGTTCTTCGAGCACTTTAAGACGTCCCACCGACTTTTCAATCTGAATACGTTTTTCGCCAAAAACAGCCATTCCCGCCGAATCGTATCCTCTGTATTCCAGCTTGGATAAACCATCCAAAATAATTGGCGCAGCCTGCGCTTTCCCTACATATCCGACAATTCCGCACATAATAATCCCCTTTCAAATCAAATATATCTGCCCAAAATGATCCGTACGAAAACTATTTCCCCCTATCGGTTCCAATACGTCTGATTCATAGTACATTTACGAATTATCCACATCGGCAATTTCTTATAGTTTTTACCGAGACGGTATCCGATAAACTTGCATCCGCTTGTTACTATATAATTCGGTATTTCTTTGCCATAACCAAGTTTCTTTAATTTAGCAATGGTCTCTTTCACCATTTTGATGCCTTCTGATTCAGACGAAACTCCTTCAAAAATCTCCGGATGATCTGCCTGTGACACTCCCAAATCAAAATTTCTGTGAAACTGCTGCCCCGCAGAATAATTGTGGGAATGAATCACCTCAGCATCCGCCGCATAAGCAATCCTATAACCGTTGTCTATTGCCTTTGCCGCATAAATCATATCTTCATTAAAAATCGTATGATTAATAAAACCATGCAATTCCCTAAAAATCTTAGCATTATATGCGCAGCATACATTGGAACAGAAATATGTCTTAATACCAAGTTCCTGTAAATCTTCTTTAGACTTAACTCTTCCGTTAGCCGGATAATTAAATTCCCTAGTCAGTTTTTCCGTCATCGTACTGCCTGCATCCGGCAACTGTCTCGCATAGGAACAGGCCACGCTTTCATCTTTAAGCGGTGCAACGAGTTTTTCCAGCAAATACTCATTTGCCGGTACCGCATCCTGCGTCATAAAGACAAGAATGTCCGCATCCGACCTCTTTGCTCCCATATTACGGCTTTTTCCATGGTCAAATTCTCTTTGCGAGATATGGTGAACCGATAATTTCTTATGTTCTGACAGAAAACGGGTTCCGGCGCAGAATGCATCCATATACTTTTCTTCCGTATTAATCACAATTATCTTATTCACGGAAACTGTCTGTTTTTCCAGCATTTCAATTAATTTTCTGAATTTATCATCCGGTTTATATGCCGGTATAATAATGTCTATCAACATAACCCCTCTCTTTCAGGCAAAAAGAGAGCCTGCATCAGGCCCTCTTTGGCTATTTCTTTTGTCAATTTACTCCGGAATATCCGGTATCCAGTGCAATCTTGTCACTAAAAGACTGAACCTGTGGCGATACGGTATAAGCTGGATCATCAAACAGGAACTGATGAAGCATCTCTACATTCTGCTCTAAGTTGTTTGGAATTACGCAGCTACCCTTTCCACCAACTTTACCGGTTGCGCGATGAGATTCAAACGGGAATCCGTCACTTCCGGCAATATTGTACTTGGTTACATTACCAAGCATATCTACCATTTCTTCTACGTCCAAAGAAGTGGCAACATGCGGTAATACTTCATCTAAAATCTTATTCAAATCTCCAATGGATGCTTTCTTAGCTTCATCCATTACGGCCGCAAGAACTTCTCTTTGGCGTTCTGCACGTTCAAAGTCATTACCGACATGGCGAATACGGCAATATGCGGTTGCCTGAAGACCGTTTAACTTCTGATATCCCGGTGTAGTAACAGCGGTATAGTCTTTGCCTTCTGTCGCTGTAAATGTCTGTCCGTCAGTTGTTGTACCAACCATACTTATCTGATAATTATTCAGATGTGAAATCTCAGGCTCCGAAACATCCACATACACTCCACCAAGAGCATCAATTACATCCGTAAGCCCATCAAAACCAATCGTAACATAGTCTGTTATATTCAAATCGAGATTCATATTCAGCATGATAATGGCCTGCTCCGGACCACCCTTTGCATACGCAGAGTTACACTTATTGTAACTATCATTACTCAAATTCAAATAGGTGTCACGGTATACGGAACAAAGCTTAATATCGCCGGTATCCTCATTAATGGAAGCGATGATAATCGAGTCGCTTCGTGTGCCCTTACCAAGATCGCCTTCTCTGGAGTCTACACCAAACAACGCGACATTGCGGTATCCCTTAAGAGACTCATTCTCCTCTACCTTTTCGTTAAATACCTTGTTGATATTTTCCTCATCTACTTTGATTTTTTGGATGTTGTCTGCCTTTAATACGGTATAAAGAACCATAACCAGCACTGCTAAAACAAGAATCTCAAATATAAACAAAGCAATTCTTTTCTGTCTTCTCTTTGCCTTTCTTGTTGCGGCTGCACTGCCCTTTTTCTTTCTTGTCTGATTAGTCGCCATTTTTCATCTCCTGTTATTAATAGGCATTCTCATTTACAAAGCCTTTAAATATTGTCATAAACATAATCTTAAAATCAAACCCCATGGTCCAATTCTCGATATAATATAAATCGCAATCGATACGCCTGCGGATGGAAGTATCCCCGCGGTATCCGTTTACCTGCGCCCAACCGGTAAGCCCCGGACGAACCTGATGCTTAATCATGTAACGCGGAATCTCTTCTTTAAACTTTTCAACAAATTGCGGACGTTCCGGTCGCGGGCCCACTATAGACATATCGCCTTTTAATATATTAAACAACTGCGGCAATTCGTCAATACTCGTTTTTCTGAAAAATTTACCAACCTTGGTAACACGGGGGTCATCCTTAACCGTCCAGGCTTTCATCTCTTCGCCCGGCTTCTGAACCTTCATGGTGCGGAACTTATACATCTTAAAGGTCTTATTATGAAGACCGACTCTTTCCTGTTTAAAAATGACCGGCCCCTTACTTGTCAACTTAATAATAATGGCTACAATAAGCAATAATGGTGATAATATCACAATACCGCAAAAAGAGCCGATTATGTCAATCATACGCTTAGCAAATGCATTCATGGTATTACTAAGCGGTACATATCGGATATTAATCATCGGAAGTCCCATCAAATCTTCTGTATACGGTCTGTTTGGAATCAGGCTGTGGTAATCCGGTATAAATTTAGTGTGCACACCGGATTTTTCACATAATCCAACAATTTTTTCCAAATGGTCATAATCTGCCAAAGACAAGGTAACGGCAATTTCATCCAGTGCACTGACCGGCAAAATACCCATTAAATTATCAATGGTTCCGATAACTTTGATTCCCTTATAAGAAGTGCCTCTCGGAATATGGTCATCTAAAATACCGCGCACCACATATCCCCACTGTGGATTGGCCTGGATACGGTTAATATACTCTTCTGCCGCGCGGGAATAACCAACCAGCAGAATATGTTTAAGGTTGTATCCTTTCTTACGGAAATAACGAAGAATATAACGGATACTGCAACGTACAATCAAAGTGAGTGCAATATTTAAAAGAAAAAATATAAAAATCAATCCACGGGAAAAGTCCTGAATTTTAAAAGCCGTAATCGCCACCATGAATGCAATGGCACCGGCAGCATTAGCCTTAAAAACATTAATAAATTCCGTTTCCACTTTCTGTGTACGCTTTGGCGTATACATCTTGTTCATGTAGTACAGAATCATATAAATCGGGACAACAAAATAAAGAGCGCTGAAATAAAATCCCATTGAATGCGCGCCCTTGGTTTTATCCGCAAAAGGTCCTTCAAACTTTAAATACCAGGAAAGCATATAAGACCCTATTATGACAAGTGCATCAATAATAACATGCAGTCTGTTAAAATATTTCTGGTTGTCCTTAATCATACTGCCACCCTGTTAATAATATCTTCGTTTATATTACAATATTCTACCCAAAATCACAACTTAAATTTTTATGAAGAGTGATTGCCGAAGACTGGATTGAGGACTTATCCCTGTATTTACGACACGCTTGCGCTCCCTTGTAAACGCGCCGGTACTAAATTCGGCTACGCCTCATTAAGTACCGACGTTAACAGAGGGTCGGGAAATACAGGGATAAGCCCTCAATCCAACTGCACAATCATCCATTCATAAAAAAATAACCGGATAGAGTATTATACATACTTATTATCCGGTTATTCTTCGAATCATATTCCAAAGGAGTTCAAGTTCGATTAATATATAGTTTTTCAGATTCTTAATTTTGAAAGGCATTTTGTGGGGGCGGCCTTCGGGTGAGAAGTAGAGTTTGAAGCCGTTGAGGAGGCCTTTACAATAAGTCTTCCCATGTCCTTTCTTAATAAAGAAGGCGATTTTGATCAGAAATCCAAATAAAAGGAACGGTAGGTTGACTACTATCTGTAGCAACGGCATATTCTTCAGTAATATATACACGCTGTTGCGGGATGAGAGGTTGATTTTAAATTCGTTATAACGGGAGCCACTAAAGCCGCTGCCGGCGTGGTATACGACCGCTGCAGGTTCGTAATAACTGCAATAGCCTGCGATACGGGCACGCCAGCCCAAGTCCACATCCTCCAGATAGGCAAAATGGTTCTCATCAAAGAATCCAATTTCACGCAAAATATCCATACGATAAATTGCTGCACCGCCGCAACTGCTGAAAATCTTGGCAGGCTTCGTATAATGATCCATAGCGGTTTTACCTTTGCCAAGCGCAAATGCCCAGCCAAGAGCACAATACAAATCTCCGGCACCGTCCAAAAGTTCCGGGTTATGCATCTGAAGCATCTTGGCGCTGACGGAAAAACAGTTCTTACGGATATCCATTGCCTCTTCCATGCGGAGCACAAAATCCGGCTCTACCGTAACATCGTTGTTAAGCAAAAGTGCATACGAAGTCTTAACAAGTTCCAATCCACGGTTTATTGCCGGGGCAAAACCAATGTTTTCCGGTAAAAAGAGGGTCTCAACTGTCTCAAACTTCTCCTTAAGAAGTTCCACGCATCCGTCCGTCGAACCATTATCCACTACAATAATGTGAAAATCATTCACTTCGCACTTTTGTAATGAAATAAGACATTTCTCCAAATATTCAATTCCATTATAATTCGGAATAATAATGGTAGTTTTCATTTACGTATTACTTATTCTCCTGATACTTGTATTCCAAGTTGCATAATTTACATAAGATAGTTCTGTTTCGTATATCTATTTAACAAAATAAGGATCGTACAGAATCTTATAGTTTCCAATATCTTGTATTAAATCCAGATTTAATTTTTGTTGTCCGTTATTTCTGTTTTTTATTTCTTCGGCAAGTTCAAAACGCACTGCCGCATTCCTTACGTCCACGCATTCGGGGTTTTGCTGGAGCGCCAATCTATGGATGTATCCGCTAATTTTTGCAGGCAATCCCGCATACGGACATGTACCGTCTTTTTCAACAATACCACTTGTTATTTTATTGTTGTCAATTACAGGTCCTGCTATAACTCCGATGTCTTTTCTAACTTTAAAGATATCTTCTGCCGTTCCTTTTCCATATTCCACCCGATAAAATCCATTATGCTTCGTATGGACAACCTGTACCGGAATATCGTTAACATAAAGCATTCTATCAACCTTTGTTATGTTACCATCGTGCATTTCTCTCAGATACTCTTCCAACGCTGATTCCACCGCACGCTTTCCGGCTTCATAAGCATATAGTTTACTCTGCGGATTAGCAGCCGTTGATGATTCGTGGCATCTCCAATGATAAAGCACCTTATTTACATGCAGAATCTCATCGGCAGGCTCTTTATGAAGGAACGCACGGAGTACCAGGTCAAAATCCTGTGCTCCGTCATACTCTTTACGGAAGCCCGTTTTCTTCATAAGGTCTGCTTTCATCACTAAAAAGTGACAAATATAGTTATTTGAGAACAACAAATCTAGATTAAATCCAGATTTAACATGAGGTTCATAGTATCTTTTTGCCTCTGCATCGCATTTATCTTCGTCTGAATACGCAAATGCTACCGTTTTACTACTTTCTCCGGCTGTCTTAATAGCAAGCGCCATCTCATACAGGGCATCCGGTGTCAATAAATCGTCATGATCCAGCAATCCAATATAGTCACCTGTCGCATATTTCAATGCTTCGTTGGTATTCTCAGAGATTCCCTTATTCTCCACAATTCGCACATAACGAATACGGGAATCCGATGCATATACATTACCCATGGAGCTAGCAGAACCATCTGCTCCGCTCACTACATCCTTGACCAAATCCGTCTTGGACGCATCCGCAAGAATCAATTCCCAATTTGTGTATGTCTGTGCCAGCACGGAGTCAACCATCTCTCTTGCAAATTCAGGCTTTGTTTCATACATCGGAACAAGAATACTAAACTTTATTGCATTCTCAAAAACAGTTTCTCTCTGTTTTTGCAGTTCTTCTTCCGACACAGGGACGTAATCATATCCGGCCATATAAAGCGGCGATGTACGGGCATACAGCCGCTCTCTAAGCGCATAATACGTATCCACTATTCCGTTTTTCTTACAGTAATAATACGTTTTTTTGAGATTCGCTGTAATACTCATTCTTTCTCCTACGCTTCAATTATTGCCTTTAAATCAGCCGTCAATTTAGCATTCTTTTCTTCCGCGTCCTTAAGGCCTGTGCCTTTTACGCCCATATAGAACTTAATCTTAGGTTCTGTTCCCGATGGTCTTGCACAGCACCAGGAATCATTTGTCAAATCAAAATAGAGTACATTGGATTTCGGAAGTCCGGTTGTACTTTCTTCCCCTGTTTCCAAATTAATAACCTTATCATACTGATAATCGCGCATGGACACTACTTTCAAATCACCAAATGCTTTTGGTGGATTGTTACGCAGTTTTTCCATAATTTCTGCAATCTGCTTAGAACCGTCAATACCTTTTAAAGTAATGGTATAGAGGTCTTCTTTGAAATATCCGTAGTCTTCATACATCTGAAGCATCTGGTCCCAAACGGTCTTACCGTTCTTTTTGCACCATGCTGCCACTTCGCAGAGGCACATAACCGCTACAATGGCATCCTTATCACGCGCATGGGTTCCTGCAAGACAGCCGTAGCTTTCTTCCAAGCCGAATACATAGTTATTGGAGCCACTCTGCTCGAAAAATTTAATCTGTTCGCCAATATATTTAAATCCGGTAAGGACTTCAATCAACTTCACATCGTATACTTTTGCAATGACATCAGCCATATTCGTTGTTACGATGGTCTTTACCAATGCCGGATTCGCAGGCATGGTGTTTGTTGCCCTACGTTCTCTTAAAATGTAATCCGCAATCAACATACCGGACATATTTCCTGTAAAAGGAATGTACTCGCCGCTCTTAGTATCAAGTGCATAAATACCCAGTCTGTCTGCATCCGGATCCGTTGCAAGAACGATATCTGCTTTTACCTCTTTTGCCAGTTTAAGCGCTAATGTAAATGCCTCAGGGTCTTCCGGGTTTGGATATTTTAATGTTGTAAATTTAGGATCCGGCATCTCCTGCTCCGGAACCACATACACCTTCTTAAATCCGAGTTCTGCGAGCACTCTTCTAACCGGTACATTTCCGGTTCCGTTAAACGGAGAATATACGATCGTAATATCCTCAGCCATTTCCGTAATGACTTCCGGATGAATGATCTGCTTTTTGAGTTCTGCCATATAGGCATCATCAATTTCCGCACCGATAACATTATAAAGTCCGGCTTCCATTGCCGCTGCCTTATCCATGGTCTTCACCGCATAAAAATCGGTTACATTCTTTACTTCGGTAATAATCTCTTTATCCCTTGGCGCTGTAATCTGTGCGCCATCTTCCCAGTATACTTTATAGCCGTTATACTCAGGCGGATTATGGCTTGCCGTAATGACAATGCCGGAAATACAGCCTAATTTGCGAAGTGCAAAGGAAAGTTCCGGTGTCGGTCTGAGTGCATCAAATACATAAGTCTTGATTCCGTTTGCAGCAAGGCAAAGTGCCGCTTCATCTGCAAATTCAGGAGACATAAATCGGGAATCGTACGCAATTGCCACGCCCTTGTCTTGGCCATTCTGCTTTAACACATAATTGGCAAGTCCCTGTGTCGCCTTACGGATGGTGTAAACATTCATACGGTTGGTTCCGGCTCCGATAACACCACGCAGACCTCCCGTACCAAATTCCAATTCCCTGTAAAAACGATCTTCTATTTCTTTTTCATCATCGGCTATTGCCGCAAGTTCTGCTTTTGTTGCCTCATCAAAATAAGCATCTGTAAGCCAAAACTGATATGCATCCTTATATCCCATGTTGTAAATCCTCCAAATGTTGTTACCGCTATTTGACGCTGCGGTTCTACGCCTCAATCTTTAACGAATAATCACTTCTGTCCAGCGAGAAATTCGGGTTGTAATAAGGGTCGCCCTTAGCAAGTTCTTCTTTCCATTTATCACGGAACACCTCGGACTCCTTATTGTAACGCTGTGCTTTTTCACCCGAATCGTCCAATCCTCTGGAGATAGATTCGAAATGATACAGCTCCGCAAATGGTGTAAATACGTTTAAATAACCTTCTTTACGAAGCTTCAGACAGAAGTCCACATCATTCAAAGATACTGCAAAACCGGTATCCAAACCACCGACTTTTTCGAAAAGTTCTTTTTTTACCATCAGGCAGGCACCTGTAACCGCTGTCACATTCTGGGTATAACAGAGTCTTCCCATATAGCCCAGGTTCTCACGGCTCTGACCGTAATGCGTATGTCCGGCTGTACGGTGCGCACCAAGGCCGATAACCACGCCCGCATGCTGGATAGTCTTATTACCGTAGAATAATTTGCCGCCAACTGCACCGACATCTTCGCGTTGCGCATACATCAGAAGTTCTTCCATCCAATTAACGGTGATTACCTGCGTATCGTTGTTTAAAAGAAGGATGTATTCGCCGTCCGTCTTTTCCACACCGAGATTATTGATGGCAGAATAGTTAAATTCACCTTCGTATTTTACAATCTTAATCACGCCATCATCCGAACTTACTACGTCGCCGTGTTTCATAGACTTGTCGAATTTATCATTTGTCAATTCCTTATAGTAAGCAAAAATCGCATCCGTTTCGCTATTATTTTCCACTACAATGATTTCATAATTCTCATACGTAGACTTTTCACGGATGGAGGAAATACAACGTCTCAAATCCTCCACATGATCTTTATTTGCTATTACAATAGAAATCTTCGGTTCGCCCTTAATTTCATACGAAATCTTGAAAATTGTCTCAAATGCACGCGTGCTTGTAATCTTGAAATGTTCATACCCATGAGTACGTAAATGGTCTGCAACTGCGCCTCTGGCAGCCTCAACTACATATGGCTTAGCATCAATGCCGGAAGCAACACTTCCCGCATGGGAACGCCAGTAATACAGAAGTTTCGGCACATGTACGACATTTTTTGCCTTATCCGTAAGGCGCAGAATCATATCATGGTCCTGGCTGCCATCATACTGCTTACGGAACAATTCCATGCCTTCCAGTAAATCCTTTTTAAAGCAACTAAAATGGCAGATATAATTATTAGCCCGCAAATTATCCGGCGAATAATCCGGTTTAAAATGCAGGGTAATCATATTATCCACACTGCCATCTTTAAAAGTCGTCTCATCGCAATAAATATAATCGGCATCCTGCTCATTAATCACCTTTACATACTCATAAAGCACGCTTGGATGCAAAATATCATCATGGTCAAATAGTGCAACAAACTCGCCGGTAGCCAGTTTCAAACATTCGTTGGTATTGCCGGAAATTTTATCGTTCCTAGCCAATTTCTGGTATACAATCCGCGAATCTTGCGCTGCAAGTTTTTGGCAGTATTCACCAACCTCCTTATGTTCTGCGTCCGAACCGTCTGCAAGACAGAGTTCCCAATTCTGATAAGTCTGCCATGTCACGGAACCAATCATTTCCTCTAAGAAATTAAGCGGTGTATTGTATAAAGGAACAAGAATACTGATTTTTACCATACGGTCAAAAACGGTTTCTCTCTCCTGTTTTGCTCTTGCTTCATCCGGAAAACTTGCTGTTCCGTGCTGCACCATTGCCACACGTTCACGCTGTTTGTATTTGATTTTTGCCCAGATTCCTCTTGGTCCGCCACAATTTTTAATACGATCCGTCTGTCTTTTTACGGCATGCATCACCTTACGAAGACCTGCTGTCGCTTTCCACAATGAATTGTTGTGGATACGGTCCAAACGGAACTGCAAATAGTCCTTTTCTTCTTCCAATTGTGCGATACGTTCCGCATAATCCGCGCATTTCAAATGCTCTTTTTCGTATGCTTCCCGATAATCCATCTCTGTCATAATTTAAACCTCAATAAATTTATTAACAAAACGGCACAGTCTCTGCCTTCCAACTTTACTTACCGCCATACAACCAACCCGGTATCTTCCCGCCGGGATGGAATCCTTTGCAATCACCAATGCAAATCCGCAAAGCGAAACATGCCCGCCTTCCACATTCACATCCAAATCCGGACGGAATACTTCCCCGCATGGAATCTCATATACTTCCTTTGTCGTTTCATTCTGTAAAAGAATGAAACGACTAAATATCGCATTATCCGAACCAATCACAAACTGGTAACCCTGAAAATATAATTTTTTTCCGGACTTATCCGGATGTTCCATCCATGCCGCAAAATCATCCGCATATTCCAACGAAATGAGCAGACAGTCATTATACCATTCCTGTTTCAAACCGCCCTTTAATAATTTCGGACTGCAAACATCAATTTCCTCACACGCCGGATATTCGTAGGCAAACGAATAATTCGTATCCAGAATATCCATATTCAGATACGGATGATAGAAAGGATCCGTTCCATACAAATCCGGATGCATATCGTACATCTTCCTGCGTTCATTCTGCAAACGCAGCTGTTTCTCTTCACTCGCATCATTTCCGCGACTTAATGACTCATGGTGGTATAACACAGCCGAATTACATTGCACATTATAATAGCCCGCCTCATAAAGCCTGAAACATAACTCCACATCATTAAATGCAACTGCTAAATCTTCCGAGAAGCCACCGCATTCTTCAAATACGGTCTTACGCACCATAAGACAGGCACCCGTAACTGCAATCACATTACAATCAAATATATTTCTGCCGTCATAATAAGGACGCACATCCTGCAAAAACTGCATCTTGTGCACCGGTCCCAGACGTAGATTAGTAATACCGGCGTGCTGGATGGTATTACTGTCCGGATAATAGAGTTTAGCGCCAACCGCTCCGACATGCTTTTTCTGTGCGTGGGAAAGCATGGCATCCAGCCATACATTATCTATCGCTTCAATGTCATCATTTAAAAATAATACATACTCACCCGTGGCCGCCTTTGCGCCAAGATTGCACATCTTGGAAAAGTTAAATTCCATCGGATTGTATATATAGTTAAGTCCAAATTTATTTTTTAATATCTCGTAATTTTGTTTTTTGATA
>JAGATU010000007.1 GCA_017621115.1 Lachnospiraceae bacterium
GCTAACTTCGATAGGCTTATTGCCCTGAAGAACATAAATCTTACCTAATTTTTCTTCAACGTCTTTGTCATGATTGTAAATCATGTCATCGCCCTTTAATACACCGGAGCAAACCTTGATTAAAGAATACTTACCGATGAACGGGTCAACGATTGTCTTCCAAACCTTAGCGGATTTTGCCTTGGCGAAGTCATAGTTAGCTTCAAATACTTCGTTAGTCTTAAGAGTAACGCCTGCAATAGTGCGGTTCTCAGGACTTGGTAAATATTTGATAATATCGTCCATCAATGTGAAAACACCCTGGCAAAGGATATTGGAACCCATGGAAATCGGAACGATACTGCAATCATTGATATTGGTACGGAGTGCTGCACGGATCTCAGCTTCTGAGAATGTATCGCCATTAAAGAAACGATCCATAAATTCTTCAGAAGTCTCAGCAACTGCCTCTAAAAGAGTATCACGGCAAAGATGTAAGTTTGCTAAGTTGTAATCAGGGATCTCGCACTCAACAACTTCCTTACCCTGCCAACGATATCCGGTCTCGGAAATAACGTTGATGTAACCAACGAACTTCTCATTCTCACGGATTGGTAAATGGAAAGGAGCAATCTTCTTACCGTATAGTTCGGTTAAATCTTCCACTACCTGACGGAAAGATGCATTATCCACGTCCATTTCAGTAACGAAAATCATACGTGGTAATTTATACTTCTCGCACAAATCCCATGCTTTCTTGGTACCAACTTCTATACCGGCTTTACCGGAAACTACGATAATCGCCGCGTCTGCTGCGCTGGCTGCTTCTTCTGCTTCGCCTACAAAATCGAAATAACCCGGTGTATCCAATATATTAATCTTACAACCTTCCCATTCCAATGGTACTACGGAAGTTGAAATAGAGAACTGTCTCTTCTGTTCTTCCTTACCATAGTCGCTGATTGTATTCTTATCAGACACCTTACCCATTCTTGATGTAAGTCCTGCAAGATATCCCATAGCCTCTACAAGGCTGGTCTTTCCTGCACCGCCGTGTCCCAAAAGAACTACGTTACGAATCTTGTCAGTTGTGTAAATGTTCATAGTTAATCCTCTCTTTTCTGCACAAAATAGGAATGTCTTACAATTTATCCAAGCCTTGTATGGATATAAAAACATCCGCTAGGTATATATTACTAAATCTATGAGATAATTACAATTATTTTTTGATATTTTTCACAATTTATTTTTCGAATTGTACATTTAATATCTCTTTTTTATAAAAAAGAACCAATTTATCAGACACTTTCCGCTTTTTCATCCCTTCTTTTACCTTTAAAGAAGCATTTTTCTCTATTGACTTTAGCGCTTTAAAGTGCTATATTGCATATATATCAGAATTTCAGCATTTCAAAACTGAACACAGAACAAAAGGAATTTATTATGCAGAACAATACTTTTGGCTTTATCGGTCTGGGATTAATCGGCGGTTCCATTGCAAAGGCGCTCCGCCTGGCTTATCCCGAATGTACCATAATTGCATATGACACGTCTGTTTCCGTTATGCAGGCAGCAAGGGAAGATGTTGTAAATAAAGTTTATAACGGGATAGATGAAGCATTTGGCGCGTGCGATATTATCTTCTTATGCACTCCGGTTGATTTTAATGCCGGATATCTGAAACAGTTAAAAGAGCTCAAGAAGGACACCTGTATCATTACAGATGTCGGCAGTGTCAAAAAA
>JAGATU010000110.1 GCA_017621115.1 Lachnospiraceae bacterium
AAATCCCACTCCTGATGAAGAACTTCGCCGAACCCAATTAATCGCCCACGAAACCGCCCACATGTGGTTCGGCGATTTAGTAACGATGAACTGGTTTGATGATGTCTGGACTAAAGAGGTATTTGCCAATTATTTTGCAGCTCTGATTACCGAACCATTATTCCCACAAGTCAATCACCAGCTGAATTGGATGAAGACTTATACAGCCGCATCCTTGTCAGAAGACCGTACACCCGGAACCACTGCAATCCGGCAACCGCTAGATAACCTTCAAAATGCAGGATTAATTTATGGACAGATCATTTATAACAAAGCCCCTGTCATGATGGTAAAACTGGTGGAATTAATGGGAAAAGAAGCATTTCGGGAAGGGATTCAAGAATATTTAAAAACTTACGCTTACGCCAACGCTACTTGGGATGACTTGATACAAATTCTAAACAGTAAAACAGAGCAAGATCTAACCGCTTTCAGCGATGTATGGGTAAACCAAAAAGGAATGCCGATAATCAATTTCGAAGTATCCGGCAAACAGCAGACCATACATCAGCAAGACCCATATCAAAGAGGATTAAACTGGCCTCAAAAATTCAATATCACCCTTTGCGGAACAAGAGACACAACGATAGAAGCTAGCCTGACAGACAGCTTATGCCGTATTACGTTACCCTTTACCCCCACCCGTATTTTGCCCAATACGGACGGAAGAGGATATGGTTTGTTTATTCCTGACAACAACAGTCTCCACTGGCTGCTGGAACATTGGCAAGAAATAGACAATGAAACAACCCGACAGGCAGTTTTAATGATGATGCATGAAAATTATCAAGCAAAAAGAATTCCGAATACTACATGGATGAATGCATTACTCAACGGAATACATTGTGAAAAGAACCCGTTGATAGCTTCGACATTAACCAATTACTTGTCCTCTCCTCTGCAAGAGACATCTTCGGTAGAACGTGATAAAATAGAAAATGAGCTTTATAGACTCAGCTATTCTCATCCGATTCCTTCTTGTCGCATCCAGTTATTACGCCTTCTAATTACAGAAGCAGCAAGTCCGGCTATGATTCAGTGCCTTTATTCCTTATGGGAAACCGAAAGAGTCCAACAATTAAATGAAAAAGATTACACTACATTGGCCTACGAACTGGCCTTGCGTATACCTGAACAAGGAAAAGAAATACTTAAGACACAGCGCCAACGCATCCACAATCCGGACCGTCTACGTCAATTCGATTTCATATCACGTGCGATGACTGCCGATACTTTAAAATTGGACAGTTTGTTCCAATCTTTATTGCAAGCGGAAAACAGAAGGATTGAGCCCTGGGCAGCTACGACCTTAAGCTATCTGAATCATTCTACAAGAAAGGATTATGCGGTGAAATATATCCGTCCGGCATTAGAAGAACTAACAGAGGTTCAACGTACCGGAGATATCTTTTTCCCCCGCAATTGGGTCGGGGCTTTATTAAGGAATCACGATAGCGAAGCGGCCTACAAAGCAGTAGAAACTTTTTTATCGGTTTATCCCGACTATTCTCCTTTATTAAAGAACAAAATACTGCAAGCGGCTTATCCTCTCTACAGGAAATATGCAGATAAAGAAAAAATAAGCTGAAAGAGTCAAGGATTCATTACACCTTGATAGACGGCATGGCGTAATGTACCCTTTTCATCATCGCTATCATAATCCCAGTACATAGCCCCCAGCATCCCTTTCTGATGCAGGAACTGACACTTGAATGCGATGGATTGGGCATTTTCATAATTAACGACCACATGTCCTTGCGAATTTACCATATAAGGAACTTGTGCCGCACTATCCCAACAACTCTGTAAAGAATCCAAAGCGATAATATGACGATAATCCAATAATTCTGGAGCTTCATTAGTCCCATGCCCATAGAACGGAATACCCAATACCAAGCGTCCGACAGGAAAACCTGCGGCAACATGGGCGGCAACCGCATCCTCGCAAGACCATTCCTCAGCCATTTCCGAACGGTACAAGGCCGAATGGTGATTAGGAGATTCCTCCATATCGTATGTCATGATATTGACATAATCCACATAAGGTTCGACAGCCCTTAAGTTGTAATATTTGGCACCTGCCTGTGTAGCAATGGTCAGCAGTTTGTCTTTACCGATAGCATGGCGTACATCCTTCATCAACAAAGAAAAGTTATCAGTATCCTCCGGCGAAAAAGATACACCGGCAGTTCCTATACCGGGATATTCCCAATCTATATCAATTCCGTCCAAATCAAACTGGTCTATCACCCGTTTACAATCTGCAGCAAACGCCATACGTGTACTATCTGTCTGTGCCATCTCACTAAACCTACTGCTTCCCCATCCGCCTACAGACAGCAAAACTTTCAAAGACGTTTTCTTTTCACGCAGCCCCACCACCATTTGCAAACGTGGTTCATTATCTATACGTATTCCTTTGAAATTATCTGTAACATGCCCAAATGCATAATTAATATGGGTCAAACATGCCGGATCGGGCGTACTTTCTCCCCATGAAGTGACATATGCCAGAACCACATATTTCGACTCATTCTCCGCTACCTTAATCTGCGAAGACCGCTTTTTGTCCTGACAAGCAACCACCAGTAGCAAAAAGAAAAGACCTGCTATTAATTTAAAGGTTCTCATACATAATAAAAGAGTTTAAAACAATGAGAGCTATTCGATTTATTTGTAACCGGCAGCAAACTCTTTTGAAATCGAATTATTCAAACTCATACAAACATCGGCACTGAAATCCTTTCCACAACGAATCACATGGTCCCAGTCATCTTCCGACAGTTCATCCAAATCATCCTGACGGATACGATATTTTAGCAATCCGAAAACTACTCCGGCGTTAAAATTATCTCCGGCTCCCACTGTACTGACAGTCTGCAAAGGATCCACTTCATAATGCTTTTTTATATTCTTTGTATACAGGCGAATTCCTTTTCCACCGTGCGTGCAAATAAAATGCGGACAATAAAATTCAATCTTACTTTTATAAACCTTATCCGCATCTGTCAAACCAAACATATTCTCAAAATCCTCAACG
>JAGATU010000111.1 GCA_017621115.1 Lachnospiraceae bacterium
GCAATACGAGCCATTTACGTTTCATCCATTTTCTCTGCATTTACATGCATTCAATTCGTATACTCTGGTATACGTGACACTAATTGATTGGGGTAGGTTCTACCCAATCGGATCAAAATATCCGATCTTTCCAAACACATGTTGGTATCAAAAAGTAATCTCCCATAGGCTCTTCCATCTATATGATAATCAGTAACCGCCAGTCTTCCCGTCCAGACCATAAATCTGTTTCATCGGAAAAAGAGCGGTACTGCAGCCGCTTCATATTACTGACAAAGAACCCCTTTAAATTACATCAATTCGGGGATTAACCTTGTACCTGTTTGTGTTTCGGATTTTCACAGATAATTCTGATCTTTCCTTTTCTTTTAATGATCTTGCATTTTTCGCAAATCGGTTTTACTGATGATCTGACTTTCATCTCAAACCCTCCTTTCAAAAAAGACCGTTTTACATTATAGCATCATGCCCATGTTTTGGCAAGCCTTTTTCCTTTTTTTCTTAAAACTTCTTCGTCGTCACTTTCTCTTATCTAAACTCGGGAAGAATCCCACAGGATTCTTCCGGGCGAAACTTAGAAATTCTTTTCGCCCTTTTATTTGTCTCTCCAAATGATTCTGCCCTTGGAAAGATCGTAAGGCGATAACTCCAAAGTTACTTTATCGCCGGGCAAGATACGGATAAAATTCTGACGCAGCTTACCGCTTATGTGTGCTAATACCACATGTCCGTTTTCTAACTCAACCTGGAACATAGTATTAGGTAACTTTTCAATTACGGTTCCTTCGATTTCAATTACATCGGCTTTAGACATCTGTTTCCTCCTCTTCTCCTATCACTCATGTAGTTTCTTATATAAGATAAAGTTTAATTATCTTCGCTGTCAATGGTTTTTCAACAATTGTCCGAATTTTTCTGATATTCTTTAATCACTCTCTTTATTTCCAGATCACTCCATATTTTTCCTTCCGTTTCTATCTGAAACTTCTTTATGATCTGAATATGCTTCTTATTTTTCTTCTTCGGCTTATCCACCGTCCGGATTTTACCGTCAACTAAATATACGTATGCATCATCTTCCCGAAGTATGACATATATATTTTTCTTATCATGACCTGCTTTCGATCTTGCAAGCATTCCTTCCATTTTAATGCCCACGCCTTCCTCTCCGTCCGCGAATCTGATCCTTCTTTTCCGCATCTGTTTCAAAGAACTGCTTTTCTTTCTTCTATATTTTATTACTTATATTGATGACTCACATTATTTTCCCAATGTCAATATTTCCGGTTCACCCTCAGTAATCAGAATCGTATTCTCATAATGTGCCGACAAAGAATGATCTGCTGCAATAACCGTCCAGTCATCATCCAGCCATTCCACGTCTGCTGTTCCCATATTGATCATCGGTTCTACCGCCAGTGTCATACCCGGCTGTAGTTTAAGTCCTTTTCTTCGCTGTGCGAAATTGGGAATCTGCGGCTCCTCATGCAATCTCGTACCGATTCCATGTCCCACCAGGTCTCTTACAATACCATAACCATACGGTGCCACATAAGCTGCAATAGCATTGGAGATATCATATAAATGATTTCCAGCTTTTGCCAATTTAATTCCCTCGAAAAAGCTTTGTTTCGTAACATCGATTAACTTCTGCGCCTCTGCGCTGATCTGACCTACCGCATGGGTTCTTGCCGCATCGGAATGATATCCTTTATAAATCAGCCCAGTGTCCAGACTGACAATATCTCCCTCTTGTATGATGTGAGTTTCTGTTGGGATTCCATGTACCACTTCCTCATTAACAGACACACATACGGATGCCGGATATCCCTGATAATGTAAAAAGTTAGGCGTACATCCGTAACTGCGGATGATTTCCTCACACACCTTATCAATGTACTTCGTCGATATCCCCGGCCGGATAATCTTCTCTAATTCCTCATGCACAATACTAAGAAGTCTTCCGGCTTCTCTCATAAGTTCAATTTCTCTTTCAGACTTGATCGTAACCGCCATTCCTATACCTTCTTTTCTGCCAATCATATATTCTGGAAAATTCCAAAAGAGGAAAACTCCTTCATCCGCAAAATCCCCCATTCAGGAAGAAGCTCCTGTAAGAGATCCCTTGGCGAAACTTAGAATTTGTTAGGGAGCGTACTTTGCTCCCTTAGAAATTCTTTTCGCCCTAGCTTAAGAGCGCAACAATCGCCTCAAATACATCCTTCATATCTACCGTACCATCAACCGTCTTAAGCACGCCCTTCTTTGAGTAGAAATCAATAAGCGGCTGTGTCTGCTCATGATACACATTCAAACGGTTCTTCACTGTTTCCGGCTTATCGTCATCACGAAGTACTAATTCCTGACCACATGTATCGCAAATGCCCTGTTTCTTCGGCGGTACATGCTCGATATGATATGTGGCACCGCAGGATAAGCAGGCACGTCTTCCGCCCATTCTTCTTACGATATTCTCATCCGGAACATCCACATTGATCGCATAGTCAATCTGATCGCCAAGCTCTGTTAAAGCCTTATCAAGTACTTCTGCCTGCGGAATTGTTCTTGGAAAACCGTCTAACACATATCCGTTCTTGCAGTCTTCATTCGCTACTCTGTCAAGAAGGATCTTAACGGTAAGTTCATCCGGCACCAGAAGTCCCTGATCCATATACTTCTTAGCTTCCATACCAAGCTCCGTACCATTCTTGATATTGGCTCTGAAAATATCACCCGTGGAAACATGAGGAACACCGTACTTCTCTGCAATCATCTTGGCCTGTGTTCCTTTTCCCGCTCCGGGAGCACCTAACATAATAATTTTCATAGTTGAATACCCATGCCTTTCTATTAATACGTGTTAATTGAAAAATCTTCCGCATATGGATTTTTCACACTAAGATAAGTAAGGGACGTACCAGTGATCCAGCCGTCCCTACCATTACTTTTATTCATTAGTCGTTTAAGAATCCTTTATAGTTACGAACTAACATTTGAGATTCAATCTGTTTGACTGTCTCCAAAACAACACTGACAATAATGATCAGGCTTGTTCCGCTAAAAGATACATTCGCACCGAATACTCCGTTAAAAAAGTACGGTACAACACATACAATTGTAAGTCCTACAGCACCGATGAAGATTATGTGGTTAAGCACCCTGGTCAGATAATCGCTGGTAGGTTTACCAGGTCTGATACCGGGGATAAAACCGCCCTGTTTCTTCATGTTCTCAGATATTTCTAAAGGATTAAAGGTAATGGATGTATAAAAATATGCAAAGAAAATAACTAATACAATATATACAACCAAACCGATGGAATAAACCAGATTATCCGGATTACACCAATAATTGGAATTCAGTCCCTTTAAAATCTCACCCCATACACCTGTGCCGCTAATACTGAATAAAGAACAGATTACAATAGGCAACTGCATCAGGGAAGACGCAAAGATGACCGGAATAACACCCGATGTATTGACTTTCAGCGGAATATTCGTCGTCTGTCCGCCAACCATCTTTCTACCCTGCACCTTCTTAGCATACTGTACAGGTATTTTACGCACACCATCATTTAAAACAATAACCAGCACTACCATCAATACAATAATTGCAATGATAATAATCGCTGCTACCACACCCTTCGCGATGGACTTACCAATCACGAACTTTTCAAACAGTAATGTGATGTCCTGTGGCATACGGGACAGGATATTGATTGTAAGTACGATAGAAATACCATTACCTACACCATTCTCCGTAATTCTTTCACCGACCCACATCAGGAATGCACTGCCGGCAGTAAGTGCTGCTACAACAGTAATAACATTCATTGCATTATAACTCTCTAACAGTCCCTGACGGCCAAAACCGATCGCCATAGCGCCGGCCTCAATCAGTGCAAGCGCTACTGTTACATATCTTGTAATAGATGCAATCTTCTTACGTCCATCTGCGCCATCACGCTGCATCTCTTCCAATTTCGGAATCGCAATCGTCATAAGCTGCATAATAATGGAAGAAGTAATATACGGTGTGATATTCAATGCAAGAATGGACATGTTAAGGAATGATCCACCTGTAAAAGCATCAAAGAAATTAAATGCATCGCCGGTCTGCTGTGAGAACCAGTTCGCAAAAAAGGATCTGTCTACACCCGGAACAGGAAGCTGTGATCCGAGTCGGATCACAACTAACATTGCAAATGTAAATAAGAGCTTTCTTCTGATTTCTTTGATCTTAAATGCATTTTTTAAGGTTGTAAGCATTAAATCACCTCTGCTGTTCCACCAAGTGCCTCGATTTTCTCTTTAGCGGATGCACTGAAGGCATCTACCTTCACATCGAGCTTCTTAGTAAGTTCTCCGTTTCCAAGAATCTTAACGCCATCACGCGGGTTCTTAACAACACCCTTTTCGATTAATGCATTTACATCAACTGTTGTGCCGTTGTCGAATACTTCCAAAGCACTTACATTGATTGCGACGATTTCCTTTGTGTTTCTGTTAGTGAAACCTCTCTTGGGAAGACGTCTGTATAATGGCATCTGACCACCTTCAAAACCAGGTCTCGGTGCTCCGGAACGAGCTTTCTGACCTTTATGACCCTTACCGGCTGTCTTGCCATTACCTGAACCGTGTCCACGGCCTCTTCTAAAATTATCACTATGAACGGAACCTTCTGCAGGTCTTAAATTTGATAATTCCATCTCTAACTTTGCTCCTTTCTAAGTCTGCCTGTCACCATAGGCGATGCAAACTATTATGCTTCTTCTACTTTAACCATATGTCTTACTTTCTGAATCTGACCTCTGGTTGCTTCATTGTCAGGCAGTTCTACTGTCTGATGAATCTTCTTAAGACCCATAGCCTCGATTGTAGCACGAGTCTTAGGAATCTGACCAATTGTAGATTTTATTAAAGTAATCTTTAATGTTTTAGCTGCTGCCATCTTCTTTTCCTCCTAAATTTTCTCATTCCATACTAGCTTCCGATAGCTTATGCGCGAACCTCTTCTACAGATTTACCACGATTTTTAGCTACTTCTTCAGGAGTCTTTAACTGGCTTAAGCCTGCGATTGTAGCAAGTACAACGTTCTGCTTATTGTTGGAGCCTAAAGATTTGGTACGGATATTCTTGATACCTGCAAGCTCACATACGATACGGGCAGGACCACCTGCGATGATACCGGTACCTTCCGGAGCTCTCTTTAAGAGAACGGATGCGGAACCGAATTTTCCGATGAAATCATGTGTGATACTCTTATTTTCATCAAGTGCAACAGAAACTAAATTCTTGATTGCATCTTCTTTACCTTTACGAATTGCATCAGGGATTTCAGTTGCTTTACCTAAGCCTGCGCCTACATGACCATTGCCATCACCGACTACTACAAGAGCAGTAAAGCGCATGTTACGACCACCTTTAACAACCTTAGTAACACGTTTGATTGTTACAACTTTTTCAGTCAACTCTAACTGACTTACATCAATGATTGTACGTCTCATGTGATTTTCTTCTCCCTTCCTAGAATTCTAAGCCAGCTTCTCTGGCTGCATCAGCTAATGCTGCGATCTTACCCTGGTAAATAAAGCCGCCTCTGTCAAAGACAACAGTCTTAATACCTTTTTCGATTGCTCTCTTAGCGATTACTGTTCCTAAATATGCTGCTGCATCAACGTTATTGGTCTTTTCAATCTCAGACTTAACACTCTTCTCAAGAGTAGATGCTGAAACTAAAGTATTTCCAACTGTATCGTCAATAATTTGAGCATACATATGATTATTGCTTCTGAACACAGCTAAACGTGGTCTCTCAGCAGTGCCGCTGAAACGGTTACGCATTCTGTTGTGTTTTTTTACACGAACTTTTTGTCTAGATTCTTTACTAACCATTTTCATACTCTCCTTATCTATTATTTCTTACCAGTCTTACCAACTTTACGTCTAATTGTCTCATCAGCATACTTAATACCTTTACCCTTATAAGGCTCCGGTCTTCTCTTGTCTCTGATCTCAGCCGCAAATTGACCAACTTTTTCTTTATCAATACCTTTAACGATGATGATATTCTGTCCGTCCATAACAGTCTCGATACCCTCAGGATCTGTCATCTCTACCGGATGGGAATAACCTAAGTTCAGAGTTAAAGTCTTACCGGACTTAGATGCTCTGTAACCTACACCGTTTACTTCCAATTTCTTTTCAAAGCCTTCTGTTACACCGACTACCATGTTGTGGATCAGTGTTCTAGTAAGACCGTGGAAGGATTTCATTTTCTTTAAGTCGTTAGGTCTTGTTACTACAACCTGATCGCCTTCTACTTTGATATCCATCTCTGCAGGAAGCACTCTCTCAAGTGTTCCCTTAGGACCTTTTACAGTCACTTTATTATTTTCTGCAACTTCTACAGTTACGCCTGCAGGAATTGCGATTGGCATTCTTCCTATACGTGACATGCCCGTACCTCCTATATTATTTGTAAAATCAATAGTTTCTGAATTGATTGCAGTGATATCTCAACCGACATCACCCGCGGGAAGAATGGCTTTAGACATTCTTCCGGACGAAACTTAGCATTTCTTAGTCAGCGTACTTTGCTGACTTAGAAATCCTTTTCGTCCTTTTACCATACAAAGGCTAACACTTCGCCGCCAACCTGAAGTTCTCTTGCCTTCTTATCTGTTACAACACCCTGGTTTGTAGAAATAATTGCAACACCAAGACCACCAAGTACTCTCGGTAAATCTTCTTTGCCGGCATATACACGAAGACCCGGTTTGGAAATTCTCTTGATACCGGAAATGATCTTGTCATTCTTATCCTCGCCATATTTCAATGTAATATGGATTGTCTTGAAATTACCGTCTTCGATCACATCGAATTTCTTAATATAACCTTCATCTAAAAGGATCTGTGCGATAGCTAATTTCATTTTAGATGATGGAACATCAACTGTATCATGTTTTGCAGTATTTGCATTACGGATTCTTGTAAGCATATCTGCGATTGGATCGCTCATTGTCATTTGAATTGCCTCCTTCTATAATAATAATGTGTTTCCGCACTCTGGAATAATGGCCTCAGGCATTCTTCAAAAATATCCTTGATACCACCAACGGGAAGAATCGCCTGCGATTCTTCCGGCTGAAACTTAGTATTTCTTAGGCGGCGTACTTTGACGCCTTAGAAATTCTTTTCAGCCTTTTACCAACTAGCTTTCTTAACGCCAGGGATCTGACCTTTATATGCTAACTCACGGAAGCAAATTCTGCAAATTCCGTATTTTCTTAAATAAGCATGTGGACGACCACAAATTTTGCAACGATTATACTCTCTTGTAGAGAATTTAGGTTTGCGCTGCTGTTTAATCTTCATTGCTGTCTTAGCCATGAATTTACCTCCTTCTATTTAGCGAATGGCATGTTAAATAATCTTAACAACTCACGAGCTTCTTCGTCCGTTTTAGCAGTAGTAACGAAGATGATATCCATACCTCTTACTTTATCTACCTTATCGTACTCGATCTCAGGGAAGATAATCTGCTCTTTAATACCCAGTGCATAGTTACCTCTGCCGTCGAATGCGTTAGGATTAACACCTCTAAAGTCACGTACACGAGGAAGTGCAAGGTTTACAAGACGATCAAGGAACTCATACATTTTTTCGCCACGAAGAGTTGTCTTACAGCCGATTGCCTGACCTTCTCTTAACTTGAAGTTTGCGATAGAATTCTTTGCCTTTGTAAGCACTGCCTTCTGGCCTGTGATTGTTTCCATATCACTTACAGCTGTTTCCAAAACCTTTGCATTTTCTTTTGCTTCACCAACGCCCATGTTGATTACGATTTTGTCAAGCTTCGGAACTTCCATAATATTTTTATATCCAAACTTTTTGATCATAGCGTCTACGATCTCGTCCTTATACATATCTTTCAGTCTACTCAACGTTTTAGACCTCCTTTCTTACGAATTAATCGATGATGTCACCTGTGGATTTTGCAAAACGAACCTTCTTGTCATTCTCGAACTTGAAGCCGATTCTGGTAGGTTTGCCCTTGTGAACATACATAACGTTGGAAGCGTCGATTGCTGCTTCCTTCTGAACAATACCACCGTTCTGGTTAGCTGCTGAAGGCTTCTCATGCTTTGTAATCATGTTGATCCCTTCTACTACAACTTTATTGTTCTTTCTATCTACGGAAATAACTTTGCCTTCTTTGTCTTTATCTTTACCGGCGATAACCTTTACAGTATCACCTTTCTTAATCTTAAATGTTGACATCCCGGCACCTCCTATAATACTTCCGGAGCCAGTGAAACAATTTTCATAAACTGTTTATCACGAAGCTCTCTTGCTACTGGTCCAAAAATACGGGTTCCTCTCGGAGTCTTGTCATCTTTGATGATAACAGCAGCATTTTCGTCAAATTTGATATAAGAACCGTCTTTACGACGAGCACCTTTAACACTACGAACAACTACGGCTTTCACAACATCGCCTTTTTTTACAACGCCGCCTGGTGTTGCATCTTTGACCGTAGCAACAATCACATCACCAATACGTGCATATCTTCTTGTAGATCCGCCCATTACCCTGATGCAAAGAAGCTCTTTCGCACCGGTATTATCAGCGACCTTAAGTCTGCTTTCCTGTTGAATCATGCTAATTTTTCTCCTTATCTTAATATTATCAAGCTGGGAAGAATGCTCGCATTCTTCCGACTGAAACTTAGATTTTCTTAGATGCCGTTCTTTGGCATCTTAGTAAATCTTTTCAGTCTCTACTTAGCTCTCTCAACGATTTCAACAAGTCTCCATCTCTTATCCTTGGATAACGGTCTTGTCTCCATCACCTTAACTGTATCACCGATGTTACATTCGTTGTTCTCATCGTGTGCTTTCAATTTATAGGTTCTCTTTACAATCTTGTTGTAAAGCGGATGTTTTACATGGTCTTCAATTGCAACAACAATTGTTTTGTCCATCTTATTACTGGTAACTTTACCAGTACGGGTTTTTCTCAGATTTCTTTCCACGACTGCCTCTCCTTTCTCAGTTCAATACATTCATTAGTTAGCTGCTTTTGCTTTTTCAGTGATAACGGTCTGAATTCTTGCGATATTTCTTCTAACTTCTTTGATTCTTGCTGTATTGTCTAACTGATTTGTTGCGTTCTGGAATCTTAAATTGAAAAGTTCTTTCTTAGCGTCTGTCAATTCCTGTGCTAATTCTGCATCTGATTTTTTCTTTAAATCTTCTACATACTTATTAGTTTTCATTTACTGCACCGCCTTCCAAGTCTGCTTTAGAAACGATTTTACATTTACATGGAAGCTTATGTGTTGCAAGACGTA
>JAGATU010000112.1 GCA_017621115.1 Lachnospiraceae bacterium
GTGGATCCGGACGCATTTATTAATGTGGTAAGGACGGAACAACTGCAGGGCAAATTTTACCATAAGCCGGAAGAATAAAGGAAAAGACAGTATATGATACGGATAGTATGGAAGGATATACGCACTATAGGGGAGATTCCATTAATAAAGCCGGACTGCATTGAACAGAAGCGATGGGAGAGTATGCAGGATTTGAGAGCCGGGGCGGATAAAAAGCGCTCCCTGGCATCCGGTTATTTATTGGATTATATGTGCCGCGATATGCAGGTTGCTAATCCTGTTTATGAGTATACAAAGAGAGGAAAGCCGGTTTTAAAAGATGCAGAGTGTGCATTTAATATCTCCCATTCGGGGGATTATGCAGTAATTGCATATCAACCCAAAGGAGAAGAACTCGGAGCTGATATACAAAAGATACGCCCAATGCGTGATGGCATGGAGAGACGGCTTTTGCATGAAAAGGAGAAAAAGTTTCTACCCGAAGGGGAAGAAGAGCGGTTGTGTTATCTGAACCGTTTATGGACTGTGAAAGAAAGCTTTGTAAAGATGACGGGCGAAGGGCTTTTAAGGGATTTCAGGACAATTTGTGTTGATTTTGAAAATGGCATTGCTATAAGTGATGAAGGTAAAAGTGCGTATTTTACGGTATGGGATTGGAAGGATGATTATTATTTTTCCGTATGCGGTACAAACGAGAATGAAATAGAAATGAAAGAAATATAGAGTTGGATTCACAAAAAAATGACCCGGAAGGCAATAGCCGTAAGAGGTCATTTTTTTATGCCAATGTATTATGAATTCGGATAATTTTGTGGAAAAAGAGTCATGGCAACACCGTCAGCAATGGCATATGCCGTCTCATTAAAGAAATTATCAAAGAGTTCATTATCCCTGTCAGAATTGATAAATCCGGCTTCCACCAGTACGGCAGGCATGGAAGTGCTGTTTAATACAATCAGGTTCGGGCGTTCGGTTACACCTACATTACGGTAACCGATCCGTTTCATCTGAATGTTTATGTTTTCGGCCAGTAATGCCGGAAGCCCCTGATTGGAATAGACAAGGGATTCCACACCGTTGTATTGGTTCGGAATAGGTGAAGAATTGCGGTGTATGGATAAAAAGATGTCAGCACCCGCGCGGTTGCCGTCCATAGCTTTCTGATAAGGTGTTTCGTAATAATCTTCGGTTCTGGTGTAGCGGACATCAAATCCGTATTCGGTCAAAATGCTGCCGACGGCAAGTGTAAGGGCCAGGTTATCGTCTTTTTCCAAACGTCCCATATACTGGGCGCCATTATCCCATCCACCGTGCCCGGCATCCATCATAATGGTATATGCCATAGAAAAACCCTTTTTTGTTTATACTATGCCAGCATTCCGCCAAGTGTTCCGGCACCGGCACAAATCATAAACGAGGTAAGGACATTGGTACCCAAAATGACATTGGACTGGTTTGTTATCAGGGAAATAACAAGTAATACCAGAAAATACGAAGTGCCGAGAATTAAGCCCCACAGGAATTTCTTTTTCTGCATTTTTTTGCCGCAAATAAAGGCAGTAAGAAAAGTGGAAAGAATATAGATTACGATGATTCCGATATTAACGGCAGATTCCGTTAACGGAATTTTATACAGAAGCAGTGCTAAAAGCAATAGTCCTCCGATGGTAATCAGGTAGGACAGTAACAGAAACAGTGCTAATGATATAAGGTAAATTGCATTTCCCTGAGACGGAAAGCGGTTTTTTTTAATTCCATGGTTCATAGTTTGCCCCTTTTTAATCTGATATTTAAATACATGTTTATATATATGAATGATTTCTTAAAAATATTTTTATTCCTTGACATTTGTGACATGATTTTGTAGGATTTTTCTAAAAATATAAATGTTCATCGGATGTGAACACAATAATGATTAAGGAGTGTGATTTTTAAATTGGACACGGCCACGATAATACAAGGCATAATTTTGATAGTTTTACTTGGACTTTCTGCTTTTTTCTCATCTGCAGAAACTTCATTGACAACTATTAACCCGATTAAGGTACGTACGTTAATAGAGAAAGGTAATAAGCGTGCACTGAAACTGCAAAAAGTAACAGAACAACATGGGAAGATGTTAAGTACTATCTTAATCGGTAATAATATTGTGAATATCTCTGCATCATCCCTTGCTACTACAATGGCAATTTCTATATGGGGTAATTATGCGGTAGGTATTGCTACCGGTATTTTGACATTGTTGGTATTATTATTTGGTGAAATATTGCCGAAGAATATGGCAATGGTAAAAACGGAGTCTTTGGCTTTGTTTTATGCACCGATAGTATATGGACTTATGTGGTTATTAACACCGGTTATTTTTCTTGTTGACCGTATTGCCGGTTTCTTTATGAAATTGATGCATATTGACCCGGATAAGAAGAATCTTATGACAGAGACGGAACTGCGTACGTATGTGGATGTTTCGCATGAAGATGGTGTAATTGAATCAGAAGAAAAAGAAATCATTAATAATTTGTTTGATTTTTCGGATTCGGTTGCTAAGGATATTATGATTCCGCGAATTGACATGGTGACGATTGAAGAAAATGCCGGATATGATGAGTTGATGGCGGTATTCAGGGAGTGTATGTACACCCGAATTCCTGTATATAAAGACGACCGTGATAATATTATCGGTCTTGTGAATATCAAGGATTTCATTCTGGTAAATGATGTGGAAACTTTCCGCGTAGCAGATATTATCCGTGATGCGTATTATACATATGAATTTAAGAAGACAGCTGATTTATTGATGGAAATGAAAGAAACCACCAATAATGTAGCATTTGTATTGAGTGAGTACGGTGCTTGTGCGGGTATGATTACATTGGAAGATTTGTTGGAAGAAATCGTCGGTGAGATTCGTGATGAATATGATGAAGATGAAGACGAGTTCATTAAGAAGGTCGGCAAGGATGCTTATCTGATAGACGGTAACCGTAAGCTGGATGATATTAATGATGAATTGGATACTAAATTGGAAAGTGAAGATTACGATTCCATTGCAGGTCTGGTGCTTCAGATTTTAGACAGGATGCCAACCGTTGGAGAAGAAGTTACAACGCCGGACGGAATACGCATAAAAGTAGAAACCGTACATCAGAACCGTATCACTAAAGTATTGTTACGTTTGCCGGAAGAATCCACAGAGGTTCTTGAACAAAATAAAGAAGTGTGATATACTGTTTCGGAGAAAATAGCAAATACGGGAGTAATTCCGTTTTGTTGGATAAATAAAGGAGGACATCCCATGAAGCATATTAAGACAATCAGCACAAGAGACTTAAAAGAATCCATGAAAAAAGGTGGATGCGGTGAATGCCAGACATCTTGCCAGTCAGCTTGTAAGACATCTTGTACAGTAGGTAACCAGAGCTGCGAAAAAATGAAATAAGTTCTGCGAATAAGAAATGACTGACAGACTCGAAGTTGGGAATACCGATTTCGAGTCTATGTTATGTTATGAGAGAAACGATTTAAGGAGTATATTTGTGATTCATCAGTATAAAAACAACGGATATAATATCGTTCTGGATGTGAACAGCGGTTCTGTTCATGCCGTGGACGATCTTGTATATGATGCGATTCCTTTGGTGGAGGAAGTAATAAAGAGCGGGGTGCCCGAGGCGGAAATGTTGGTTGCGGCTATTGAGGCATGCAAAGAACTTCCGTATCCACAGGAAGAAATTGCGGAGGTGTGTGAAGAACTTCTGGCCTTAAAAGATGCCGGACAGCTTTATACAGAAGATATTTATAAGGATTATATAATTGATTTTAAGAAACGTCAGACTGTCGTGAAAGCACTTTGTTTACATATTGCACATGACTGCAATCTGGCATGTCAGTACTGCTTTGCAGAAGAAGGTGAGTATCACGGAAGACGTGCCCTTATGAGTCTGGAAGTTGGTAAGAAGGCGTTGGATTTTCTGGTAGCCAATTCAGGAAACCGCATTAATCTGGAAGTGGATTTCTTTGGCGGGGAACCGCTTATGAACTGGGATGTGGTAAAGGAACTGGTTGCTTACGGAAGAAGTTTAGAGGAGCCGAATAATAAAAAGTTCCGTTTTACGCTTACTACAAACGGTATTTTATTAAATGATGATATTTTGGAATTTGCCAATAAAGAGATGAGCAATATTGTCTGCAGTATTGACGGCCGTAAGGAAATTAACGATATGATGCGTCCGTTCAGAGGCGGTCAGGGAAGTTATGACATTATTGTTCCGAAGTTTAAAAAGGTTGCCGAGAGCCGCAATCAGATGGATTATTATGTGCGTGGTACTTTTACTCACAATAATCTTGATTTTTCAAAAGATGTGGCACATTTGGCTGATTTGGGATTCAAACAGATTTCGGTTGAGCCTGTAGTAGCGAAGCCGGAAGATTCCTATGCTATCAGGGAAGAGGATATTCCTAAGATTTTAGAAGAATACGATGAACTGGCTAAGGATTTAATCCGTCGCCGTAAGGAAGGCAACGGAGTTAACTTCTTCCACTTTATGATTGATCTCACAGGCGGGCCATGTGTGGCAAAACGTTTGTCCGGCTGTGGTTCGGGAACCGAATACCTTGCGGTTACCCCATGGGGTGATTTTTATCCGTGCCATCAGTTTGTGGGACAGGAAGAGTTCCTTATGGGAAATGTATTTGACGGTATTACAAGAGGTGATATACAGGATGAATTTAAGACCTGTAATGTATATGCAAAAGAAAAATGCCGTGACTGCTTTGCCAAGTTTTATTGCAGTGGCGGATGCGCAGCCAATTCGTATAATTTCCATGGAAAGATTAACGATGCATATGATATCGGATGTGAATTGCAGAGAAAGCGTATTGAATGTGCGATTATGATGAAAGTAGCACTGGCAGAAGAAGAGGAGAATAACAATGACTAAGAAAAGTGGAATTATAAGCCTGATAGTAATAGCAGTATTTCTGGCAGCAGGTATTTATACTGCATTATTCGGTTTGGATGAGAACAAGACCGGTTCTGCTTATAATATTAAACAGGGACTTGATTTGGCAGGCGGTGTCAGCATTACATACCAGGTGGCCGGTGACGAAGAACCGAGTGCCGAAGATATGGCGGATACCATTTATAAATTACAAAAGCGTGTAACTTCTTACAGCACGGAGTCACTTGTATACCAGGAAGGTGCAGATAGAATTAATATCGAGATTCCGGGTGTGTCCGACGCCAATGCGATTTTAGAAGAACTCGGAAAGCCCGGTTCATTGGAATTTATTGATGTGAACGGTAATGTGGTATTAAACGGTACTGATATCAAGAATGCACAGCCGATGGTAGGCAAGGACAGCATGGGCAACAGCCAGTATGTTGTGGAACTGGTTATGACTGAGGAAGGTACTAAAAAGTTTGCGGAAGCAACACAGGCGGCAGTTGCCAACCATGATATTATTTACATCGTATATGATGAAGAAATAGTCAGCGCACCTTCTGTACAGGCAGCTATTACCGATGGCTATGCGATTGTAGAAGGTATGGCATCTTATGATGAGGCAGAACTTTTGGCTTCTACCATCCGTATCGGTGGTCTGAAATTGGAATTGGAAGAACTCCGTTCGAATGTGGTTGGAGCACAACTTGGTGAAAGAGCTATTAATACCAGTATTATGGCAGCAGCTATCGGCTTTGCCGTAATTGCGTTATTTATGATTGCCGTGTACCTGATTCCGGGACTTGCTTCCGTAATTGCATTGCTGGTATATGTAGTATTGATTGTATTGTTATTGAATGGCTTTGACATAACCCTAACGCTTCCGGGTATTGCCGGTATTATCTTATCCATTGGTATGGCGGTAGACGCAAATGTTATTATCTTTGCCAGAATCCGTGAAGAAATAGCAACCGGCAAGACGGTAAGCAGTGCTATAAAGATTGGTTTTAAAAAGGCCAATTCTGCTATTATTGACGGTAATGTGACAACTCTTATTGCCGCTTTGGTGCTTGGAATTATCGGTACCGGTGCGGTAAAAGGTTTTGCGCAGACATTGGGACTTGGTATTGCAGTTTCCATGTTTACTGCACTTGTTGTGACCAGAATTGTGTTAAATGCATTCTATGCGCTTGGTATCCGTGATGAGAAATATTACGGTACCGTTAAAGAAAGAAAGAGTATTAATTTCCTTTCCAGAAAGGGCGTATTCTTTGCAGTTTCGCTGGCATGTATTATCGCCGGATTCGTATTTATGGGTGTTAATAAAGGAACTATCGGAGATGTCCTGAATTATTCGCTTGAATTTAAGGGCGGAACATCTACAAATGTAACTTTTAATGAGAATTTATCACTTGAAGAGATTGACTTAGAAGTAATTCCGGTTGTATCTGATGTAATTGGTGGCGGAGCCATCCAGACACAGAAGGTACAGGGAACGAATGAAGTAATCATTAAGACAAAAACCCTTGATGTTTCACAGAGAGAAGCGGTTAATCAGGCACTGGAAGATAAATTTGCAATCGATACCGAGAAGATTACCACAGAGACCATTTCATCAACGGTTTCAAATGAAATGAGAAGTGATGCGATTTTAGCGGTAGTAGTGGCAACAATTTGTATGTTGATATACATCTGGTTCCGGTTCAAGGATATACGTTTTGCAGCCAGCAGTGTGCTTGCACTGGTTCATGATGTTTTGGTTGTTTTAGCTTTCTATGCGATTGCCAAGGTGTCCGTTGGTTCTACATTCATCGCATGTATGTTGACAATTGTTGGTTATTCCATCAATGCGACCATCGTAATCTTTGACCGTGTACGTGAGAATTTATCACTTGCAGGATTCAAGGAAGATTTACAGACAACGGTAAATAAGAGTATCAACCAGACTTTATCAAGAAGTATTTTCACTTCTTTGACAACCTTTATTATGGTTGCGGCACTCTATGTATTTGGTGTAACTTCCATCCGTGAATTTGCACTTCCGATTATGGTGGGTATTATTTGCGGAACCTATTCTTCTGTATGTTTAACAGGGGCAATGTGGTATGTGTTCCGTACCAAATTTGCCAAGAAAAAAGTAAAATAGAAATGAGCATATAATTATATAGAAGGGGCTGTCTGACAGCCCCTTTTGTAAAAGGTGAACTTGTTTATGTCTAAATGGTTCTTATCCGCAAAAAAAGCGGATTTTAACAGAATAGCTGAAGAATTTCATATAGATCCTGTTATTGCAAGGATTATCCGTAACAGGGATGTGATAAGTGATGAGGAAATCCGGTTGTTTTTACAGGGAGACCGCAACAATCTGCATGATCCGCGGGAACTGAAGGATGCACAAAAAGCAGCAGAGATACTGAAAGTGAAGATTGCACAGGGTAAGAAAATCCGTATTATAGGAGATTACGATGTGGATGGTGTCTGCTCGACTTACATTCTCTATCGTGGGCTTTCTGTATGCGGAGCGGATGTGGACTGCGTGATTCCTCACCGTATGAAGGATGGTTACGGTATTAACGAAGAACTGGTAAAACAGGCTATTGCGGATGGCGTAGATACGATTATTACCTGTGATAACGGGATAGCAGCCCAGGATGTGCTGGAAAACGGTAAAAAAGAAGGGCTAACCTGTATTGTAACGGATCATCATGAGATTCAGTTTGATGAGATTGAAGGAAAGAGATGCTATAGGATTCCGGATGTGGATGCAGTGGTGGATCCAAAACAGGAGGAATGTAAGTATCCGTTTGAGAGTATTTGCGGAGCTGTTGTAGCATATAAAGTGATACAGGTGCTTCTGGATGAAGTTTTGACAGATAAGGAATTAATGAAAACGGCTTTGGATGAATTGCTGGAGCCTGCCGGAATTGCGACGGTATGTGATATTATGCCTCTTCTGGACGAAAATCGTATTATTGTAAAAGAGGCGATGAAGAGTCTGCAAAATCCCAAGAATCCGGGACTTCATGCACTTATTAAAGTAAATGAACTGGATGCTGCCAAATTGACGTCTTTCAGCATCGGATTTGTAATTGGCCCATGCCTGAATGCAACCGGAAGACTGGACAGTGCGGAATTATCACTCGGGTTGTTGATGGCAAAGTCTTTTGAAGAGGCGGTCCCCTTGGCAACTACTTTAAAGGAATATAATGCTAACCGTAAGGAACTGACAGAGAAAGGTGTGGAAAAGGCACTTGCTTTGTTGGAAGAAGGAGAGTATGACAAGGACAGGGTACTGGTATTGTATCTGCCCGATGTCCATGAGAGTCTTGCGGGAATTATAGCAGGACGAATCCGTGAAAAGACAGGCAAGCCGACCTTTGTTTTGACAAAGGGAGAAGAAGGTGTTAAAGGAAGCGCACGCTCTATTGAGAATTATCATATTTATGATGAAATGACAAAATGCAAACAGTTCTTTACCAAGTACGGCGGGCATAAGATGGCAGCCGGTTTATCCATGGAAGAAGAAAATGTGAAGCTGTTTAGGCAGGTCATTAATGAAAATTGTGTTTTGACAGAGGATGATTTTGAAGAAAAAATTACAATTGATGTTCCGATGCCGTTTTCTTATGTGACACAGCAGTTTGTAGATGAACTTTCCGTACTGGAGCCATTTGGCGCAGCCAATGAAAAGCCTGTATTTGCACAGAAGAATATCCGTTTTATCCGCGGATATATTATGGGTAAGAACAATAATATGGCCAGATTTGATGTTGCGGATGATACCGGTATGCGATTTGGTGTTGTATGTTTCCGTAATCTGGACAAGTTGAAAGAGTATCTGGTGAAGAAAGAAGGAAGTGAAAAAGCAGAAAAACTTTTTACCACCGGATTGCATCCGCAGGACGCGGTATTGCTGGATGTGATTTACTATCCGAATATTAATGAGTTTAGAGGAAGGAAAACCGTACAGTATATTTTGCAGGATTATAAATAATTCTTAAAACATAATTAAGAAGTTTTATATTTGTTTAAGGGTTTGTACACATTTTGAACACATTTTTGGGGTATAGTAAATATCAAGATAGTTGATTACTCACTATCTCCCCCCTCATAAGAACAAAGGCCTCGCGAAAGCGGGGTCTTTGTTCTTTTTAGGTGCTTTGATTTAGGAAAAACAGATGGCGGAATTTGTCGAAATATATTATAATTTCCATATGGGGATATCATATTTTTAAGGAGGTATTTTTGTATATGGAACAAAGATTAGAACCCTTATTTACACCTTGGAAAATCGGTAACCTAGAGATCAAAAACCGAGTTGTTATGACTTCCATGGGTGGTACCAATTTACTTGGTTGGATGGAAGTGAATCATTTTGACAAAGCAGGAGCCGAGTTTATTCTGGAAGTGGCTAAGAATAACTGTGGTTTAGTATTACCGGGATGTCAGCCGGTTTATAACCCTATGCTTGGACAGTGGTTACATAAAAAGAAAAGTATGTACCGTAATTTAAAGAAATGGATGCCACAGTTTCATGCTACAGGAGCCAAATTATTTGTTCAGTTAACAGCCGGTTTCGGACGTTCTTTTACCATTGACCATTTAATGGAAACCTTATATTCCAATAAGGTGTTAAATGTGGTATCCAAGCCGATTATGAATTTGGATAAGATTACGGCAGCTCCGAGCCCGTCTCCTAACCGCTGGTCGGATAAAGTTCCGTCAAGAGAAATGACAGTGGAAGAGATTAAGGAGTTTATCGAGGCATTTGGTAAGACAGCCAAACTGTTAAAAGATGCAGGCGTGGACGGTGTGGAAATCCATGCGGTACACGAAGGCTATTTATTGGATCAGTTTACGTTAAAATATGTGAATAAGAGAGAAGACGAGTACGGCGGAAGTTTAGAGAACCGTTATCGTTTTGCAGCAGAGATTGTTAAAGAAATCAAGAAGACCTGTGGTGATGATTTTCCTGTTTCCCTGCGTTACAGTGTAGAATCCAAGACCAAAGGATTCAGACAGGGTGCGCTTCCGGGAGAAGAATACGTGGAAGTGGGACGTGATATGGCAGAATCCGAAATCGCAGCGAAGTTCTTACAGGACGCAGGTTATGATATGTTAAATTGCGACAATGGTACATATGATGCGTGGTACTGGGCACATCCGCCGATTTACATGCCTGAGAACTGTAATCTGGATGATGTGGCACATATTCGTAAGTTTGTAGACATTCCTGTTGTATGTGCAGGCCGTATGGATCCTAGAGTGGCAGCGGATGCCATCCGCGATGGAAGAATTGACGGTGCCGGTTTTGCACGTCAGTTCCTTGCTGACCAGCAATGGGTAACCAAGCTCATGGAGGGCAGGGAAGAAGATATCAGACCTTGTATCCTTTGTCATAACGGTTGTTTCAATATGTGTCATTATAAGGGCGTTCCGAATGACCAGGATTTATGGGATTCCCTGCATCTGGCACGTTGTGCGGTTAATGCAGAGACCATGCAGACAAATAAACATAAGATTGTACCGGCAACTACACCTAGAACCGTACATATTATTGGTGGCGGTATCGGCGGTATGGAAGCAGCCAGAGTTCTCAAACTTCGCGGACACGAACCGGTAATCCATGAAAAGAGCGGTGAACTCGGCGGTGCATTTATTGCTGCCGGTGCAGAGAGTTACAAAGGCAAACTCCGTGAATTACTTGCATGGTATAAGAAACAGATGGCAGATTTGGGTATCGAGATTCATTTGAATGATGAAGTAAAGGATGTTTCCGAATATGCGGGCAGACCTGTTATTATAGCAACCGGTTCCACAGCCAGAGTATTAAAGAATGTACCGGGGCATGAGAAGATGGTGGAAGCTTGTGAATATTTGACAGGAATAGAAGTGGGCGAGACGGTAGCCGTAATCGGCGGTGGCTTGACCGGATGTGAAATTGCTTATGAACTGGCACTTCAGGGTAAGAAACCGATTATCGTGGAGATGAAGGATGATTTGGTATCCCAGAAGGGCGTATGTCTTGCAAACAGTTCCTACCTTCGTGAGTGGTTTGCATTACATGAGATTCCGGTATATCTGGAAACCACTTTAAAGGAAGTTCAGGATGGTAAGATTTTATGCGCGAAAGGCGGCGAGACAATTGAGATTGCATGCGATAGCGTAATTTCTTCCGCAGGATATATTGCTAATCCGCTTTCTAAGAAGGCAAAGGATGTATACCTGGTAGGCGATTGTAAGGAAATCGGCAACTTGAGAACGGTAGTATGGGGCGCTTATGAAGCCGCCATGAAGATTTAATTGGAGGGCCACATATATGAATTTAACAAAAGAACAGCAGGCCATATTGGATGGTGAAAAAGGTGATGTCCTTGCAAGGATTATGAAGACATTAATCCGTTACGGCGAATTGTTTGGAGCGGATGCCATGGTGCCTGTTACAAGTAAATATAATCATTTGGTAACTTCTTTCGGTTTGAAAGCATTAAAGCCGGTTTATGAGTTGATGGATAAGTTAATTGAATCCGGCAATCTGTCTACGCAGCAGTTTTCAGCGGACCCAAGACCATTGGATCCGAATGTACCAAGCAATTTTTTACAGGATTTTATTTTCAAGAACTTTATGTATTCCAGACAGGAAGAGTATGAGAAACAGTTAAATCAGCTCGGTCTCATGGAAAAGGATGCATTTACCTGTACCTGCTATATGGACGAAGTAGGTAATACACCGGCTATGGGAGAGGTCCTTTCATGGTCTGAATCTTCAGCCGTAGTATTTGCCAATTCAGTTCTCGGAGCAAGATGTAACCGTAACTCCGGTATCATTGATTTAATGGGTTCCGTACTTGGCTATGTACCGTATTTCGGATTACTGACGGATGAAGGCAGAAAAGCTAAGTGGATTGTAAAAATTGAGACCACTAAGAAGCCGGAAGCACAGCTTTTGGGTTCTGCCATCGGTATGAAGGTTATGGAAGATGTTCCGTATATCGTTGGTTTGGATAAATGGCTGGATGGTAAATTGGATGATGCGGCTAAGACCTATCTTAAAGATTTTGGTGCGGCAACAGCATCAAACGGTGCGGTAGGTTTGTACCATGTGGACAATATTACTCCGGAAGCCGTACAGTACGGACAGGATTTAATCCTGGAAGATGCACAGGTTTATGTAGTGGATGATGCGGAACTGGAGAGAGTATATAAGAGTTATCCGGTTATCTGGAAAAAGAAAGATGCGACTCCGAAGCTTTGCTTTATGGGATGTCCGCATATGAGTCTGGAACAGTTGATTGACTGGACAAAGAAGGTTTCTGAGGCATTACAGGCAGCCGGTAATAAGAAAGTTTGTATACCAACCGTTTTCACAGCGGCACCTGCGGTACTTAAAAAGTTTGAAGAGACAGAATATGCCGCAATTTTAAAGGAGACAGGCGTTATTACTTCTTATATTTGTCCACTTATGTATATGAACAATCCGCTGAGCGAGAAGATGCCGGTTATTACCTCAAGCAATAAGCTTAGAACATATACCAGCGCAAGATATTATACCGATGCAGAGATTTTAGAGCAGATTACAAAAGGAGGTGCCAGATAATGAAAGAATTTAAAGGAAGAATCGTAGCACCCGGAAGTGTAACCGCTCCTGCAGTGGTTTCCCATGGCGGCCTTAATACATTGGCATCGTTCCAGAAAGCTTTGCAGTTTGGCGATAAGAAGGCAACCTGCGGCGACCAGAACAATCCTGATTTATACGGCAAGCAGATGGCAGGAAAAGCATTGTGTTTACCTCGTACCATCGGTTCCACGACGGGCGGTTTGGTATTATACTGTGCCTGCTCGATGAAGAGACAGCCAGCATGCATGCTATTCTCAGAGCCTATCGACTCCCTTGCGGCAGCAGGTGCCGTGCTTGCGGATGTATGGCTTGACGACGTGAGCATGCCCGTTATTGACAGCCTTGGCGAAGAGTTTTTAGACTACGTGAAAGATGACATGAGCATCACAATAAAAGAAGACGGCACGGTAGTAGTGGAATAGAACTGTAGAAAACGCTAATATAATTATTAATAAAAGGACTGTTAGATATTTGACAAATATTTAACAGTCCTTTATACTATACTTGCATTGTATCCGCGCTAAGGCGGAACGACAGCAAGGAGGAATTGAATATGAGTGAAAAAACAAAAACAATTGTAGGCGTTGGACTTATTACAGCCATTGTAGTGGTATTGCAGTCATTGGCGGTTATCATCCCGGTGGGAATCTTTAATCTTAACCTGGTATTGGTACCGATTGTAGTAGGTGCGGCATTGTATGGCCCTAAAGTAGGCGCATGGCTTGGTTTTGTGGCAGGAGTACTGATTCTGTTTACGAATTCAGGGGCTTTTTTAGCAGTCAGCATCATTGGGACCGTGATTACAGTATTGGCAAAAGGAATTCTGTCCGGTTTGTTGGCAGGAATCGTATACAACCTGCTCAAGAAGGTAAATGACACGGTAGCGGTAGCTTCAGCGGCGATTGTTTGCCCGATTGTTAACACCGGTGTATTTGTAATCGGCTGTTTGTTATTCTTTATGGAGACTATCAGCACATGGGTACCGGAAGGACAGTTTGGTTCTACGATTGAGTACATATTCCTTGGTATGATTGGTGTCAACTTCTTAATTGAAATGGCTATCAGCATTGTGCTCAGTGCAACAATAGTACGAATTGTTAAGATTGGTAAGAGTGAGAATTAATATGAATCCCGGAGGCAAGAATATTGTCTTCGGGATTTTCTGTAATACGGAAGCAGGATGCAGTTTATAAGCATAAAGAGGTTGTAGTATGGAAGAGTTGACAGATTTAGGATATAGGTTTAAAGAGTTTACGAATACACTGGAAGAATTTGGTGCATTTGTATCAGAAGCCGGCATGGGGATTTTTATAGGTGTTGCGGCGGCTATTCTTGTGTTTATCGTTGAAGTTAAATGGATGAATGCAAGGAAACGGAAAAGAACAAAAAAAGATGAAGCTATTGAACTCGGACATATAGTAAACGGTCAGAGAATAAAGTTTTATGATGATACAATGCCGGGAGAATCGTCGGTTGGTAAGCACTACCATGCTACATACAGTTATGAGGTGGGCGGAAAAGGGTATCAGTATAGGTATTTTGGAGCAAAATTTCCGCCAGAACAGTTGGAAATGTATTATATCAATAATCCCCGTAGACTATTCAGTGACTTGGATATGAAAAGGGAACCGTTTGCATTGGTGTTTTTCTTTTTGCCGATTATAGTGATGGTAATTGTGACAAATTTGGTGAATTTGATTTTGTAGTAATTAATAGAGCGTTTGGAGAAAATAGAAATAGACTCCGAACGCTTTTTTACTACAAATTGATATTTAGATATCTAAAGGTAGGCGGTTTACAAATATAAATCACGGTGTTATACTATATACACGGAAAGGTGGTAAAAAGATGATTTCCTATAGAAAATTATTTTTGCTGATGGAAGAAAGAGAGATAACCAAAGAAAGGTTAAAGAATGCGATTGGAGTATCCTCTGCAACAATGGCAAAACTTTCCAAAAATGAAGAGGTCTCTTTGGCGACCATACAAAGCATATGTAAGTTCTTTGATTGCCAGCCGGGAGCAATCTTATCCTATGAAAAAGAAATAGATGAGAATTCGATTCTTTATAGATTGCGCGAAGAAAAGGATATGAAGTTAAAAGGTGGGTTATATCATCAGACACAAATTAGACTTGCATATAATTCCAATCATATGGAAGGCAGCCGCTTGACGGAGGATCAGACCAGAAGTATATATGAGACGCATACAATCGGCGTTACAGAAGGCTATGAAAAGATTGACGATATTATTGAGACAGTGAATCATTTTAGGTGCTTTGATTATATTTTATCGGTGGCAGACAAGGAATTATCGGAAGAAATTATAAAGCAGATTCATTTATTGCTAAAGAGCGGAACCACCGATAGCCAGAAGGAATGGTTTGCAGTTGGAGATTATAAGAAACGTCCGAACATAATCGGCGATATGATTGAGACAACACATCCTTCTAAGGTTGCGCAGGAAATGAAGCAGTTACTAAAAGAATATAGGGAAAACAGTAATATTACTTTTGAAGATATTATTGATTTTCACTACCGGTTTGAAAAGATACATCCTTTTCAGGACGGCAATGGTCGTGTCGGCAGATTGATTATGTTTAAGGAGTGCCTAAAATATAATATCCCCCCATTCATTATTGAGGATGTTTCCAAAGAATATTACAAAAGAGGCTTAAACGAATATGTAGCGGAGAGAGGCTACCTGCTGGAGACATGCAGAGCGGCGCAGGATACGTATAAGAAGTTGCTTGTGTATTTTGAGTATATTTAAGAATAAGTATATATTAAAATGCATCATCTTAGTGATGGTGCATTTTTTATTCCCTTTTTATTGTCTTCCACTAAGCAGAAGTGGTATAGTATACATTGGAAGAAAATGATTTTTACTTAGGAGGCATAGGCAGATATGAAACGAAGTGAAATCAATGTAGCATTAAAAGAAATGGAACAGATGATACATGATTATCGTGTGGCGTTGCCGCCATTCTGTAATTTTACGGCAGATGAGTGGAATGAAAAGGGACATGAATATGACGAAATCCGCGACAATATGCTTGGGTGGGACATTACAGATTATGGACTTGGCAAGTTTGAAGAAGTCGGCTTTTCTTTGATTACACTTCGTAACGGCAATTTGAAAATGCAGGACAAGTATAAGAAGACCTATGCGGAGAAGTTATTATATATCAAGGAGAGCCAATATTCACCGATGCATTTCCATTGGAACAAGATGGAGGATATCATTAACAAAGGTGGCGGTAATCTCTTAATTCGCGTATACAATTCCACTGCAGATGAGGATTTGGACAAGGTAAATGATGTGCATGTTCATCTGGACGGACGGGAAGTTGTAGTTCCGGCAGGGACGCAGGTAAGACTGACTCCGGGTGAAAGCATCAGCATACAGCCGTATTTATACCATGATTTTGAGGTGGAAAAAGGAAGCGGTCCGGTACTGATAGGTGAAGTCAGCCAGTGTAACGATGACAATACGGATAACCGTTTTTATGAGCCTATTGGACGTTTTCCGACAATTGAAGAGGATGAGGCACCGTATCGTTTGCTTTGTAACGAATATCCGGCAGCAGAATGAGAATAAGAGACATTTGGAAAAGATGCGAAAGCAGTATTTTGGCATATACTGTAGTAGTTATTCAAACAGAGGGAATACATGAAAACAATAAAAGAATTACTAAATAGATTAGAATATAGTTGTATTTGCGGAGCAGTAGACAGAGAGATTACACAGGTGGTATACGACTCCCGTAAAATCGTGGAGGGATGCTTGTTCATCTGTATTAAGGGTGTGAATTTTAACGGTCACGATTATGCGGCGGAAGCATGTGAAAAGAAAGCTGCCTGCATCGTGGTATGTGAGGATGTTAACGTGCCGACGGATTGCAGCACAACTATCATCCGTGTTGAGGATACCCGCTATGCGATGGCATTTATTTCCGCGGAGTGGTTTGGTAATCCGGCAGAAAAACTGAATGTTATCGGCATTACCGGGACAAAGGGTAAGACCACTACGACTTATCTGGTAAAGTCTATTTTAGAGCAGGCGGGTAAAAAAGTCGGTCTTATCGGTACAATTGAGACAATTATCGGGGATAAGCATATTCCTGCCAATAATACAACACCGGAATCCTATATTTTGCAGGAAACTTTTGCAAAAATGGCGGAAGCCGGTCTTGATAGTGTGGTAATGGAAGTATCTTCCCAGGGACTGATGCTTCACCGTACACAGGGATTTGTATTTGATATTGGTATTTTTACAAACTTGGAACCTGATCATATCGGACCGAATGAACACGAGAGTTTTGAAGATTATATGCATTGTAAAGGACTTTTGTTCAAACAGTGTAAAGTGGGTATTGTGAACTGCGACGATAAGCACTATGCAGAAGTTATCCGCAACCATACCTGTAAGATGCTGACATACGGTTTAGATAATGAAGCTGATTATAAAGCAGAGAATATGCAGCTTGTGCGTGAAAAGGGCCATATCGGTGTAGCATTTGATGTAACCGGAAAGACTGCGATGCAGGTGGAGATTCCGACACCGGGAAGATTTTCCGTGTACAATGCACTTACGGCAATTGCCATCTGTGACCAGTTTGGTGTAGAGGAGGGCGCAGTAAAAGCAGCACTTATGCAGGCAAGCGTGAAGGGACGTATTGAGCTTGTAAAAGTTTCCAATGATTTTACATTAATGATTGATTATGCGCACAATGCGATGGCGCTTGAGAGTCTGCTTGGTACTTTAAAGGAATACGAACCAAACCGCCTTGTATCGGTATTCGGATGCGGCGGTAACCGTTCCAAACTTCGCCGCTATGAGATGGGAGAAGTCAGCGGCAAACTGGCTGATTTTACGATTATTACATCGGATAATCCCCGTTTTGAAGAACCGGAAGAGATAATGAATGATATCGAGACCGGTATGAAGAAGACGGATGGAACTTATATTAAGATAGCTGATAGAAAAGAAGCAATCCGTTATGCTATTTTAAACGGCCGGCCGGGAGACATCATTGTTCTTGCCGGTAAAGGACATGAGGATTATCAGGAGATTAAAGGTGTGAAATACCCGATGGACGAACGGGTTCTGATTCGGGAAATCATGGAAGAGGAACATTTGAGTGTATAAAAAATATGCTGCAGTCATCGTGGATATTTCCCATGAGAGTGTGGATCGCCCGTTTACTTACCGGATAAAGGAAAGCCTTAAGGATGAGATTACTATCGGCGCCTGTGTAATGGTACCTTTCGGAAGAAGTAATAAGTTGATGAAAGGGTATGTGGTAGCGTTTTCAGACTCGGCGGATTTCCCCGATGAAAAGATAAAAGAAATTGAAGAAATCGTTATTAAGCAGGATGATTTGCAGGGTAGAATGATACGCCTTGCGGCATGGATTCGTAAGCACTACGGTTCTACGATGATTCAGGCACTCAAAGTGGTTTTGCCGGTAAAAAAGACGGTAAAGCCGATTGAGAAAAAGACGATAGTGCTTGCGATGGAGCAACAGGAAGCGGAGCAACTACTTGAAACATGTAAAGCCAAATCCCAAAAAGCCAGAGTCAGACTGCTTGAGGAACTGATAAAAGAACGTGTACTGGATTATCAGTTGGTACGCGGCAAATTAAATATATCCCCGCAGACACTTTCCAAATTGCAGCAGATGGGTGCGATTACGATAGAAGCGCAGGATTATTTCCGCAATCCGATTGTTGTAGAAAAGAGTAAAGAAAAAGATAAGGAACTGCTTCCGGGACAAAAGGAAATTGTCGATGATTATACCAAGGACTATCGGGAAGGCGTGCGACGGACTTATCTGCTTCACGGCGTTACGGGAAGCGGGAAGACGGAAGTCTATATCCGGATGATTAAGGAAGTGGTTGCAAGCGGAAAACAGGTTATTTTCCTGATTCCCGAGATTGCATTGACTTATCAGACCGTGCTGCGTTTTTATCATCATTTTGGTGACAGGGTTTCCGTTGTGAATTCGTCACTTTCTTATGGTGAGCGTTACGACCAGTTTGAACGTGCAAAAAGAGGAGAACTGGATGTTATGATTGGTCCGCGTTCGGCGTTATTTACGCCTTTTGCCGACTTGGGACTGATTGTGATTGACGAAGAACACGAAAACAGTTATAAAAGTGAGAGTATGCCAAAGTACCATGCCGTGGAAGTGGCACAGGAACTTTCTAAGATGTGTGGTGCAAGTCTGGTACTTGGTTCTGCAACACCTTCTGTAGATTCGTATTATAGGGCGCAGAACGGGGAATACAAATTGTATTCCATGCAACAGAGAATCGAAGGAAGCACCTTGCCGGTGGTACACACGATTGATTTGCGGCAGGAATTAAAAGAAGGCAACCGCTCCATTTTTTCAAGAAAATTGCAGGAGTTGATACAGGATAGACTGGATAAAAAAGAACAGATTATGCTCTTTTTAAACAGAAGAGGTTATGCGGGATTTATTTCCTGCAGAAGTTGCGGACATGTAATGAAATGCCCGCATTGTGATATTTCCTTATCCGAGCATAAAAACGGCAAGTTGGTGTGTCACTACTGCGGATACGAAGAGATAAAACCTCCGGTATGCCCTAAGTGTGGTTCCAAATATCTGCTTGGATTCCGTGCCGGAACACAACAGATAGAAGAACAGTTGTATCAATTGTTTCCGGGAATCTCAGTGCTTCGTATGGATGGGGATACCACCAGACAAAAGGACAGTTATGAGAAGATATTATCTTCCTTTAACGAAGGGGATGCGGATGTACTTGTTGGTACCCAGATGATTGTTAAGGGACACGATTTTCCGAATGTAACATTGATGGGAGTTATTGCGGCGGATTTGTCGCTTGCAGCCAATGATTACCGTGCCGGAGAGAGAACCTTCGCATTGTTGACACAGGCAGCAGGCAGGGCAGGGCGCGCAGGCGTGCCCGGAGAAGTTGTAATCCAGACTTATCAGCCGGATCACTATAGTGTGGCGCATGCGGCGAATCAGGATTATACAGGGTTTTACGAAGAAGAGATTCTGTACCGTACGTTTTCTTCCTATCCGCCGGTATGTAAAATGCTGATGGTGATGGTTACCGGAAAAGACGAGGAGCGCGTGGAAGCAGTAGCGAAAGACATGGCATCTTGCGCAAGAGATTACTCGGAAGATGGTATATTAGTCGGACCGGCTCCGGCAGGTATCCGCAAGATTAACGATATATACAGACAGATTTTTATGATAAAAGCAAAAGAGGAAGATTTACTGATTGGAATTAAAGATTTGCTGGAAAGTCAACCGGAGTGGAAAAATGAAAAAGATATTTCGATAATGTTTGATTTCAACCCTGTGAATCCATATTAACAGTAAGAGAAAATTTAAGAAGCCAAAAAGGCAGAATGTGAGGACAAAATGGCAGTAAGAGAAGTTCGTGAAATGGGCGACCCGATTTTAAACAAGGTTTGCAAAGAAGTAAAAGAATTAAATGAAAGAACATTGGAGCTGATTGATGATATGTTTGATACCATGTACGAAACAAATGGTGTCGGCCTTGCAGCGCCACAGGTTGGTGTTTTAAAACGTATCGTGGTAATCGATACAACGGGAGAGGATCCGGTTTTATTGATTAACCCACGTATTATTGAAACAAGCGGTGAGCAGAGCGGATGGGAAGGCTGCCTTAGTGTTCCGGGCAAATACGGTATGGTAACACGTCCTAACTATGTTAAGGCAGTAGCTTACAATGAAAACATGGAAGAGTTCATCATTGAAGGAACCGAACTTATGGCGCGTGCCATTTGTCACGAATTGGAGCATTTAGACGGACACCTTTATACGGAACGTGTGGAAGGTGAACTTGTAAATGCAGAAGATTTGATAGAAGAAGAGGAAGAATAATGAAAGTTGTTTATATGGGAACTCCTGATTTTTCAGTGGGAGCATTAGAAGCCATTATTAAATCGGGACATGAAGTGACTGCTGTTGTGACACAACCCGATAAGCCAAAGGGAAGAAGCAAGGAATTGCAGATTTCACCGGTGAAAGCTTGCGCACTTAAGTACAATCTTCCGGTTTTTCAGCCGGTAAAGATTAAAGAGGCCGAAGCGGTTGCAAAACTGCGTGAGTTTGAGGCGGATATTTTTGTTGTGGCGGCGTTCGGTCAGATTTTATCAAAAGAAATCCTTACCATGCCAAAGTACGGATGTATCAACATTCATGCTTCATTACTTCCGAAATACCGTGGTGCATCGCCTATCCAGTGGGCGGTTTTAAATGGAGAAGAAGTGAGCGGCGTTACCATTATGCAGATGGATGAAGGCATTGATACCGGTGATATTTTGATGCAGGAGACAGTAACCTTGGATGCAAAAGAAACCGGTGAAAGTTTATTTGATAAATTGGCAGTATGTGGTGCAGACTTGATTGTAAAGGCGTTGGATGCAATCGAAGTGGGTAAAGTGACACCGGTAAAACAGGATGAAGCGGCCAGTACGCATGTGGGAATGCTTAAAAAAGAATTCGGACGCATGGATTTTTCGCAGGATGCAGTGGTGTTGGAACGCAAAATCCGTGGCTTAAATTCCTGGCCGAGTGCGTATACTTATTTGAAGGGCAAGACCTTAAAGATCTGGGATGCAGATGTGGTAGTTGCAGATAAAGGTGTGAAAGCACAGTGCGGAGAAGTCTGTGATGTAACGAAGGACAGTTTTTTTGTTATGACAGGAGACGGCCTTTTGGAGATTAAGGAAGTGCAACTTGAAGGTAAAAAGAGGATGGATGTCAAATCCTTCCTGCTTGGAAATGCGATTGAAAAGGGAATGGTTTTCCCAAATTAATGAAATGAGGTAAGCGATTATGTACGGATACGGAGCGTATGGTTTTTACGGATTGGATTGGACTTATTTTCTGGTGTTAATCGGTGCGGTATTATCGATGATTGCATCGGCTAAGGTCAATTCCACATTCAACAAATACAGCAGAGTGCGCAGCGCAAGCGGTATGACAGGAGCAGAAGCGGCGCAGAGAATTTTACAGCAGAACGGCATTTACGATGTGGCGGTGGAGCATGTAAGCGGTAATCTGACAGACCACTATGACCCGAAAAATAAAGTATTACGTTTGTCCGATGCCACATACGGCTCAAATTCGGTAGCAGCAGTGGGTGTTGCGGCACATGAGTGCGGACATGCCCTTCAGCATAATGTCGGTTATTTACCGCTTCGTATCAGAAGCGCAATTGTACCGGCGGCTAATATCGGTTCCAGATTAGGTATTCCGATTATTCTGCTCGGTGTGTTACTTGGCAGTAATTATTTTTTGATTGAACTCGGGATCTGGGTATTTTCATTGGCGGTGTTGTTCCAGATTGTAACTTTGCCGGTTGAATTTAATGCTTCAAACCGTGCGATGGTGATGATGGAACGTTACGGTATTCTTGGTGGGGATGAACTTCGTTCCACAAGAAAAGTTTTATCGGCAGCGGCCATGACTTATGTGGCGGCAGCGGCATCGTCTATTTTGCAATTACTGAGACTTGTGCTTTTATTTGGCGGAAACAGAAGACGTGATTAGGAGCAACCGGTGGAAAAGAAAGAAAACATAAGAGAACTGGTTACCGATATGGTAACCGAAATAACGGCCGGGAGAGAGAAAAGTCATATTTTAATACGCAATGTGTTGGATAAATACAGCTATCTTCCGGGACATGACAGAAGTTTTATAAAGAAAGTAACCGAAGGAACGCTGGAACGCCTTGTAACCATTGACTATGTGCTGAATTCCTTTTCTAAGGTGCCGGTTAATAAGATGAAGCCGTTTATCAGAAGTCTGATGCGAATGAGTGTGTATCAGATTCTGTATCTTGACAAGGTCCCGGACTCTGCGGCCTGTAATGAGGCGGTAAAACTGGCGCAAAAAAGAGGATTCGGGCCACTGAAGGGTTTTGTAAACGGTATTTTAAGAAATGTTGCAAGGAATAAAGATGCGATTGACTTTCCTGATAAGAAAAAGGATTTTGTAAAATATTTATCCGTAAGCTATTCCGTGCCGGAATATATAGCCCGTTTGTTGCTCTCCCAGTATGGAGATAAGGGCACAGAGGAAATTCTTAAGGGATATCTGATGGAAAGACCGGTCTGTGTACGCGTTTCACAGAATATTTCTGCAATAGAAAAAGATAAAGTTTTACAGAATTGGACAGCGATTGGAATAGAAGCCAAGAAGCATCCGTGGCTTGATTATGCATATGAATTGTATCAGGCAGGCAATATGAAGGATGATGAGAATTTCAATGCAGGACTCTACACAGTACAGGATGTCAGCAGTATGTTAGTCGGTGAGATTGCAGGAATTTGCAAGGATGACTATGTTGTGGATGTTTGCAGTGCACCCGGAGGAAAAGCATTGCACGCCTGTGATAAACTATGCGGAACGGGATGTGTGGATGCCAGGGATGTATCGGAATATAAGACCGGACTGATTTTGGAGAATAAAGAGAGAATGCATGCAGATAATCTTAATGTTAAGGTTTGGGATGCACGCATAAAAGATGAGGAAGCAGAAGGTAAAGCCGACGTGGTTTTACTGGACATTCCCTGTTCGGGACTTGGTGTTGTCGGCAGGAAACCGGACATCAAATATCGTCTGGATGAGACTTCTTTTACAGAACTGGATGATTTGCAAAAGGAGATAACGGATGCGGTTGTAGGGTATGTAAAGAAGGGAGGAATCCTTATTTACAGTACCTGTACTTTGAGAAAAGAAGAAAATGAGCAGATGGTTTCCTATATTACGGAGAATTACGGCTTTACGACGGAAAGTCTGAATCCGTATCTGCCGGAAGCGTTACACAATACGGATACCGAAAAAGGGTATTTGACTTTATTGCCGACGGATAAGTCGGATGGCTTTTTCATGGCAAGACTTAAAAAGAATTAGTTTAAACGAAAGAGGTGAGGAACGAGGTGGCTGTCAGCGCAGTGAGTACAAAAACCACGGATATCAAATCCATGACTTTGGAAGAATTGAAAGAAGAACTAAAAGCGCAGGGGCTCCAGGCGTTCCGTGCCGGACAGATTTACCAGTGGATGCATCAGAAACTGGCCCCGTCTTTTGAAGAGATGACGAATCTTTCCAAGGATTTACGCAAAGGTTTGGCGGAAAAATACGCATATACCTGTTTGGAAGAGGTCAGGATGCAGGAGTCAAAGTTGGACGGTACCAGAAAGTATTTATTCCGTCTTGCCGACGGCAATCTGGTAGAAAGCGTTTTCATGCGTTACCAGCATGGTAATTCTGTCTGTATTTCCTCGCAAGTCGGTTGTAAGATGGGCTGTAAGTTCTGTGCTTCGACTCTGGACGGATGGGAGAGAAATCTTTTGCCGAGTGAGATGTTAGAGCAGATTTATGCGATTACAAGAAGCACGGGAGAGAGGATTTCCAATGTTGTGGTGATGGGAACCGGAGAGCCGCTTGATAATCTCGAGAATCTGATACGGTTTATCAGGCTGCTTACAAATGAAGACGGACTTCATATCAGCCAGCGTAACATTACGGTATCTACCTGTGGACTGGTGCCGCAGATTAGGGAACTTGCCAAGGAAAATCTTCAGATTACACTGGCATTGTCTTTACATGCCACGACCAATGATAAAAGAAAAGAATTGATGCCGATAGCGAATACATACTCTCTTGATGAGGTGTTGGAAGCCTGTGGCGATTATTATAAAGAGACAGGGCGAAGAATTACTTTTGAGTATAGTCTTGTGGGCGGGGTGAACGATACACAGGAAGATGCGCAGGAGTTAATCGGTATAGCCAAAAAGTATGCGGGGCATATCAATCTGATTCCCGTGAATCCGATTAAGGAGCGTGATTATAAGCGTGGCTCCAAGCAGGATATTCTTGCATTTAAAAATAAACTTGAAAAAAACGGAATTAACTGTACAATAAGAAGGGAAATGGGCAGGGACATAGATGGTGCCTGCGGACAACTCCGGCGAAGGGTAATGGAAGATGCCGGAGAGTAGGAGATAGGATGTTAAAGACTTTTTCGATTACGGATATCGGACAGAAGCGAAAACAGAATCAGGATTATGTGTTTACTTCAGAGATTCCTCTCGGGCCGCTTTCCAATCTGTTCATAGTGGCAGACGGAATGGGCGGACACAATGCGGGCGATTATGCATCCAGACACGCAATTGAGAGAATTGTGGAGGAAGTAGAGTCGTCAAAGGATTCTATTGTGGATACACTGGAGAGAGCTATCCAGAGTGCCAACCGCTATATCCGTATTAAGAGCAGAGAAAACGAAGACATGAATGGTATGGGGACGACAGTGGTGGCGGCTACCATTACGGATGATGTAATGTATGTTGCCAATGTCGGAGACAGCCGTTTATATATAATTAACTCCGGAATCAGACAGATTACGGTGGATCATTCCCTTGTGGAAGAGATGGTGCGCATGGGCGGAATCAACAGACAGCAGGCAAGAGAGCACCAGGATAAAAATATTATAACCAGGGCAATCGGTGCCGAAGACGAATTGAAGATTGACTTTTTCAAAGTGAAACTGGAAAAAGGCGATTTTATTTTGTTATGTTCGGACGGATTGACGAATATGATTGAAGATGAGGAAATACGTATGCTTCTGCTTGGACAGAAGGATATCGTGAGTAAGGCAGAAACGTTGGTGGCAGCAGCAAACCGCAACGGTGGAAAAGATAATATTACTGTTGTGTTGATTGAGCCGTTTGCAGACGAGGTGAATAAATGATTAAAGTAGGAATGGTATTAGGAGACCGGTATGAGATTATCGAAAAAATCGGTACCGGCGGAATGTCAGATGTATATAGGGCAAAATGTCATAAATTAAACCGTTTTGTGGCTGTAAAAGTATTAAAGCAGGAATTTTCGGAGAATGTCAATTTCGTTTCCAAATTCCGCACGGAAGCACAGGCGGCAGCGGGTATGATGCACCCGAATATCGTAAATGTATACGATGTTGGGGAAGAAAACGGTACCTACTATATTGTTATGGAACTTGTAGAGGGTATTACCCTTAAGCAGTACATTGAGAAAAAGGCCAGATTATCCGTAAAAGAGGCTATCAGTATTGCAATTCAGGTATCCATGGGTATTGAAGCTGCCCATAACAACCATATCATTCATCGTGACATTAAGCCGCAGAATATTATGATCAGTAAGGAAGGTAAAGTTAAGGTTACGGACTTTGGTATTGCCAAAGCAGTTACCAGCAATACGATTACTTCCAATGTGATGGGGTCTGTTCATTATACTTCGCCGGAACAGGCAAGGGGCGGATATTCTGATGAGAAGAGTGATATTTATTCACTCGGTATTACCATGTTTGAAATGCTCACGGGACGTGTTCCGTTTAATGGAGAGACTACAGTTGCTATTGCGATTAAGCATATCCAGGAACCGATGCCTTCTCCTAGAGAATATATTCCGGAGATTCCGATTAGTGTAGAGCAAATTGTATTTAAATGTACGCAGAAGAGCCCGGACAGACGTTACCAGTCCATGCCGGAAGTAGTTGCGGATTTGAAACAGTCCCTTATGCATCCGGATGAAGACTTTGTGAAAATGACAGATCCGGATGAAGAAGCGGCTACACGTATGATTAGCGAGCAGGATATGCAGCAGATTAAAAAGCAGTCCAAAAAGCGTGATTCGATGGACGAAGCAATCCGTGTGCGTACCAATGATGCACCAAAACCGGTTAAAAAGAAACGTCCTAAAAATATTGATGAGAAGCCTCGTGTAGTGAGACAGGAGATTGTGGAAGAAGAGGACGATGATGATAATTCCGGAATGGATAAGGTGACTACCATTCTGGCAATTATAGCGGCTATTTTATTCTGTGCGGTAGTAATATTGATTGCAGGAAAGAAAATGGGTCTTTTCGGATTTGGGGATACTGTGCCGGAAGGAACCATAATAGAAGAGAGTATTACACAGCAGACTATTCCGCAGACGTCGATAACAGACGAGGAGGCGGATGAGAGTCTTGTGGAAGTGCCTGATGTTACCAATCTGTCCTATGCAGAGGCTGTAGCCACTCTGAATAAGAAGGGCTTTAAGGTAGTAAAAGAAGAGAGCGAATCAAGCACTGTAAAAAAGGGAAATGTAGTCAGTCACGTTCCGGCAGCGGGTGAGAGTGCCAAACTCGGAACCAGTGTTACCGTATACGTAAGTATCAGCAGCAGTGTCGGCAAAGTAACTGTACCGAATCTGATTGGACTTTCAGAAGAAGATGCGGTAGTAGTATTGGTAGAATCCGGATTGGATATCGGTGTAATCAGTCAGACCACACACTCCGACCCTTCTTTAGTAAATCTGGTTTGTTACCAGAGTTATTCCGAGAGAGTGGAAGTGGAAGAAGGAACTAAGGTTGATATTAAGATCAGCATCGGAACCGGAGATTCCACATATAGTTTTATCGGCAATATCGAAAGTCCTGCAGCAGAAGATGCTCAATATGCGGCAGGAACGGATACGGTTGTTATTCTGACGACTTCAGCAGGTGTTGAGATTAAAAGAGAAACAACCCAGACATTCCCGGTTTCGTTCAATGTGTCAGGCATAACCGGTGCAGAGGATGGATTTATTTACCTGATTTATAATGTTGTAACTCCGGGTTCATCTACGACCAATGAAAATGGAGAAGTGATAACAACACCCGAAACTGTCGAGGAACGTACAGTACGACGCAGTGTAAAATTTGCAAAGGAATAATTGGATGCAGAGTATGGTTATCCATGGAAAAATCATTAAAGGCATAGCCGGCTTTTATTATGTACATGTAGCCGGTAGAGGAATTTATGAATGTAAAGCAAAAGGGGTATTTCGTAAAAATAACGAAAAACCCCTTGTTGGCGATAATGTAGAGATTGTAATACTGGATGAAGAAAAAAAGACAGGTAATGTTGAAACGATTCTTCCAAGACAGAATGATTTAATCCGTCCGGCAGTTGCCAATGTGGACCAGGCACTGGTTATTTTTGCGGCAGACAAACCCAAACCTAATTTTAATTTGTTGGATCGTTTTTTACTTATGATGGAACAGAAAGAGATTCCGACAATTATATGTTTTAACAAAGAAGACCTGATTTCAGAAAAAGAGATGGAAGAACTCAAAGAAATATATTCGGGAACCGGCCATCCGGTTTATCTTATGTGTGCTTCCACAGGGGAAGGTGTTGATGAAGTAAAGGCATGTTTATATGGTAAAACATCGACTGTTGCCGGGCCGAGTGGTGTCGGCAAATCAACTTTTATTAACCTTTTGCAGTCCGGAGTACGGATGGAGACAGGGAGTATCAGTGAAAAGATTGACCGCGGAAAACACACTACGCGCCATAGCGAATTGATTTCAATAAATGACAATTCTTATATTTTAGATACACCGGGATTTAGTTCCTTATCGGTATTTGATATGGAAAAAGAGGAATTAAAATGGTATTATCCGGAATTTGAAAAGGTAGAAGGACAGTGCAGATTTTACGGGTGCAATCATATCAGTGAACCCGGTTGCGTCATCAAGCAGGCGGTGGAAAACGGAGAAATACATGCAATCCGATACAAAAATTACAGATTGTTGTATGAAGAGTGTGCCAATAAAAGAAGATAGTTATAGGTAAGTGAATGGGAAAAGCATCGTTAACCGATGCTTTTTTTGTTGGCGAAATATCTTAATACAATCTTAATGTGAAACTATTTTTTCTAACACTACTTTAAAACGGAAATTTATATAATGATTAAAACCGGTGATTTGGAGATAAAGGTAGTGGATACATTACATAAAAAGAAACGATTGACATCATTTCAGATTATTATTATGGGATTTGCAGGTGTGATAGTAGCAGGAGCACTGTTATTAATGCTTCCCATATCCTCCAAAAACGGAATTGTGACACCGTTTTTGGAAGCACTGTTTACGTCTACTTCCGCAGTTTGCGTAACAGGACTTGTACTTCATGATACGGCAAGCTATTGGTCGTTATTTGGCCAGGCGGTAATTATTATACTTATTCAGATTGGAGGATTGGGAGTTGTTACCGTAGCCGCGTCGTTTGCGCTTCTTTCCGGCCGTAAAATCACATTACTGCAAAGAAGTACGATGCAGGAAGCAATTTCGGCACAAAAAGTAGGAGGAATTGTACGGTTAACCGGGTTCGTATTAAAATGTACTTTTTTGTTTGAACTTTTAGGTGCACTTATTATGATGCCGGTATTTATTAAGGATTTTGGGACAAAGGGAATCTGGATGGCCTTCTTTCATTCAATATCAGCATTTTGTAATGCCGGTTTTGATATTATGGGGAGTGTAAAGGAACCGTTTGTTTCTCTTACCGCTTACACGGGAAATGTTGTGATTAATATGACGGTTATGTTTTTGATTATTATCGGCGGTGTCGGATTTTTGACATGGGAAGATGTGTATTCCAATAAGCATAGAATGAAACACTATCGTATGCAGACAAAGGTGATTTTAACAACAACAATTTTATTAATTGTTCTGCCGGCTTTGTTTAATTTTTACGTGGAATTTACGGATTATTCTTTAAAGGAAAGAATTTTGGCATCTTTTTTTCAAGCGGTTACACCAAGAACTGCCGGATTTAATACCATCCGGCTTTCGGATATGACCGAAGCAGGACAAACCATAATGATTGTATTGATGTTAATTGGCGGCTCGCCGGGATCTACGGCAGGAGGTATGAAAACAACCACTCTGGCTGTATTGATTGCAAATGTTTCGGCATCTGTTTACCGGAAAGAAGATCCCCACCTGTTTGGAAGAAGAATCGAAAGCGGAATCGTAAAGAATGCAATTACTGTGTGTATGATGTATATAGCAATGTTTTTGGGCGGAGGACTTATTATCAGTATTGCAGAAGATTTGCCGGTGGGAGTCTGTTTGTATGAAACGGCGTCTGCGGTGGGTACCGTGGGATTGTCACTCGGAATTACCCCGGACTTGGGATTTGTGTCCCGGATGGTATTGATAGTATTGATGTTTTTGGGAAGAGTGGGCGGACTAACGCTTATTTACGCGGCTTTATCAGGAACACATAAAAATTTATATAAACTGCCGCAGGAAAGAATAACGGTAGGATAAGGAGAGTAACAGATATGAAATCAATTTTGCTGATCGGGCTCGGAAGATTTGGAAAACATATTGCATTACAGTTAAATCAGTTAGGACATCAGGTTATGGGCGTAGACCATAACGAGGAACGTGTGGATGATGCCATGGATATTTTGACCAATGCACAAATCGGAGACAGTACAAATGAAGAGTTTTTACGTTCTTTGGGAATTGATAATTATGATGTTTGCATTGTAGCTATCGGAAATGATTTCCAAAGTTCCCTGGAAACGACCTGTTCCTTAAAGGAATTAGGGGCGAAATTAGTTGTATCCCGTGCGGAGAGAGATGGGCAGGCTAAGTTTCTACTCCGTAACGGCGCAGATGAGGTTGTGTATCCGGAGAAGCAGGTAGCCAAATGGGCTGCCATAAGATACAGTTCCGAACATATTTTGGATTACATAAAGTTGGATGATGAAAATGCCATTTTTGAAGTCACGGTTCCGAAAAATTGGGATGGATTAAGTATTGGACAAATAGATATCAGACGGAAGTACCAAATTAATATTATGGCAATTAAAAAAGACGGAAAATTGAATGCAACAGTAACGCCAGATATTGTATTGACGGAAAATGAGACGTTGCTGGTTCTGGGAGAATACAAAGCGCTGCAAAAATGTTTTCATCTATAAGGGAGAAACAGGGACGCTGAAAGCAAGGAGGTGAACATAATGACAGAATTGGTATTTATTGCAATGGTTTTGGTAATATTTGCCTATGGTTTTTTCCTGATGGAAAAGGTGGATGTTTTTTTAGACAAAACCTATGATTCCTTCGAAAAAACAAAGGAGAATACGGAACCGTCCTGTTTTATGTTCGCAGAAGAAATAACATTGGAAGATTCCTCAAATAGTGATACAATTATACATCATAATTTTGAGAGAAGGAAAAGTTTGATGAATAAGCAGAATCAGACAGAAGAAAAGAATGCGGGGGAACATATTCTGGTCTGTTTGTCGCCGGCACCTTCCAATGCAAAGATTGTACGGACGGCGGCAAAGATGGCAACTGCATTTAACGGAAAATATACAGCTCTTTTTGTACATACATCTGATGCTGATAAAATGGATGAAGAAACAAAAAAGAGGTTGCGTTATCATACTCATCTTGCGGAACAGTTGGGGGCTGATATTACAACGGTATTTGGAGAAGATATTTCCTATCAGATTGCGGAATTTGCACGTATATCGGGTGTGACTAAAATTGTTCTCGGAAGGAGTAATATAAGACGGCGCCATTTTTGGAATAAGCCGACATTGACAGAAAAATTAACGGAATTGGCTCCGGGTTTGGATATCCATATCATACCGGACAGTATGACGAATACAAAATACAAAGAAAAAACAAAATTCATTTGGGGAAATATAATTCCGAATCCACGGGATATTCTGGTTACTATTATTATCATTGCGGTAGTTTCTTTGCTGGGAATGGTATTTTGGGAACTGGGATTTACGGACTCCAATATAATTACAGTGTATCTTTTGGGTGTGTTACTGATATCCATATTTACCAAGGGATACACCTGTGGTGTTGTGGGAGCATTTGTAGGCGTAATGCTGTTTAATTATTTTTTTACCGAACCACGCTTTACTTTTCATGCTTATGATTCCGGGTATCCGGTGACATTTGCCATTATGCTATCGGCTTCTATTATAACAGGTACACTTGCGTCCAAATTAAAAGCCCATGCACGCTTGTCTGCACAAGCGGCATACAGGACCAAGGTATTACTTAATACAAACCGCTTGTTGCAAAAAGCACAGGACGATACGGAGATTATAAATATTACGGCAACACAATTGATGCAGCTTTTAAACCGCTCCATTATTGTATATCCTGCTTCGGATAATAAATTGACTAAAGGGACAATATTATCCATGGAGTCAGAGAATATGCATGACGAGCTGTTTTCGGAAAGTGAGAGAATGGTTGCGGAATGGGTATATGAGAATAAGCATCGGTCGGGTGCGACGACCAATACCAACAAAAAAGCCAAGTGCCTGTATATGGCAATCCGGATTTATGACATGATTTATGGGGTGGTTGGCATCTATATTGATAAAAAAGCGTTGGACTCTTTTGAGTCGGAGATACTCCTGTCCATTCTGGGAGAGTGTGCATTGGCGTTAGATAATAACCGCAATGCAAAAGAAAAAGAGAGGGCAGCAGTCCTTGCAAAGAATGAACAGCTTAGGGCAAATCTTCTTAGGGCAATATCCCATGATTTACGGACGCCTTTAACTACTATTTCAGGAAATGCAAATAATCTGCTTGCAAATTATGATAAGCTTGATGAAGAAACCAAGGAACAGGTTTTTACAGATATTTTTGATGACTCACAATGGCTTATCGGACTGGTGGAAAATCTGTTATCCGTGACACGGATAGAAGAAGGAAAAATGAACCTTAATATGTCTCTTCAGCTGATGGATGAGGTAATTGAGGAGGCGTTAAAACATATAAACCGTAAATCGATAGAACATACCATTATATCCGGTTCTAAGGACGAATTACTGCTGGCCAGAATGGATGCAAAGCTTATTATCCAGGTTATTGTTAATTTGGTTGACAATGCAATTAAGTATACAGCACCCGGCTCCAGAATAGAAATAGAAGCAATCCGAAAAGACGGATTTGTCAAAGTGAGTGTTTCCGATGATGGAAACGGTATTGATGATTTGCAAAAAGAGCATGTGTTTGAAATGTTTTATACCGGTAATGATGATATTGCAGACAGCAGGCGAAGTCTCGGACTGGGGCTGCCGTTATGCCGTTCAATTGTAGCAGCACACGGAGGGGAAATGGCCCTGACTGATAATATACCGCATGGCTGCATCGTCTCATTTACAATTCCGTTGGAAGAGGTGAGTATTCATGAATAAGTTACAGATATTGGTGGTTGAGGATGATGTTCCGGTCCGGAATCTTATTACAACTACATTAAAAGCCCATAATTATAAATATATCGCGGCCCAAAACGGAAATGAAGCTATCTGTCAGGCATCCACGTATAATCCGGATATTGTTCTTTTGGATTTGGGACTTCCGGATATGGATGGTGTGGAGGTAATCCGAAAGATACGCACTTGGTCCAATATGCCGATTATCGTGATTAGTGCCAGAAGTGAGGATTCGGATAAGATAGAGGCTTTGGACGAGGGGGCGGATGATTATCTGACAAAACCTTTTTCGGTGGAAGAATTGCTTGCCAGGATCCGGGTGACCGGAAGAAGGTTGGCTATGATGCAAACGGGACCGGAAGACGGAGGGTCTGTTTTTACAAACGGAAACCTTAGGATAGATTATGCGGCGGGATGTGCTTTTATAAAGGACGAAGAATTGCATCTGACACCAATTGAATATAAACTATTGTGCCTTATGTCCCACAATGTGGGGAAAGTACTTACCCATACATATATTACCGAAAAAGTATGGGGGAGCAGTTGGGACAATGATATAGCTTCCCTACGCGTTTTTATGGCGACGCTCCGTAAGAAAGTGGAAAATTCTGCGGATACAACGCAATATATCCAGACACATATCGGAGTCGGCTACCGGATGATAAGAGTAGAATAATACAGGAATAAGGAATTATTAAGTCGCGGGCATATTGAAAAAAATGCAGATTTATGATACACTTGCCAAGTTGTGAAGAGTTTTTAACAAAGGAGACAGAAAATGAAACTCGGTATCGTTATAAATTGACGATTCTGATGTAAGTTTCTATATCTTAATAAAGTCCGATAAAGCTTGATGTTTCAAGGGGTTGAGTGATTTTTGAAAACGATAAAAGTCGATATATCTTTATGTATTTGCTACGGAAATTGGTACGTAATTGGTACGTAGATATTCTGTGGGATGAGTTGAAAAATGAAATTACATACGATATCAAAATATTAATGCCCAGACAACTGTAAATAGCACTGTCCGAAATATGCGGATGGTGCTATATTTATATTAGGAGCTAGAAGATGACAGTTATAGTTAGGATGAAAGCAAGAGGTATAATATGTCGTTGTTTGAACAAGAAATATTAGTAAATGATATAGGAATTTATATGATTATTCCATTATGGATGAAAATTTTCGTGAGATAGATGGCGGTGTATATGATAATCCGAATGTGGATATCAGATATGCATTGCTTGATATTGTGGATGATTTAGTGAGTCATCCGGATACGAATGGAGCAAAGGGAAATATCTCTTTGGATGCCAAGTGGGAGCAACTTGATTTTGATGAAGTGTCTGAGCAAATGGATATTGCGAACCTACCCGGACCGGAAGTGTTTATGAGCCGAGTAGTGATGGAATTCAAAGCAAAAACAGAAGAGTGTTTTCGTAAAATTGGTAACATGAGTGCTACTGATATTGAAGAGCGTGTGGCAGAATATGTGAGTGCCAAGCTTTATGAA
>JAGATU010000008.1 GCA_017621115.1 Lachnospiraceae bacterium
TACCGTTATCGCCGTGCATTGGTTCGTAAGTCCAATTCAACAGATGAGCAGATTTTAAGTTTGCTTGAATGTAATAATGAAGAAGTAAAGCAGGAGAATTCCAACAAGAATCCGACTGTTAACAGTGTGCAGAGAGATTATATGGCAGGTGAGGTCAGCAAGGATATTACCAAGCGTTTCCTCCTTGCACAGGATATTGTGGAAGCTCATGAGAAGGGCATTATCCATTTCCACGATGCGGATTATTTTGCACAGCATATGCATAACTGTTGTCTGGTTAACTTAGAGGATATGTTGCAGAATGGCACAGTTATCAGCGAGACTATGATTGAAACACCAAAGAGCTTTGCAACGGCTTGTAATATTGCAACACAGGCGATTGCACAGATTGCAAGTTCCCAGTATGGCGGTCAGAGTATTTCCCTGTCCCATCTGGCTCCTTTTGTTGATGTCAGCCGTCAGAAGATCCGTAAGGAAGTAATCGAGGAATTGCAGGAAGCAGGTGTAGAACCGGCAGAAGATACGGTTAAACGTCTTGTTGAGAAGCGTGTGCGTAACGAAGTGCGCCAGGGTGTACAGATTATCCAGTATCAGGTTACCACATTGATGACAACGAACGGACAGGCTCCGTTTATCACCGTATTCATGTATCTTGGTGAAGTAGAAGACGGTCCGTTAAAAGAAGACCTTGCGATGGTAATTGAAGAGACGCTTCATTTACGTATCCGTGGTGTTAAGAATGAAAAGGGTGTATATATTACCCCTGCTTTCCCAAAACTGATTTATGTTTTGGAAGAAGATAATGTAAAAGAAGGTACTAAGTATTTTGAATTAACCAAGCTTGCAGCCAAATGTACAGCTAAGCGTATGGTACCTGACTATATATCAGAGAAGATGATGCGCAAGCTTAAGAAGGGATATTGTTATCCATGCATGGGATGCCGTTCTTTCTTGACCGTATATCATGATGAAGAAGGTAAAGAGAAGTTCTACGGACGTTTCAATCAGGGTGTTGTTACACTCAACCTTGTTGACGTGGCTTGTTCGTCCGGTAAGAATATCGATAAGTTCTGGGAGATTCTCGATGAGAGACTGGAACTTTGCTACAGAGCGCTTATGACAAGACATAACCGCTTGAAGGGAACACGTTCCGACGTGGCACCGATTCTTTGGCAGAATGGTGCGCTTGCAAGACTTAAAAAGGGTGAGAAGATTGATAAACTGTTATACAACGGTTATTCAACGATTTCCCTTGGTTATGCCGGCCTTTGTGAATGTACACGTTTTATGAAGGGCGTATCCCACACCGAGCCTAACGGCACGGAATTTGCACTCCAGGTAATGCGTAAGTTAAATGATGCCTGCGCAACATGGAGAGCAAAAGAGAATATCGATTTCAGTTTATACGGCACTCCGCTTGAGTCCACAACATACAAGTTTGCAAAATGCTTACAGAAGCGTTTCGGAATCATTGAAGGAGTTACGGACCGTAACTATATTACGAACTCTTATCATGTTCATGTTACGGAAGAAATTGATGCTTTCGAGAAATTAAAATTCGAATCCCAGTTCCAGGAATTATCACCGGGTGGTGCGATTTCTTATGTGGAAGTTCCGAACATGCAGGACAATCTGGATGCAGTTATTTCCGTTATGCAGTATATTTATGACAATATCATGTATGCGGAACTGAATACCAAGAGTGATTTCTGTATGGAATGCGGATACACCGGAGAGATCCAGATTATCACAGACCCGAACGGTAAATTGATTTGGGAATGTCCTCAGTGTGGTAATAAGGATCAGGATAAGATGAATGTAGCCAGAAGAACCTGCGGCTATATCGGTACACAGTTCTGGAATCAGGGACGTACACAGGAGATTAAAGAAAGAGTGCTCCATCTGTAGGGGAGGATGCGTTAAGCAAAAAGATGGGTACTCGCAGTCAATAGAGTTTGGAAAGGAATAGAACCGTATGTATTATTCAGCCATCAAATATCGCGATATTGCAAATGGACTGGGGGTACGTACGGTTCTGTTCGTTTCCGGATGCCGTAACCGATGTGAAGGCTGCTTCCAGCCGGAGACATGGAATTTCTCCAATGGTAAGATATTTGACCAGGCCGATGAGGATGCAATTATTGAGTCGCTCAAACCGGATTTTGTCAGAGGGTTAACGCTCCTTGGAGGAGATCCTTTCGAACCGGAGAATCAGGAAGGGCTGATTGCATTTATGCGCCGTGTCAAAAAGGAGTGCCCTGACAAAGATGTCTGGGCATATACCGGTTATCTATTGGATAAAGATTTGGTAGAAGGCGGTAAGAATTATACTCCGTATACGGATGAATTATTGTCCTATATCGATGTTTTGGTAGACGGACCTTTTGTGCTTGAATTAAAGAGTCTCATGTTAAAGTTTAAAGGTTCAAGTAACCAGCGTGTGATAGATATGAAGACATATCGTGAAAGCGGAATTATAGAAGAAATACAGTTCTAAAATATTTACTTTCGTGTCCTCTTATGGCAAAATAATATGGGGTGTTACCGTTGGTTACGGATGAATAATGGTGAGGTTTATGAAGAACAAAAGACTTACAATCGGAGTTTTGATCGGAAATGCAAATTCCCCTCATGCGAAGATGTTAATGAAAGGAATATATGATGTGGCAAAGAAGATGGATGTTAATGTCATCTTCTTTCTTGGCGTTCATATGACAAGTTATTTCCGCGAGTATCTCGGGGAAGGAACCGATAAACGTTATGATTACCAGTACAATGTGGTATATGATTATGCACATTTGGCTGATGTGGATGGTATTATAATTTCGTACGGTTCATTGAGTATTTTTTTAGAAGACAATGACCCTTCACATTTTTTGGACAGATTCCGCGATATTCCGTATGTTATTCTGGAAGAGCGTGATGCGAGCCAAAGAGGAACCTCCATTATTTCCGATAATTACACCGGAATGTATCAGGTGGTGGAACATCTGGTAAAAGTTCACGGTTATAAGAATATATTGTTTGTATCGGGGCCGGATGGTAATACCGATGCATTGGAGAGAGAACAGGCATTTAGGGATGTTCTTATTAAGTACGACATTCCGCTTACGCCCGGCATGATTGCAAGAGGTGATTATTCCCAGAGCTGCAGTAAGCAGATTGGCGAATTGCTGGATAATAATCCGAAAGCCGAAGCGGTGGTTTGTGCCAACGATATTATGGCGGATACTACATATCGGGAATGTGCTAAACGGGGACTTGTAGTCGGTAAAGACATTGCCGTTACCGGTTATGATGATTGGGAAATGGCGGAATCCATGCTGCCTCCTTTGACAACGGTTTTGCAGAATGAATTGGATATGGCGAATGAGAGCATGTATCATATTGTAGCACTTTGCAATGGCGGAAAGCCTGTGGAAATGAGAGCACCGGCAGAGATGAAGGTGCGTGCATCATGCGGTTGTACCACAGCGTCCGAATATCAGTTTAAGCAGATATTCAAAGAGGACGAACAGGATGCAGAAGACTATGTTTTGGAAGTTTCGGCAGCATTTTGTGATAAAATATTGCGTTCCCAAGTAAGTGCGGATATCATGCAGAGTGTATTGGGACAGGTAGGCAATATTCTCAGGTGCTGTATGGAGATGCATAATGACCTGAAGATTACCGACCAAAACAAAAAGGCGCTTATGGATTGCGTCAATGATTTATGTTACGGCAAAAATGCATCTTATATTTCCACAACTGCGATGACAGACGGAATCAATGAGTATGTCAGATATTTAACTGACAGAGAGGATGTGCCTGAGAAAGTAAGACTGATTAATGAGATATCCGGCATGATTCATCAGTATGTCCAGTCCAGTGTTATTACAAGGAATAATAACAGGGAAGACAGAACGGAACAGGATACAATGTTTGTACCGCTGATTTCCAGGGATATGATATCGCATATTGAAGACGAACTTGAATTTTATAAGGCACCAATGTACATTTTGAGTGTCCTTAGGGCAAAGAGTGCGTATTTATATATGTTGGATTATCCGCGCATCCATGAATACGGTGCGGATTGGGAATGCCCGGGACATTTAAGCCTGGTATCTTCGTTAGAAGACGGAGTATGTGTGGCATATGAAAAGGATATGCGCCCGCTTGTTACGCAAAAAGGCGGTATTTTTGCTAATTTTGAGGATGAACGTAGACGTATGGTTACGGCCCTGCCTCTGTTTTTGGGACAGGAGCAGTACGGTATTTTAGTTGTTGAGACTGAGCCGGAAGATATGTTGCTTATGCATCTTGTCAGTTTACAGATTTCGGGTGCGCTTAATTTCTATTATCTTAACCGGCAGCAGGTGCGCATGCAGAAGCGCCTTGAGACGCTGGTGGATGAAGTAAATGAGAAAAATAAGATTTTGGGATTTATTTCCGCATACGATGAACTGACGGGAATATTAAACCGTAGAGGATTTATGGAAAAGGTGATGCAGCTGATTCATTCTACGGATAAGAAGGACGCGATATTATTTATCGCCGATTTGGATCATTTAAAAGAGATTAATGACTGCTTTGGACATGTTGCGGGTGATTTTGCGCTCCGTGAATCGGCAAGGATTTTGGAGGAAACATTTGGCGAGGACGGACAGGTTGCAAGAATCGGCGGCGATGAATTTGTGGCAATTCTGCCATATGATTACAGGCTGGACGGAGAGGATTATATCCGTAAGATTAAAGAGGCCTGTGATAAGGTAAACCGTAAAGCAGACAAAGAGTTTTATGTAGAGATGTCTGTCGGATACACGGTATTCAGATGCGACTCTTCCGTGGATTTCAATTATTTGTTATCCAACAGTGACAGAATGTTGTATGAAGCCAAGCAGTTAAGACGAAAGAGTGTCAGAAAAGATAATTAGTAAAAGGGTTCGTTCATGAGAAGGACAAAAGATAGGATTACGATAGGGATTTGTGTTGCACTGTTATGTGCAGGACTAACAACGGGATGCGGTTCTCCTGCTGAAAAAGATCAGATGGAAACTGTTATTACCCGGATTGAAAATTATGAATACGAAGAGGCTCTTGCGGCATTGGATGCAGCTGCCGAAGCAGGAGAGGATGCACAGATGATAGCCCGTCTGCGCGGAATTGCGCATGCCGGTCTGACCAATTATGAAGAGGCGGCAGGATATTATCTGGAAGCACTCTCTTACAGCAATCTTTTTGCGCAGGATATGGATTTTGATTTAAACTATTATCTTGCGGATGCCTATGAGAAAATGGGTGAAAGAGAGGATGCCAGGGCGGTATATTCCGCAATTCTTGATTTGAGACCGCAGGAAGTGAATGCGCTGTTTTTGCGTGGGAGATTGTATCTGGAAGACGGACAGTTGGATTCTGCACTTGCGGATTTTAACAAGACGGTCGAATTGGATAAGGATGGATATGATCTTAGAATAGAGATAGCCGGTCTTTTATCCGAAAAAGGTTATCACGAGGACGGATTGCATTACCTGCAGAAGTTTTTGGCGGATAATGAGAAAAAATTATCCGATTTTGATAAGGGCCGGATTTACTATTATATGGGAGACTATGAGAAAGCAAAGGTTTCCTTAGAGAGTGCAAAGGCGGATGAATCGGATGATATTATCCTGATGCTTGGAAAGTCCTATGAGCAGCTGGGTGACTATAATTATGCGACCAGTGTGTATAAGAACTATCTGGAGAAGCATCCGGAGTCAGCCGTAATATTTAATCAGCTGGGTCTTTGCAAGATGAAATCAGGTGAGTATGAAGAAGCATTGTCGGCATTCAGAAGCGCTGCCAATGTAGAGAATAACGGTATGAGCCAGACTCTGGAATTTAATCAGATTGCGGCATATGAGCATGTGGGCAATTTTAAGCAGGCAGCAGTACTTATGGAGCAATACTTAAAGAGATACCCGGAGGATACACAGGCCATACGGGAATATGAGTTCTTAAAGACAAGATAATACTTTTAACATAAAGGAGAACGACATGATTAACAAATTAGTAGCACAGATTAAGAAGACGAATGCACCGATTGTAGTAGGGCTTGACCCGACACTGAAGATGATTCCGAAGCACATTATGGATGCGGCAATTGCAGAACACGGTGAGACTTTGGAGGCAGCAGGCGAAGCCATCTGGCAGTTTAACAAGGCAATCGTAGATGCAACATATGACCTGATTCCTGCAGTAAAACCGCAGATTGCAATGTACGAGCAGTTTGGGATTCCGGGACTTGTGGCATTTAAGAAGACGGTTGATTACTGTAAGTCAAAAGGACTTGTGGTAATCGGTGATATCAAGCGTGGTGACATCGGTTCCACATCCGAAGCATATGCCATCGGACATGTTGGTACCGTAACAGTGGGTAATACCGTATGCCGCGGATTTGACGAAGATTTTATTACCGTGAATCCGTATCTTGGCTCTGACGGTATCAATCCTTTTATCAAGGTATGTAAAGAGCAGAAAAAGGGTATTATCATATTGGTAAAAACATCCAATCCGAGCAGTGGTGAATTCCAGGATCAGATGATTGGAGAGAAAACTTTGTACCATATGGTCGGTGAAAAGGTTGCTGAATGGGGAGCTGACTTTATGGGCGATGAATACAGTTATGTCGGTGCCGTTGTCGGTGCTACATATCCGGAAGTTGGTAAGATTATGCGTAAAGTAATGCCTAAGACATACATCCTTGTACCGGGATACGGTGCACAGGGCGGTAAAGGTAAGGACTTGGCACATTTCTTTAATGAAGACGGATTGGGTGCCATCATCAATTCTTCAAGAGGTATTATTGCTGCTTATCAGCAGGAAGCATATGCAAAGTTCGGTGCTGAAAACTTTGCGGACGCATCCAGACAGGCAGTTATTGATATGAGAGAAGACATCGCGTCAGCGTTGGCATCAAAATAATACAAGCCGGTATGGCGGAATGAGAGGACAACATGGAAGCATACAAAAGTGAATTTATACAGTTTATGGTAGACAGTAAAGTTTTGAAATTTGGTGATTTTACATTAAAGAGTGGCAGAAAATCCCCATTTTTCATGAATGCGGGTTCTTATGTAACAGGTACACAGTTAATGAAACTCGGCGAATATTATGCCAAAGCCATTCATGACAGATACGGTGATGATTTTGACGTATTGTTCGGACCGGCATATAAGGGAATTCCGTTGTCAGTTGCTACAACAATTGCTTACAGCAAATTATACGGTAAAGAAATCCGTTATTGCTCTAACCGTAAGGAAGTAAAAGACCACGGAGATACCGGTATTTTACTCGGAAGCAATTTGAAAGATGGCGACAGAGTGGTTGTAATCGAAGACGTTACTACAAGCGGTAAGTCCATGGAAGAGACAATCCCGATTGTCAGAGCACAGGCAGACGTTACAATTGTTGGTCTTATGGTTTCCTTAAACCGCCAGGAAAAAGGTAAGGGCGATAAGGGCGCATTGGATGAAATCAAGGAATTATACGGATTTGAAACAGAAGCTATTGTTTCCATGGATGAAGTAGTAGAATACCTTTATAACAGAGAAATTGACGGCAATGTATTAATCGATGATGAGATGAAAGCCAAAATAGATGCATATTATGCACAGTATGGTGTAGCCAAATAAGCAGTAAAATAAAAGGAGCGATTGTGTAATGGAAGAAAAAGTTTACAAGGTGATGAGCGGAACAGGCGCGTGGAATATTGTTCTTGGGGTGGTTGCAATCGTAGTAGGAGTGGCAAGCGGTGTGCTTCTGATTATCAGTGGTGCCAAATTGCTGGCCGGTAAATCCAAAATTTTATTTTAAACAAAAGAGTGGGCATTCCTAAATTGGGAATGCCCATTTGGAGTTGTGGTCGGATGCGTAGTCCGACCTGCTTGGAGGAATTATGGCACGTAAATTTATTTTTACTAATAAATTTTATTCCCCGAAAGGAATCATGTCGACAATATTAGGGATTCTTGATTTGGCAGCACTTGTCTATATCTTTTATCTGACTTATCAGAATGGTGGTGTGGCCCTTGCAAGATACGGAACAACAGGATTGTTGATTACGGTCTTTTCGTTTGTCGGATTGATATTGGGGATTGTTTCAAAAACAGAGCCTGACAGGTTTTATTTATTTGCTTATTTGGGAATTCTGTTTAATGTCATCGCCCTTGGCGGTGTCAGTTTTGTATTGTATGCAGGAGCGTATGGATTATGATGGAAATCAATTTGGAACTTACACAGGAGAGATATGAGCTGGCAGCAGGCCGTATCCGTGAGATTGCAGAGGCGGATATAACAGAAGTCGCGGCTCCGTTTGCGGATTATTTCAAGGAATCAGCGGCATTTCTTGTGCAGATGGATAAAGTTCTTGGTGCGGCGAAAAGCGGTATTTTATTTGCGGCACCTATTGCGGAGAAAGAAAAACTGAATGAGGATTTATTCCGTGAATTGGTAAGTGCTTATGATACCAGTTATTGCAATCCTTCTTATGCGGTTGCTATGCTTGGCAAAGAATACGGGGCTTTTTTGTCTGCATTGCGTGCAGAGCTGCGAAGCCTTATTGCTTTTGCATTTGAACAGAAAATATACGATATGACCATTCGTATGGAATTGTTTTTGGAGATTTACGGATGGTTTGCAATGGACGAAAAGCCTTCCTACAAAGAATTACAGGAAAGTTATGCGTCATTTGCATTTGATTACCAGGAAGAATTTATGGAAGAAGGCGTAATAGCGTCTTTTACCACAGAGAATTCTTTTGCGAAAGATATTGTATGCGGTGCGGATTTATTAACGCCGGATTATTTATATGATTATGGCGAATACATCAGCGAAAATGAGCGCAAGATGGCAGCCTACATGGCTACGCTTGCGGATGACACGGTACAGTTGATTGCGGACACGTTTACGGAAGGTTACCGCAAGGGATTTGAGACAACCGGTAAGGATATCAGCATTAAAAAGACAGTGAATATCCGTTATTTTATCGGATTTGAGCGTGTGGTCAAGGCGGCAATTGAGAATTTTAAAAAGATTGGTCTTGAGACAATAATCAACCGTGCCCAGCCAAGTTTTTTGCAGGGAAGAAATGTACAGAAGGTCGGATTTTATGGCACACAGCCTTGTAAGCAGTTTGAATGTGACCATGAATTTGACAAAGTGCTGTATTTTAACAGTATGTTTGTAACACGCAAATTAGAGGCTTATAAGGCAGCTCTTGAAAAATATAAAGAAGAGGCGTCGGTGTTTGGCGGACCGGCTGTTATTGAAGAGTTTGGGGAAGAACCGTTTTCACCATTGGAAAAGGAAGAAGCATTCCGTCTTGGTACGCAGGAGAGAAAACTCACTGTAGAATATGCGGGTAAAGCCGGGGCTCTTTTGAATCAGTATGTGAAGGGAGAGGAACGCAGTTTTACGATAATTGCATTCCCGACACCTGCAATCGGTACGCAGTTTGAGGCCATTTTTGATGAGACCATCAAATTAAATACTCTAAGTTATGAGTTGTATCAGCGCATCCAGCAGACAATCATTGACACTCTGGATACAGCGGATTATGTGAGAATTAATGGTAAGGACGGAAACGAAACGGACCTTAAGGTGAACCTTTGGAAATTACAGAATCCTGACAAAGAGACCATTTTTGAAAACTGTGTTGCAGATGTGAATATTCCGGTCGGAGAAGTGTTTACGTCTCCGGTTTTAGGCGGTACTGATGGTGTGTTACATGTGTCTGAGGTTTTCTTAAACGGACTAAAGTTTGAGAATTTAAAAGTTACTTTTAAGGACGGTATGACAGCAGAACACGAATGCTCCAATTTCGAAGATAAGGAGCAGGGAAAGCGCTATATTAAGGATCATGTACTTCATCAACATGAGAGTCTTCCGCTTGGCGAGTTTGCGATAGGTACCAATACCGTGGCATACCGCATGGCAAAAGAGTTCGGTATCGGTAAAGTATTGCCGATTCTGATTGCCGAGAAAACAGGGCCTCATTTTGCGGTAGGTGATACCTGTTATTCCCATGAGGAAGATATGGTAACGTATAATGCGGACGGCAAGGCAATTGTGGCCAGGGAAAACGAGGTTTCCGCAAAACGAAGCGAGGATATGACAAAGGCGTACTTCAATTGTCATACCGATATTACGATTCCTTATGACGAGATTGGCGAGTTGACGGCAGTATGTAAAGACGGAACACAGAAACCGGTTATTAAGGATGGAAGATTTGTGCTAGCCGGATGTGAAGAGTTAAATGTGCCATTAAACTAATTAATATAAAAAAAGGCACGAAGTCCTTTGACTTAATAAGCAAAGTTTAGTAAGATATAGGGTGGTAAACTAATCAAAATAAAAATGTTTACCACACTTGGATTATGAGAGGAGATTATTATGCCACAGGTAGGTATTGTAATGGGCAGTGATTCCGATATGCCGGTAATGGCTAAGGCTGCCGATATTTTAGAAGAATTAGGAATTTCATATGAGATGAATATCATTTCCGCTCACAGAGAGCCGGATGATTTCTTTGAATATGCAAAAGGTGCGGAAGCGCGCGGATATAAGGTAATTATTGCAGGAGCAGGTATGGCAGCACATCTTCCGGGTATGTGCGCAGCTATTTTCCCAATGCCTGTTATCGGTATTCCGATGCATACCACATCCCTCGGCGGACGTGATTCTTTATATTCCATCGTACAGATGCCTTCAGGCATTCCGGTAGCAACCGTAGCAATTAACGGTGGTGCGAATGCGGGATTACTCGCAGCTAAGATTTTGGCGACATCGGATGCGGATTTGCTTGCTAAGTTAAAGGATTACAGCAATTCTTTAAAAGAAGCGGTTCAGAAGAAAGACGCCAAATTACAGGAAGTCGGATATAAGAATTACTAAAATATACAACAAAGGAGAATCAAAATGGATTACAAGAAATCTGGAGTAGATATCGAAGCAGGCTACAAATCAGTGGAATTAATGAAGGAGCATGTTAAGAAAACCATGAGACCGGAAGTATTGGGCGGTCTTGGCGGTTTTTCAGGTGCATTTTCCCTCGCTAAAATTAAGGATATGGAAAACCCTACATTGGTATCCGGAACAGACGGATGCGGTACAAAGGTTAAATTGGCATTTTTAATGGATAAGCATGATACAATCGGTATTGATGCGGTAGCTATGTGTGTAAACGATATCGCCTGTGCAGGTGGTGAACCATTATTTTTCTTAGACTATATTGCATGCGGTAAGAACTATCCTGAAAAGATTGCAACTATCGTTAAGGGTGTTGCAGAAGGATGTTTACAGTCCGGTTGTGCATTAATCGGTGGCGAGACAGCAGAACATCCGGGACTTATGCCGGAAGACGAATACGATTTGGCAGGTTTTGCAGTTGGTGTTGTTGATGAAAAGGATATCATCACAGGCAAGGATCTTGCAGAAGGTGATGTGCTTATCGGTATGGCTTCTTCAGGCGTACATAGCAACGGATTCTCACTCGTGCGTAAAGTATTCGAGATGACAAAAGAAAGTCTCGATACATACTATGATGAATTAGGAACTACTTTAGGAGAAGCATTAATTGCTCCTACAAGAATTTATGTAAAAGCATTAAAGGCTATCAAGGATGCGGGTGTTACCGTTAAAGCCTGCAGCCATATTACCGGTGGCGGTTTCCAGGAAAATATCCCCAGAATGCTTCCGGAAGGAATGCATGCAGTGGTACGTAAGGATTCTTACGAAATTCCTGCAATTTTCAAATTATTACAGAAGACAGGTAATATTGCAGAAGATATGATGTACAACACATACAATATGGGACTTGGTATGATTGTAGCAGTATCCCCTGATAAAGTGGATGCTACCATGGAAGCAATCAAGTCTGCAGGAGATACACCTTACGTAGTAGGCGAGATCAAAGCCGGTGAAAAAGGAGTTACCTTATGCTAAATATTGTTGTTTGTGTTTCCGGTGGCGGAACCAATCTTCAGGCAATTATTGACGGTATTGATAACGGAAGTATTACTAATACCAAGATAGTCAGTGTTATCTCTAATAATTACGGTGTGTACGCACTGGAAAGAGCTGCGAAAGCAGGAGTTCCGGGTATTGTACTTTCACCGAAGGATTATGAGAAAAGAAGTGACTTTGAAGTGGCTTTTTTGGATAAGGTAAAGGAACTGAATCCGGATTTGATTGTCCTTGCCGGTTTTCTTGTAAAGATTCCGGAGGCAATGGTAGAAGCATTTCCGCACCGGATTATCAATATCCATCCGTCACTGATTCCGTCATTCTGCGGAGTGGGATACTATGGACTTAAGGTGCACGAAGGTGTTCTTGCGCGTGGTGTCAAAGTTACCGGAGCTACGGTGCATTTTGTAGACGGCGGAATGGATACCGGTCCGATTATTTTCCAGAAATCAGTGGAAGTTAAGCAGGATGATACAGCCAAGGTGCTTCAGCAAAGAGTAATGGAAGAAGCCGAATGGTTGATTTTACCGAAGGCGATTGATGCGATTGCAAACGGTAAGATTACAATAACAGAAGGTAAAGTGACAGTTACAGAATAAATCAGGCGGCCTTTAGAGGGCGCCAGACATAAGAGAGGATAAAAGATGAAAGTTTTAATCGTAGGCGGCGGCGGTAGAGAGCATGCAATCGCTATGTGTGTAAGCAAGAGTGCGAAATGTGAGAAATTGTATTGCGCACCGGGTAATGCCGGAATTGCACAACTTGCAGAATGTGCTCCAATCGGTGCCATGGAATTTGATAAATTAGTGGCATTTGCAAAAGAAAAAGAGATTGATTTTGTTATCGTTGGTATGGACGATCCATTGGTTGGCGGTCTTGTTGACAAAATGGAAGAAGCCGGAATTAAGACTTTCGGTCCTAAGAAAAATGCAGCTATCTTAGAAGGTAGTAAGGCATTTTCCAAGGATTTAATGAAGAAATACAATATTCCGACAGCGGCATATGAAAATTTTGATTCCGCAGACGAGGCGCTTGCTTATCTTGAGACAGCAAAAATGCCTATCGTATTAAAGGCAGACGGTCTTGCTCTTGGTAAGGGCGTACTTATCTGTAATACCAAAGAAGAAGCTATCGAGGGCGTTAAGTCCATTATGCTTGATAAGAACTTTGGTGATGCCGGTAACCGTATGGTAATTGAAGAATTCATGACAGGTCGTGAAGTATCCGTGCTTTCTTTTGTAGACGGTAAGACTATCCGTATTATGACATCCGCTCAGGATCATAAGCGTGCAAAAGATGGTGACCAGGGCTTAAATACCGGTGGTATGGGAACATTTTCCCCAAGCCCGTTCTA
>JAGATU010000009.1 GCA_017621115.1 Lachnospiraceae bacterium
AGTGGGTCTGATTGTTGAAAAAATAGCAGAAGTAGTGGAAATCAAAGAAGAAGATATCCTGCCGCCGCCAAAGGTAGTTATCGGAGGAGAAGATAAACTGCAGAACCGTTATGTATACGGAATCGGTAAAGTCGGCGACAGCGTAAAACTGTTATTGGATCCGGAAAGAATCCTTAAGGATGATGATTTGCTTGTGTTGGAACAGGCAGTGGAAAATGCAGAAGGAGAAGAAGAATAATGAACTTAATTGATAAAATGGGTAAAAATATTAAATTCTATACAAAATTAGTAATTGGTTTTATTGTTATATTCCTTACAATGCTTGTTTCGCTGTATTGCGGATATACTTCTGCAGCAACGATTGTTACTTTGGAACCTGCTGCACAGGAAGAGTATTTATCCAATTATGCTTATTTTACAGCGATTCTTTTCGTAATTGTAGTTACGGTAATAGCAGGAATTGCGTTTGTTATGTCAAGAACAATACGTCTTACTACTAAGAATTTAAGAAATGCTGCCAATGCATTGGCAGAAGGTAATGTGGATGTCGAACTTGTAAAACGATATAATGATGAATTTGGCGAAGTAATCGATGATTTCCAGAAGGTGGTTGATAATACACGTTATCAGGCACAGATTGCACAGGAAGTGGCAGACGGAAATATGATCGTGGATGTGGAACCAAGATGTGAAAAAGACCTGATGGGCCTTGCATTGCAACAGATGGTAGCTAAAAACAGATCTACTCTTACTAATATCAAAGAAGCGGTTTACCAGGTAACCACCAGTTCTTCCCAGGTAGCAAGTGCTTCCGAAGCATTGGCGCAGGGTTCTACCGAACAGGCAAGTGCAATTGAAGAGATTACGGCATCCATTGATGATGTAGCTGAAAAGACCAAGCAGAACGCTTCGCAGGCAAATGCGGCAGCGGATATGATGAGTAAGACCATCGGTGAAGTTCAAAAAGGAAATGAAGAGATGCAGAGAATGGTTATGGCTATGTTGGAAATCAATGATGCATCCGAGAACATTTCAAAGATTATTAAAGTAATTGACGATATTGCGTTCCAGACCAATATTCTTGCGCTGAATGCAGCAGTAGAAGCGGCAAGAGCAGGGGATGCCGGTAAGGGATTTGCAGTAGTAGCCGAAGAAGTAAGAAATCTTGCAGCTAAGAGTTCAGCGGCAGCAGCTGAGACGGCAGAGATGATTCAGGATTCCATGAAGAAAGTGGAAATCGGTACAGCTATTGCCAATACAACAGCGGTTACTTTGGATGAGATTACAGAAGTAGTAAAGAAGAGCGAAGGTATCGTAACACAGATTGCAGAAGCTTCTAATTACCAGGCTACGGCAATTGCCCAGATCGACCGTGCGATTGAACAGGTTTCCCAGGTAGTACAGAACAATTCCGCAACCAGTGAGCAGTGTGCGGCGGCAAGTGTTGAATTGTCCGGACAGGCAAGCCGTATGAGAGATTTGATATCGGTTTACAAACTGGATGACAATATGGAATCCTATGTAGATGAAAAGCCTGCAATGGAATCCTATGGTAATGTATCTGATAACGAACAGATTATTTCCTTGGGAGAAGGATTCGGAAAATACTAATTTTCAGATAGAATAATCGGCATATCGGTATTTTTATGAAATACCGATATGCCTTTTCTAAATACAGAAAGAATGGAAATGACCAAAATGATTATAGACGAACTTAGAACAGTAGAAGAACTGGATGTAGAGCAGGGAATTATATATTGTAACGGTGAGGAAGGATATCTTGAAATTCTGCGCGCTTATTGTGAGGATTGGGAAAGTAACGGAACTTATATAAAAGATTTGTTTGAAAAGAAGGATTGGAAAAACTATACGGTTGCTGTACATGGTCTGAAAAGTTCTCTTTTCAGCATTGGTGTGAATAGAATAGCAGAGCTGGCGAAGCAGTTGGAATTTGCCGGAAAAGAGAATCGTATCGATTATATTGAAGAGAATCATGCTGGATTAATGGAGGCTTATGAGACTTTTTTCAATGAATTGGAAAAAAGAATCGGATTGTGTCCAAGTGAGGAAGAAACAGGGGAACTGTTACAGGATGTAAAGGAAATATCAGGGGAAGAGTTTGAAAAGATTATAGCGGATATGGAGATGGCGGTATTTGCTTTCGAGACAGACGTTCTTACAAAGAATTTGGAAGAATTGGAGAAATACAGTTATAAGGGAAATGTTTTAAAAAACGTGCTTGCTCCGGTCAGAAGAAAAATTGAAATGTGGGATTATATTTCTGCCGTAGAGTTGTTGGCAGAACAAAAGAAAGTTATGGATTAGAGCAGCTACTATGTGGGAATGATAAGAAGTAGTTATCCTTATAACGTTTTTTGAAGAAAACGAAGGACAGAGCGAGGAATTATGACTTTCAATGATATATTGACTAAACTCAATGATTTTATGTACACATATGTGTTGATTATTATGCTTGTAGGTGTCGGAATCTATTTTACAATCAAGACAAAGGGTGTGCAGTTCAGACTGTTAAAAGATGGAATCCGTTCCATGATGGAAAAGGCAGAAAAGGATGAAAAGGGGCAGAAGAAAGTATCTTCTTTTGAGGCACTTATGATTTCAACTGCTTCCAGGGTCGGAACCGGAAATATTGCAGGTATTGCAACGGCAATTGCGACAGGTGGTCCCGGAGCAGTATTCTGGATGTGGATTATGGCGTTGATTGGCGGCGCCAGTGCATTTGTGGAAAGTACCTTGGCTCAGGTCTATAAAGTGAAACATAACGGCCAGTTCCGGGGTGGACCATCGTATTACATGGAAAAAGCATTAGGCAAACGTTGGCTTGGCGTTTTGTTTTCTATTCTTTTGATAACCTGTTTTGCCTATGGCTTTAATGGGTTACAGGCATACAATATCTCATCGGCATTGGAATACTATATTCCGAATTATTCGCAGACTGCGGGACCGATGATTGTCGGATTGGTTATTGCTGTAGCAACTGCGTTGGTTATTTTTGGCGGTGCACAAAGAATCGGTTTTTTCAGTTCTGTAGTTGTTCCGATTATGGCAGGGTTATATATTTTGCTCGGAATAGTAACCATGATTATGAATATTACGGAAATACCGGCAGTACTTGTTCTTATACTCAAAGAAGCATTTGATGTACAGGCGATTATGGGTGGATTCACCGGAAGTGCCGTAGTAATCGGTATTAAGAGAGGTCTTTTTTCCAATGAAGCCGGTATGGGAAGCGCACCGAATGCATCGGCATCGGCAGATGTGGAGCATCCGGTTAACCAGGGGCTTGTGCAGGTTATTTCCGTATTCATTGATACGATTTTAGTTTGTTCCGCTACCGCAATGATGTTGTTCACATCGGGAGTGGAAGGTGTCAGCGGAGTATTGGACGGAATTCCTTTTGTACAGGCGGCAGTGAAGGCTAATGTCGGAGAGTTTGGTATTCATTTTATTACTTTCTCCATCTTTGCATTTGCTTTCAGCAGTGTCATCGGTAATTATTTTTATGCAGAATCCAATATTCTCTTTATAAAAAACAGTAGACCATTATTGTTTTGTTTCAGACTTACCTGCATAGTAGCGGTATTTCTTGGTGCACAGGCAGATTTTTCACTGGTGTGGAATCTGGCGGATGTTACTATGGGCTTTATGGCAATTGTAAATATTATTGCAATATTTCTCTTGCGTAAAACAGCGGTCGCCGCATTGGATAATTACGAACAATTGAAAAAGCAGGGGAAGAAGCCTGTTTTTGATGAAAAAGCAATCGGTCTTTCCGGTACCGTTTGGACAAAAGAAAAGTAGAAAAAATAGTGAAATCAGACTATACATGCTTGCAATACAAGTTCATCCAAAGTATAATTAATACAATAGGATGAAAGTACCAATGACAGTTCATAATAGACGAAGGAGAAGATGACTATGGGTAAAGTGGTGAAAGCGGATTTGTCCGTAAAAAAGAATGCGGATGCGAGTAAAAATGCAACGGCGATGACCGGTATTTTTATTATGAATTTTGTGCTGGTGGTAGCGTATCTGCTTGAGGTGTTAAAGGGAGCGCGTGATATAGTATCTTATAGTATTATCGCTGCGCTTTGTATTGTGCCGTGTATTCTGGCAACGATTGTATTTTTGCGTAAGAAAGAAGCAGTCAGTATCCGTTATATTATGGGAATCGGATTTTCTCTTTTATATGGATACATAATGTTTACGACTATTTCGGATGTTCCGTTTTGTTATATTATCGTAGCATTCGTTATGTTCCTTGTTTATGTGGACTTCAAATTCCTTGTAATATTGGGTTCCTATGCGATTGTTGTAAATGTTGCAAGAGTAGCTATAACTGCTATGCAGGGACAGTTAACCGGAGATAAACTGACCAATGCAGAAATCGCAATTGCATGTATATCCCTGACATTTGCTTTTACATTGATGGCTATCCGTAAGATGGAGAAGATTAACCAGGCCAATATTGATAAAGCCGATCAGGGTAAGGAGCAGGCAGACACATTATTACAGACTACTTTAAATGTTGCCTCATCCATGACGGAGAATATTAATGACGCGATGGGTGAAACAGAAGTATTAAAAGAAGCTATCGATGCAACCCAGCAGGATATGGAACGTCTTGCAGAAGAAGTTAATACTTCGGCAGAGGCTATTGATGTGCAGAAGCAGAGTACCGAAAAAATCAATGCTCATATCCAGAATGTGGAAGAATCCGTTCATTCCATTACGGAAGAGGTTACTAATGCGGAAGATAACCTGAATACCGGTAATGAAGTAATGAAAGCACTTTTGGAGCAGGTTCAGATTTCTGAAAAGTCTAATGAGTTGGTTGCCCAGAAGATGGCAGGACTTAAGGAATGTGCGGCTAAGATGCAGGATATTATGGGGTTGATTGCCAGCATAGCAAATCAGACAGGACTTCTTTCATTAAATGCTTCCATTGAAGCAGCAAGAGCCGGTGAAGCCGGAAGAGGATTTGCAGTTGTAGCGGGTGAGATTTCCAATCTTTCATCCCAGACGAATAGCGCTACTGCAGATATTAATACCCTGATTGAAGATGTTGTAGTTTCTGTTGGTGAAGTAACCGAAGCAATGGATACATTATTGGAATGCAGCCGTCTGCAGAACCAGTATGTAGATACGACTGCTGAGAGCTTTGAGAAGATTCATGGCAGTACACAGAGTATCGTAGAACAGGTTGCTAATTTACGTTCTACTGTGGAAATTGTGATGGAAGAGAATAAGCAGGTAGAAGACGGTATCGAGAATGTTGCCAATGTGACACAGAGAGTTATGGATAGTGCTAATGAGACACTGGCAAGTTGTAATACCAACCTTCAGAGTATTGCCAAGGTGGCGGATATTATGAATACACTTACCGAGGAAGCTGCTAAGTTGCAGTAAATTGGTATAAGAAATGAGATAAATGGAAAACCTCCGATTAAAGTCGGAGGTTTTTCCACGGAGGTAGAATGAAACAACGCTATCATATTTTGGACGAGATTAGAGGAATCACCCTATGCAGTATGATTCTGTATCATGCGGTTTGGGATTTGGTGTACATTTTCGGATATAACTGGAAATGGTATCAGTCGGATATGGCATTCCTGTGGCAGCAGAGTATATGTTATACCTTTATTCTTTTATCCGGTTTTTGTGTTTCGCTCGGTAAAAACAAAGTTAAAAGAGGGTTGGTAGTGTTTGGCGCAGGCATTTTGATTTCTCTTGTAACGGAACTTTTTATGCCTCAGAACAGGATCCGGTTTGGGGTACTGACGCTTCTTGGAAGTTGTATGCTGATTGCGGCTTTGGCAGAGCGGACAAATGTTACCCTTTGGGGGATAATTATTAACCTTCTCTTATTTGTCCTTACCAGACGAATTAATTACGGAGTGCTCGGATTTGCGGATGTGACGGTGGCACGACTTCCTCGTTTTCTTTATAATCTTGGTGATTTCGGCAATTATCTTGGCTTTACGGAGCAGACATTTTTTTCAACAGATTATTTTTCGCTTTTTCCGTGGCTGTTTCTGTTTTTGACAGGTTATTATTTTTATAAATGGATGGAAGAAAAACAGTGGCTTAGCAGTATGACTAAGGCACCGTCGCTCGGTGCGTGGTGGCGGCCGATCGGAAGATATTCGCTGATTATTTATCTGTTGCATCAGCCTGTTGTATATGGGTTGTTGTATATATTGGCATAAACGGCGGTATCCTTGTAGAACAATTGAAAACAGAAGTGTATAATGCGGCAGTGGACAGGGAATCTTTATGAGTAAAAAAGGAAGGTGGCCCTATGTGCACTGCCGTTTCAGTTGTTACAAAAGATCATTATTTCGGAAGAAATCTGGATTATGAATTTTCTTATGAAGAATCGGTTACGGTCATGCCAAGATATTATAAACATGCTAGAAAAAGGAACTTAGGGAACCGCTATGCTATGATTGGGATGGCCTATGTGGTGGATGATTATCCGCTGTTTTATGATGCCGTAAATGAAAAGGGACTTGGTATGGCAGGTCTTTTATTTGCCGGAAATGCTGTATATTCGCATGATAAGAAGTTAAAGAAAGATAATGTAGCGTCTTTTGAGTTTATTCCGTGGATATTGGGACAGTGTGTGGACGTGGAAGAGGCAAAAAAATTGCTTGGCAGAATAAATCTGACGGATGAAGCATTTAGTAAGGAATTACCGCCATCCCCTTTGCATTGGATGATAGCGGACAGAAATAAGACAATAGTGGTAGAGGCGGTAGCGGACGGGCTGAAAGTGTATGATAATCCGGTTCATGTTTTAACCAACAATCCGACCTTCGATTTTCATATGATGAATTTGAACCTGTATATGAGTCTGTCGGCGGGGGAGCCGGTAAATACCTTTGCAAAAGAAGCCGGACTGGAGGTGTTCAGTCGCGGTATGGGAGCACTGGGACTTCCTGGAGATTTATCGAGTACATCCCGTTTTGTAAAAGCTGCTTTTACAAGGATGAATTCAGTGTGCGGGGAGGCGGAAGATGAGAGCATCAGCCGTTTTTTCCATATTCTTGGTTCGGTGTGTCAGCAGAAAGGCTGTGTGAGGATGCAATCGGACGATGGAAGAACTGTTTATGAAAAAACCATTTATTCTTCCTGCTGTAATGCTACGAAAGGAATTTATTATTATATTACCTACGACAATAGTTGTATTACGGCTGTGGATATGCATAAGGAGAAATTGGATGGGGAGGTATTGGTGTCCTACCCATTGATTAAAGAACAGCAGATACTATGGCAAAATAAAAAGGCAGATTAACAATCTGCCTTTTTTAATATATCCAATGTATGTGCGCCCGCACCGATTAAATCCATGCGCTCACAAGTGCTCATATGATACTGAATAAACAGTTCAAATTCCTCATCCGACAATTGATTGAGGAATGGACGGATGTAGTTAGCAGCCCCGTCCGGAGAGATTATTTTAATACGGCTTAGTCCCGTTGCGATATTCAGTGCGTCAATGTCCTCAATTCTCATGTAATCGTACAAATGCTCCGGCAAAGACAAAGTCTGGAAAGTATCCGAAAAACGTCCCTGTTCCATACATTCCAGGGCATGCCGTTCCTTGAATGCATATGTGATTACACTGTATTCGTTCATGCAATAAGCCACCAGAATAATTCCGCCCGGTTTTGTAACACGCTTTGCCTCCAGCAAGGCTTTCTGCTTATCTTCAAAACCAAATAAATGGTACATCGGTCCGAATAATAGCGTCACATCAAAAGTATTGTCCGCCAGTTTTTTCAGATTCAGGGCATTGCCCTGCATGGCCTTTACGGAACTGTTCTTCTGCTTCAGAATACCAAGGTTGTACTTGACAAGTTCAACGGCAGTTACATCAAAGCCCTCTTCGGCAAGCGCTACGCTGTAACGTCCCGTGCCGGCGCCGATATCAAGGATTTTGATGTCGGAGTTGGGTTTGCCGATTGATTCGACCGCTTCATGAATATACTTCATGGAAGTGCGGAACTCAACCTGCCCGTGGCGTGAATTCAGTCTTTTTTCTTCATTAAATTTGTTGTAGTATTCTTCTAATTTTGTCATAATGGATGTATTATAGCATATTCGGAGGATTTTATGAATATAGAACAGATTGCGAAAGGCGTTTTGATATATGATTTGCCAAAATGGGGAAAGGACATCTGCATCAAAGGAATTCTCTTTGATATGGATGGTGTCATACTGGATACTGAGAAATTGTACACCCGTTTTTGGCAGGAGGCAGCTAATGCGCTTGGTTATCCGATGACAAAAGAGCAGGCAATGGGACTTCGCAGCCTGAACAGGGAGTTTGGGGCGGCCAAGATGCAGTCGTATTTTGACGTACCGGTAAACTATGAAGAGGTACGCAATAAGCGTATAGAATTGATGAATGCCTTTATTGAAAAAGAAGGAGTGGAGCTCAAACCGGGAATAAAAGAATTGCTTTCCTATCTGAAAGAAAAAGGAATTAAGACGGCGATTGCAACTTCCTCACCGATTGAAAGAACAGAGAAATATCTGGCGTCCGTCGGACTTACGGGTGCATTTGATAAATTAATTAGCGGTTATATGGTACAAAAAGGAAAACCTGAGCCGGACATTTACGAACTGGCAGCAAAGGAGATTGGATTCACACCACAGGAGTGCCTGGCAATCGAAGATTCACCGTCCGGGCTGCTCTCGGCAAACAGGGCGGGATGTTATCCGGTAATGATTCCGGACCAGGACATGCCTACATCCGAAACAGAGGCGTTGTTATTTGCAAAAGCCGATAGTCTGGAAAAGATTATCTTTTTGTTAAAATGGTTGGAAAATTAGGCGAAAAAAGGCAAAAATTTTTTCTATTTGTATCTTTTCTGATAAAAAAAATTGTTTTATAATAGTAACATCTTTTTGAAAAGGAGAAATTGACGATGAAACAGGATATGATTGTTATTCTGGATTTGGGAAGCACAGAGAATACCGTAATTGCCAGACAAATCCGTGATTTGGGTGTATACAGCGAGATTCATCCTCATGATATTACACCACAGGAACTTGGCGCTTTAGACAATGTTAAAGGTATTATTTTAAACGGTGGCGAGAATCGTATTGTAGATGGTGTAGCCGTTGATGTATGCGACGAATTGTACAAGCTTGGCTATCCGATGATGGCAATTGACCATCCTACAGCAAAATGCGATAAGCAGTTTAATGAGCTTCCGGATGACGCTACTATGAAAGCATTCTTATTTGACGAATGTAAGGCAGAAGCCAACTGGAATATGAAGAACTTTGTAGCTGACCAGATTGAAATCGTTCGTCGTCAGGTTGGAGATAGAAAAGTATTACTCGCATTATCCGGTGGTGTTGATTCATCCGTTGTTGCCGCACTTTTATTAAAAGCAATCGGCAAACAGCTCACA
>JAGATU010000010.1 GCA_017621115.1 Lachnospiraceae bacterium
TCGTAAATTTAAAATGAAAACGGTTAGCGGTCCCGATGATTACGCTTGCATGAAAGAAGTGCTGACCAGACGATTTACACACGGGCTTAATGAAGCGAAAGAATTGTCGGATAAAGATTTGGAAAAAGAATATGGCAGCTTCACCAAATTTCCGGATTTGCTGTTAATGGATGGTGGAAAAGGACAGGTAAATATAGCACAGGAGGTTTTGGATGAACTTCGTCTGTCCATACCGGTCTGCGGAATGGTAAAAGATGATCATCATAGGACAAGAGGATTGTATTTTAGAAATGAAGAAATTCCGATTGATACGCATTCGGAAGGCTTTAAACTGATAACCCGTATACAGGATGAGGCTCATAGGTTTGCGATTGAGTACCACCGTTCTTTGAGAAGCAAGGAACAGGTGCATTCGGTTCTGGACGAGATTCCGGGAGTAGGTCCTGCCAGAAGGAAGGCATTGATGAAGCATTTTGAAAGTATTGATGATATAAAACAGGCGGATGCAGTCACATTGCATGAAAAGGCAGATATTCCCCTTTCTGTTGCCGAAGAAATCTATTCTTTTTTTCATGGTTCTGTGGTAGAATGACCATAGGTATGACCTGCTAAAGGTTATTTACAAAAAACAGACAAAGGCGCTTGTTCCGGAAGGAAGCGCAGAAAGGAATACACATGGCAAGTGTAAGTTTGTTGAAAATTATTGATAAGATGAAACTGGAAAATCTTACTCCTGAGATTGATTTATCGGGGATTAAGATAACGCAGCCGGATATTAACAGACCGGCATTGCAGCTTGCGGGTTATTTTGAACATTACGAAGCATCCCGTCTTCAGATTATTGGCTTTGTAGAGTATACGTATATGGAGAGCCTTTCCCAGAAGAGAAAGGAAGAAGTTTATAATAAATTATTGTCCTGTCCGATTCCGGTAATTGTATTTTGCCGTGAATTGTATCCGGACGAATTGTTTAAGAAAATCGCATTGGAAAAAGGTGTGCCGCTTCTTATGACTAAGAAGGCAACCTCTGCATTTACCGCAGAGATTATCCGTTGGTTGAATGTACAGCTTGCACCATGTATTTCCGTACACGGTGTATTGGTGGACTGTTATGGTGAAGGTGTATTGATTACCGGTGAAAGCGGTATCGGTAAGTCCGAAGCAGCGCTTGAATTGGTAAGACGTGGTCATCGACTGGTTACGGACGACGTGGTTGAGATCCGTAAGGTTAGCGATGATACCTTAATCGGTTCGGCACCGAGCATTACCAAGCATTTTATTGAGATGCGTGGTGTCGGCATTATCGATGTTAAGAATTTGTACGGTGTATCCAGTGTAAAAGAAACACAGGGAATTGACCTTGTTATTCATTTGGAAGACTGGAGTAAAGATAAAGAATACGACCGCCTTGGTTTGGAAGAGGAATATACGGAATATCTTGGTAACAAGGTTGTGTGTCATAAGATTCCGATTCGTCCGGGCCGAAATGTAGCGGTTATCTGTGAAACAGCAGCAATTAACCATCGCCAGAAGAAGATGGGTTACAATGCCGCACAGGAATTATATAAGAGAGTTCAGTCTTCTTTATCTAAGAGAAGAGATGAAGATGATTAAATATAGTGAGGGAACGATAATATGAGCAGATTTATTTTTGGTGTTGACGTAGGAGGAACTACTGTCAAATTTGGTTTTTTTGATATTGAAGGAAATGTTTTGGATAAGTGGGAGATTCCTACAAGAACGGAAGAAAACGGTTCTAAGATTATCCCGGATATTGCAAAGAGCATTCTTTCCAAAATAAAGGAAAAAGGAATTGAAAAGTCGGATGTAATCGGAATCGGAATGGGTGTTCCCGGACCGGTTAAAGCAGACGGAACCGTTGTTAAGGCGGTTAATCTCGGTTGGGGCATTTTTAATCCGAATGAAGAATTAAGTCAACTGGTAGGAGTGCCTGCCAAGACCGGAAATGATGCGAATGTTGCGGCACTTGGTGAAATGTGGAAAGGCGGCGGACAAGGTTATCAGGATATGGTTGCGGTTACGCTTGGAACAGGTGTTGGCGGCGGTGTTATTTTGGGCGGCTGCATTGTGGCCGGTTCAAACGGTGCCGGCGGAGAAATCGGACACATTCATTTAGAAGATAATGAGACAGAACCTTGTGGATGTAAAGGCTATGGCTGCCTGGAACAGTATGCATCTGCAACGGGTATCGTAAGACTTGCGGGCAGAGCCCTTGCAGCAAGTGATAAAGCCAGCGTGTTACGCGATGTAAATCTTTCTGCAAAGAAAGTTTGGGATGCGGTAAAAGATGGTGACGAATTGGCTGTCTCTGTGGCAAATCAATACGGTGAATACCTTGGCAAGGGGCTTGCTGCGGTTGCGAATGTTATTAATCCGGAAATATTCGTTATTGGCGGCGGAGTTTCCAAAGCGGGTAATGTGGTAATCGAGTATATGGAACCGTTCTTTAAAAAATATGTATTCCATGGCGCAGGTGATGTTAAATTTGCACTTGCAACATTGGGTAATGATGCAGGTATTTACGGTTCTGCCAAATTAGTATTGGATGAGTTTGTATAGGTATATTTGGATTTCAACTGTCATACAGTATAAGTAATCCGGGATACGGTGGACAGGATGTGAATTATCCTGTTTGAAAGGTAGATTGTTATGATGGACAAATCTTTTATAAATGAAATAGAAGCATTTGCAGACAAAGGGGCGCTTATATTGGAAGAACCGCTTTGTAACCACACAACATTCCGTGTTGGGGGAAAAGCAGATGCTTTTCTTTCTGTCCGGAATGAAGAACAGTTAAGAAAAGCGGTGCTTTTATGCAAAGAATATGATGTGCCGTTTTTGATTTTGGGAAACGGAAGTAATTTGCTGGTATCGGATGACGGATATCGGGGCATGGTAATTCTTGTCGGAAAAGACATGTCTGATATTACTGTTGATGGGAATACGATTATTGCGATGGCAGGTGCAACGCTTGGAAGTGTGTCGCAAACAGCAGCTAAGAATTCTCTTGGCGGCATGGAATTTGCATCAGGGATTCCCGGAACGATAGGCGGAGCCATTGTTATGAATGCCGGTGCGTATGACGGCGAGATGAAGATGATTGTGGAAGAAGTAAGAGTGCTTACGCTGGATGGAGAGATTCTCACTTTGTCGAATGAGGAGTTGGAGTTTGGATACCGTACCAGCCGTGTCAAAAAAGAAAAGTTGATAGTGTTATCGGTAAAACTTTTATTGCAGCCGCAGAAGCAGGAACTTATTTATGAAAAAATGAATGATTTTGCAGCAAGAAGAAGAGAGAAGCAACCGCTCGAGTTTCCGAGTGCGGGTTCCACATTCAAAAGACCTGAAGGAATGTTTGCCGGCAAATTGATTATGGATGCGGGGCTTAGAGGATATTCCGTGGGAGGCGCACAGGTATCCGAGAAACATTGCGGTTTTGTTATTAATAAAGGAAATGCTACGGCAAAAGAGATACACAAACTGATTTATGATGTGCAGGAGAAAGTAAAAGAATCATTTGGGGTAACACTGGAACCGGAAGTGATTTTTATAGGAGACTTTTAGATGAGATTTGTAATTGTAACGGGTATGAGCGGTGGTGGAAAAAGAACAGCAATTAAGATGCTGGAGGATATCGGGTTCTATTGCGTGGATAACCTGCCGGTACCGCTTATTGAAAAGTTTATAGAACTTGTGGAGACTCCAAATGCGGAGATTCAGAAGGTTGCCCTGGGATTGGATGTGAGGACGGATTCAAATTTTGAGGCCACCTATAAGAGTTTGATGCAGCTTAGGGAGAATGGGTATCATTTTGAAATATTATTTATGGATGCCAATGACGATACACTGATTAAGCGTTATAAGGAAACAAGAAGAAGGCATCCGTTGGCTCAAGGGGACGGGGAACGTTTGGAAGACGGTATCCGTCGCGAAAGAAAGATACTGCAGGCGATTAAGGAACAGTCGGATTATATTTTTGATTCATCCAAGCTTCTTACAAGAGAATTGAAAGTGGAGATGGATCGTATTTTCCTTGCAAACGAAGAATTTAACAGCCTGATGGTAAGTGTTATGTCGTTTGGATTTAAACATGGAATTCCACAGGATGCCGATTTGGTATTTGATGTAAGATTTTTGCCGAATCCATTTTATTTGGACGAGCTGAAATACTTAACAGGAAATGATAAGGCGGTACAGGATTATGTAATGCAAAGTCCGGATGCGGAAGCCTTTTTGGTAAAACTGATGGAGATGTTGGAGTTTTTACTTCCGGGATATGTAAAGGAAGGAAAGCATCAGCTTGTAATTGCAATCGGTTGCACGGGGGGTCAGCATCGTTCGGTAACGCTTGCCAATGAATTGTATCATCGGATGAAGAATAAGGGAAATTACGGATTGAATATTAGTCACAGAGATATCCGTTAACTATATCTGGAGGGAAGATATGTCTTTTTCGGGGAATGTAAAGGACGAGCTGGCCGGTCATGTGAATATGGCAAGGCATTGTCAGATTGCAGAATTGGCGGCAATTTTCCAATTTTGTGCAAGAATTGAACAAGGGGATAACGGGGAAAGCGCGTTAGTAATCAGCGCAGAAAATGAAGTCATCGTTAAAAAGTGCTTTACTTTATTGAGGAAAACATTTAATATAGAAACGTCAGCGTATAAAAATGACGAAAAATCAGGAATGATGTCGGGACAAACAGCAATCCGTATTACCGACAGTGAATTGGTATGGAACATATTCCGGACTCTGAAACTGGTGGGCGATAATGATACGTTTTATGGGTTTGGGGAACCGGTTAATCCGATATTGATCAAGAATTCCTGTTGCAGAAGAGCATATCTTCGCGGTACATTTTTATGTGTGGGTTCCATGAGCGATCCGGTAAAAGGGTATCATTTGGAACTGGTTACGGATAATGAACGCAAGGCATTTCAGATTCAGCAGATAATCCGCGAATTTGAACTGGATGCGAAGATAATCCGAAGGAAGAAGTATTTTGTTGTATATTTAAAAGAAGGATCCAATATTGTGGATTTTTTAAATATATGCGAAGCCCATGTTTCTTTGATGCAGTTTGAGAATGAGCGCATTGTAAAAGAAATGAGGAATTCCATTAACCGTCGTGTGAATTGCGAGACAGCCAATATTTCCAAAACGGTAAATGCGGCTGCCAAGCAGATTTCCGATATTGGAAAGATTCGTGACACAATCGGTTTTTCGAATTTGCCACAGAACTTAAGAGAGATGGCAATGGTCCGCCTGGAATATCCGGATGCCAGTTTGAAGGAATTGGGAGGATATCTTGTCCCACCGGTAGGGAAAAGCGGCGTGAATCACAGATTAAGAAAGCTAAGCGAAATCGCAGATGAGATAATGTAGTTTTGTAGTGAAAGAGGAGGAAAAAATGATCAGTAAGGAAATTACAATTCGTCTTGAAAACGGCCTTGAAGCAAGACCGGTAGCAATGTTGGTTCAGGTGGCGAGCAAATATGACAGCTCTGTATATCTTGAAGCAGGTGACAAAAGAGTGAATGCTAAGAGCATTATGGGCATGATGAGTCTCGGACTTGACACCGGAGAAAAGGTGAATGTAGTCGTAGACGGCGCTGATGAAGCAGCAGCACTTGAAGATATCGAAAAATATCTTAGCGGCAAATAAGTTATGACATTAAAAAGGCATCGGTTTTATCCGATGCCTTTTTGTATATAAGTATATATATGAAAAACCTTAGGCTTTTCTGACGGAAAGGCTTAAGCCTTTCCGTTACTTCCGAGTACGTTAACAATCTTGTGAGCTACAAGGTCCTTAACATTCTGACGGCCAACTTTGAGATATTCTCTAGGGTCAAATGCTGCAGGATTCTGTGTTAATACCTGACGGATACCTGCTGTCATAGCTAAACGAAGGTCAGAGTCGATGTTAATCTTACATACTGCTGACTTAGCTGCCTGACGAAGCATATCTTCCGGAATACCGATAGCGTCTGCAAGGTTACCACCGTTTTCCTGGATAATCTTAACGTATTCCTGAGATACGGAAGATGCACCGTGAAGAACGATTGGGAAATTCGGAAGTCTCTTTTCGATTTCTGCTAAGATGTCAAAACGAAGCTGTGGCTTCTGACCCGGTTTGAACTTGAATGCACCATGGCTTGTTCCGATAGCGATTGCCAAAGAGTCAACGCCTGTACGGGAAACAAATTCTTCTACTTCATCCGGCTGTGTGTAAGCAGCATCTGCGTCAGCAACTTTTACGTCGTCTTCGATACCGGCTAATTTACCAAGTTCACCTTCAACAACAACACCCTTGTCATGAGCGTATTCAACAACTCTCTTTGTAAGAGCGATATTGTCTTCGAAGGAATGATGGGAACCATCGATCATAACGGATGTGAATCCGCCATCGATACAAGCTTTACAGATTTCGAAATCTGCGCCGTGATCTAAGTGAAGAGCGATTGGAATATCATTTTCCAATAAAGCAGCTTCCACTAATTTTACAAGGTAGTTGTGGTTAGCGTATTTTCTAGCGCCCGCAGATACCTGAAGAATAAGTGGGGATTTGAGCTCGCCGGCTGCTTCTGTAATACCCTGAACGATTTCCATGTTGTTAACATTGAAAGCGCCGATTGCATAGCCTCCGTCGTATGCCTTTTTGAACATTTCAGTTGTGGTAACTAATGCCATAATACATATCTCCTTTTCTTTTTGTGGTATAAATTATTAATAATAATTTCATTCCATATATTCAAAAGTATACCATTTCATGGTTGTTTTTTCAATTATCAATACAGGCAAAGACGGTAAAATTTGCAATTATTGTTTCTTTTTTTTATAACTTGGGTTATAATGGGTGACGGAAAATTATAATGAGATATTATGGAGGAATTTATCATGTTAGTTTCAGCAACAGAAATGCTTCAGAAAGCAAAAGCCGGCCATTATGCGGTTGGACAGTTCAACATCAATAACTTAGAGTGGACAAAAGCTATTTTACTTACAGCTCAGGAAAACAACTCTCCTGTTATTTTGGGTGTATCCGAAGGTGCAGGTAAGTATATGGGTGGATATGATGTTATTGTTGGTATGGTTAACGGTTTAATCAAAGACCAGAACATCACAGTTCCTGTAGCTCTTCATTTAGATCATGGTTCATATGAACACTGCTACAAATGTATTGAAGCAGGTTTCTCATCAGTAATGTTTGACGGTTCTCACTACTCAATCGAAGAAAATGTTGAGAAGACAAAAGAAATCGTAGCTGCAGCTCACGCTAAGGGAATCTCTGTAGAAGCAGAAGTTGGTTCTATCGGTGGTGAAGAAGACGGTGTTGTAGGTATGGGCGAATGTGCTAATCCTGATGAATGTAAGATGGTAGCTGATTTAGGAATTGACTTCCTTGCAGCAGGTATCGGTAACATTCATGGTAAATACCCTGAAAACTGGGCAGGTTTACAGTTTGACGTATTAGATGCTATCCAGCAGAAGACAGGTGATATGCCATTAGTTCTTCACGGTGGTACAGGTATCCCTACAGAAATGATCCAGAAAGCAATTTCTTTAGGTGTTGCTAA
>JAGATU010000011.1 GCA_017621115.1 Lachnospiraceae bacterium
AATCTGAATAAGAAACCCCTATGGGGCGCCTCCCCTTTCTCAGACAGTTTGGGACAAACGGTGTCACCGGCAATTTTCATACCACACAAGACGTTCTATACATCGGATAAAAAAGTTTCAAATCCCCTCCCGGCGTGCCCCCTGTCCCTGTGTGGGTGGGAGTGGCGCGGTGCATTGGCGGTTTTTGTCGGAAAACATTGGGAAAAAGGGCTTTTCGGGCGGTAAATAGGTTGACAGAATGGTCCTTATTTGCTAAGATAAGGCAGTCAAAACTTTATTATGATAAATTAATAAAGCAATTAGGAGGGTATATGAAAAAGACAATAGCATTATTATTAGCTTTAACACTTGTTTTTGGTTTAACAGCTTGCGGCGCTAAGGAAGAAGCGGCTCCGGCTGCAGCAGACGGCAACGCTAAGACTTTTACGGTAGGTTTTGATGCAGAGTTCCCACCATACGGTTATATGGATGACAATGGTGAATATGTGGGATTTGACCTTGAACTTGCACAGGAAGTATGTAACCGTCGTGGTTGGACACTTAAGAAACAGCCTATCGACTGGGATGCAAAGGATATGGAATTATCATCAGGTTCCATCGATTGTATCTGGAACGGATTTACCATTAACGGAAGAGAAGACCAGTATACATGGTCAGTTCCTTATGTAGATAACAGCCAGGTATTTGTTGTTGCTGCAGATGCAGGTATTGCTACAAAGGCAGACCTTGCAGGCAAGATTGTAGGTGTTCAGAAGGATTCTTCCGCACTTGCAGCACTTCAGGATGAAGAGAATCAGGAAAATCTTGATTTGGCAGCTTCTTTTGCTGACTTAATCCAGTATGCAGATTACAACACAGGTTTCATGGATTTGGAATCAGGTGCCATTGATGCACTTGCAATTGATATCGGTGTAGCAGCTTACCAGATTTCTTCAAGAGGTGATGCATACGTGATGCTTGATGAGAACCTTTCTTCCGAACAGTACGGAATCGGTTTCTTAAAGGGCAATGAAGAGTTAAAGAATCAGGTAGAAGAAACTTTGATGGAAATGGTAGAAGACGGCACATTTATGAAAATTGCTGAGAAATACAGCGACTTTGGTCTTGTTGACAGTGTTTGTCTTGGTAAATAATGAACTAGATTTTGCAATAAAGGGTCCGTAACGCGGGCCCTTATTTTTCCAAATAGGATAACAGAGGTACAGTATGGAAACTATGATAATGTTACAGCAATTAAGTGAAGGAATGATTGTTTCGGTGGAAATTTTTCTGCTGACACTTTTGTTTTCCCTGCCATTGGGATTGATTGTTTCGTTCGGAAGAATGTCAAAGAACATTGTAGTCAATTCACTTGTAAAAATTTATATTGCGATTATGAGAGGAACCCCTCTTATGCTGCAGTTGATTGTAGTTTATTTTGCGCCGTATTATGTATTCGGTATCAAGATTTCACAGTCATACCGCTTTGTGGCAACAATCATAGCCTTTTCCATTAATTATGCAGCTTATTTTGCAGAGATTTATCGTGCGGGAATCGAGTCCATGCCGGTTGGGCAGTACGAAGCTGCCAAGGTACTCGGTTTTAACAAGGCACAGACCTTTTTCAAGATTATCCTGCCGCAGGTGATCAAGAGAATTTTGCCGCCGGTAACCAATGAGACGATTACACTTGTAAAAGATACTTCACTTGCATTTGTTATTGCGGTAACCGAGATGTTTACCATTGCCAAGCAGATCAGTGCCAAGGAAGCGAATGTCATGCCGCTTATGGTGGCCGGATTGTTCTACTTTGTATTTAACTATGTAGTGGCTTTTGTCATGGAACGTATTGAGAAGAAACTGTCTTATTACAGATAAGGAGAGGGATGCATTATGAATTTACTTGAAATACATAATATGAAAAAGACCTTTGGCGATTTGGAAGTGCTTAAGGATATTTCCCTGTCTGTGAAGGAAGGAGAGGTTGTTTCCATTATCGGGCCGTCCGGTTCCGGCAAATCAACCTTGTTGCGTTGTGCGACTATGCTTGAGGAAATGACCGGAGGAAGTCTTTCCTACCTTGGTAAGAATGCAGCCTGGGAGGAAGAAGGAAAAGACGGTGAGGCGCACCTTGTGTATGCACCTAAGAAGGAATTGCGCAATATCTGTAAGAATTTCGGGCTTGTATTCCAGAGTTTCCACTTGTTTCCGCATTATACCGTTCTTAAAAATATCATTGACGCACCGGTAAGCGTGGATAAGGTGCCGAAAAACGAGGCTGTGGAACGTGCCGAAAAACTTTTGGAGCAGCTTGGCCTTTCCGATAAAAGGGATGTATATCCGTATCAGCTTTCAGGAGGACAGCAGCAACGTGTGTCCATAGCAAGGGCATTGGCTCTGCAACCTAAGATCTTATTCTTTGATGAGCCGACTTCAGCACTTGACCCGGAGCTTACAGGCGAAGTGTTAAAGGTTATTAAGCAGCTTGCCAAAGAGCATATGACAATGATTATTGTTACCCATGAGATGCAGTTTGCAAGGGAAGTATCCGACCGCATAATTTTCATGGAAGGCGGAGTAATTGTGCAGCAGGGTACACCTGATGAGATATTTGCCTCCGAAAATGCCAGAGTGTGCGAATTTATCGGAAAAATAACGGGTTAAAACCGTGTAAAGTGCTGGAAAAATTGTTAAATAAATGTTACAATTAAAAAATAAATTGGAATAATATACTTTTTTGAAAAAATATCCTACAGGTGACGCATGAAGAAGAACAAAGTTTTGAAAAAGTACATAGATATCCTGGACGACGTAACCAGTGTAAACGGTATTGTTTTTGCATGTAATGCTGTTTGCACGGTTATTTACGCTGTCATGGGATATTTTATTTTTAAGGATCCGGGCTATAATGATGCGAGCTGGAAACCGATTATGTATTACATTCTTTTGTTCCTTCCGGTGTTACTTGCTTCTGTGGACTATGCAGAGAGTAAATACAAGCAGGAATTTAAGTATTCGTTGTATTTGCCGTCTTTATTCTTTTATGCATATCTGTTGTTTTTTGAACAGCAACCGTTTCATTTCCTGTACGCAATATGTATGATTGGTATGTCGGTTATTTATTGTGACATACGTTTTTCGGGTTTGCTTGGGACTATTGTTTTTACCCTGCATATGATTTTTGCGATTATGAATTTCGAACAGGAAAAGGGTAAGCTGATGTCAGGCCGTTTCTTTGATGCCGGTCTGGTTCTGGTTATGATTTTCTTCTTTAATTTCACCAGCGGAATTATTGTGGCAATCCGTAATGCCAAGATGGCGGATGTAAATGAGGAAAAGCAGCGTTTTGTTGCCTTGGCATCCGTGGATGAAAAATGGATATTTGAATACGATATTGAAAAAGACCGCATGAATATTACCCAGAATGTCGGCGGAAGCAACGAACAGAAACAGCGTTTTGAACATATTTCCAAAGAAGCAAAACTGCAGAGATATGTATTGTATGCGGACTGGGAAGAATTGGACCGCTTTTTGGAAGAATGTAAGGCGGGAAGACCGATATTGGAAGCACAGATGCGTCTGCGTAATCATAAAGCGGATTATTTGTGGTATCAGCTTAAGGCGAGGACTTTGTTTGATAAGAATAATGAGCCTGTCAGCGTAATCGGTACCATGGAAAACATTGACGACAGAAAAAGAATGGAACTGCGTATTGCCGATGAGAATATGCGTGATCCGTTAACAAAATTGTATGAAAACAATCATGCTAAGGAATTGATGAGTGAATTCCTCTCTACGCAGGAAGGAACTGAATATGCGGGACTTTTGCTGATTGACCTGGATGATTTCAGTAGTTTGATTGAGAAAATGGGAACTACCTTTGCGGATGAAGTATTAAAGAGTATGGCAACCGATTTGGATGAGATTTTCTATACTTCTGATGTACTGGGAAGAGTTGGTGGTGACCAGTTTATTGTTTTGATGAAGAACATCAAGAAGATTCCTGATATTGAGAAGAAGATGCAGGAGATTCAGGATGTTGTACATAAGATTTATTCCGAAGCGGAGATGAGGTTTGCAACAACCGTTACCATTGGTGCGTCGGTATTTCCGATTGACGGAAAAACGTATGATGAACTTTATCATAATGCAGAGAAAGCATTGGTATATGAAAAGGAACAGGGTAAGAACCGTTACGGTTTGTATGACCATGAAAAAGAGCCGGAATATGCCAAGCTTCATATAGAGGAGAAGCATAATAAGATTCAATACCAGCACGAATTGGATATGACATATGAGCATACCGAATCGGATTCTTTAATGGAACTTGCTTTTAAGTTAATTGATGAATCCAAGGATACGGACAGTGCCATTAATCTTTTGTTGCGCCAGGTCGCAAGAAGGATGGGCTTGGATGCTATCTGGGTACGTCACAGGGTTGGCCGTGAGCATAGGATGTTTTATCCGTACCGTTGTATTATGGGGGACTTCCCGATTGATGAGGAAGAGATTTATTTCTCTGATGACGGATGGGAAGAAGCAGTAGGAAGAATTAAGGCAGCAAATGGTTATTCCTGTTATAACAAAGTGGATGAGAACACAGGAGTACGTGCCAGTGTAGTATACAAAAAGCTTGGAATTCGTTCTTTTGCAAGATGTTCGTATTTTGAAAAGGATGAGTATATCGGAAGCCTTGACTTTATTAGTTTTTCAGATGAAAGAGAGTGGACCAAAGAGGATAAGCAGACGATTCAGGCTGTTACCAATGTCATTTCTTCTTATCTTTTGAAGATGAAGGCTTACGAAGATGCGGAAGATGAGATTGAACGTCTGACGGGTTATGATGCAATTACCGGTTTTTATAAATATGAGAAGTTTTTGGAAAACGCACAGGAATATTTGCGAAATGCCAAGCCGGGACAGTATGCGATTGCTTATCAGGATTTCAGTAATTTTAAGTACATTAATGAGACTTATGGTTACGAAGTCGGTGACAAGATTTTGCGTGAATATGCAGAAATGTTGCCGGAGACTACCAAAAGATTTATTATGGGAAGCCGTGTTTTCTCTGATAACATAGTGAGTTTATTTGATGCGACAGATGCAGATATGAATGACATGGTTTCTTTTGCCGAATATTGCAGCAGTAAATTTGCGGATAAGGTACAAAAAGAATACTTTGGAAGCAATGTTGTATGTGTGGTTGGCCTTTGTCCTTTTGTTGTTACAAAGGATGAGGATATTCCTTTAAAGAATATTATTTCCAATGCGAACCTGGCACGTAAAGAGGCAAAGAGACCTGAGAAAGCTAATGTAATTATCTATGATGAATCCATGGGAGAGAATCTTCTGAAGGAAGTAAAGTATGCCAACGAAATGGAGGATGCATTCCGTAACAAAGAGTTTGTGGTATACATGCAGCCGAAGGTGGATTTGAAGCAGCATAAGATTATTGGTGCGGAAGCATTAATCCGATGGGTGAAACCAAGCGGAGAAATCTTATACCCGAATGAGTTTATTCCGGTATTTGAAAAGAATAAATCCATTACTGTGTTGGATTACTTCGTGTATGATGAGGTCTGTAAATATCTTGCAGACAGAGCGAAAAAGAATGAACCGGTAGTTAGTATTTCCGTGAATGTATCCCGTGTACATTTGCAGAGTATTGATGAGATGGTTCAATATGTCAAAGCTCTTTTGAAGAAATATAAGATTAAGCCGGAGTATCTGGAATTTGAGTTAACAGAGACGATGTCTACGGAGAAAGTAGAAGATACCATTAAAATGCTGAACAAACTTCGGAAGCTGGGAGTAAAGGTTTCCATGGATGATTTCGGCTCGGGATATTCTTCGCTTAACCTTTTAACCAAATTGCCGCTCGATGTACTTAAACTTGACAAGGAGTTCCTTAAGGATTTCGAGAAAGATTCTGATGGCAAGATTATTATTCCAAGCATTATCGATATGGCAAAGAAACTGAAACTGGAAGTAGTATGTGAGGGCGTTGAGACAAAGGAACAGGTAGAATTCCTACGTGATGTGGATTGCGATATCGTTCAGGGATATTATTATTCCAAACCGGTACCGCTTGATGTTTTTACAGAGATGCTTTCAGACAATGAATTTGTTTTCAGGCAGGAAGAATAAAATAGTAAAGCCGTGGTGTATATGATGTGCGCCACGGCTTAATTTATTAGTTTATATGTGGTTAGTTGCGTCCGCAACATTTCTTGTATTTTTTGCCGGAACCGCATGGACACGGATCGTTCGGATACACTTTGGCTTCTTCGTTAACTACTGTTGTGGAACGCTTCTGTTCCTTGTAAAGAGCCTTTCTTGTGTCTTCATCGTAGATGGCTTCCCACTCAGGAAGTCCGTATAACCAGTCTGCACCGGCAGCAACCATGTTCTTGTATAATTTTTCTGTATCAAAAGCAAGACTTACTACAGTATCTTCTTCCATGGTTTCGATTGGATTGGCTTCTTTTAAACTGTCGTTAATACCGTCCAAAAAACCTACCATAGTGTTTACCGTAACACCATATTTATCTGCCAGTTCTTTAACAGTACCTTTAACCTCTGTTGCAGGGGCTGCAAGAAGCTGTGAATAGATTTCCTGTTCCTGTTCAAAATATTTGCCCCAGAGTCTCTGTAAATCTCCCTTGTTGGCTGTTTCTGAATATGCGGTATTTCTCCACTGCTGTAATAATGTCATATTCTGTTCCTTCCTACGTTCTTCTATTCTCTGTATGCAAACATAACGCATACAATATTGTCATGTACTTTGACAGTATATAACAAAGTTCATAGAAAGTCCAGATACCTTTTCTCCAAAATCTGTGGTATACTCGATGCAGATAAACGCATACCCGAATATATGCCTGACAAAGGAGAATTATATGAAAAGAACAGCGAAACAAATTGCCGCCCTTATTGGCGTTGCACTTCTTGTATTATTATATGTATTGCTTTTGGTATTTGCCGTTTTTGATTTTGAAGGCAGTGAAACTATGTTCCGTGCCTGCTTAATCGGTACGGTTACAATACCAATCCTTATCTGGATATATATGTATCTGTATGATAAGTTAGTGCAGAACCGAGATGGAAATCGTAAGGATGATGATATTACCATTCATAAATAGACCGGCTGTACTTTCTTAAAAGACTTACAATCCGGTTTGTAAAAAGATGTGTATGACACTAAATTGCTTTTAGACAAAACAAAACCTCTGAAAGGGGAACTTTCAGAGGTTCTGTTTGTGTAAAAGGGGAATTCTTCCGGAATTGCTAATTAGCAAGTTCAACTTTCGCTGAACTGTCTTTATTATAGTGAAAATATATCTCGCCTACTAGAAATATATTGTCCTTTATTAACACAATATTGCGCAAAATGCTTTAACTCTTTATCAGAGCAAAGACATGAACAGAATATACCGTCTTCCCTATATTCATAAGAGGAAACGACGGCTGTTTGAAATAAAGTATTCAAAATATCCCCGCGGGAATGTGGGAGAAGAAACTCACATTTTTTCTGGGAACCGAATATGGTCTCATAGAGCATATTCAGTAAAGCGTCCATACCAAGCTGTTCTTTGGCAGATAAATATATTTTGTCGCCCGCAATAAAGGGAAGCTTGCTGCGTGGATGTATGCGTTCTGCCTTATTATATACATAGATACATGGAATGGTATCAGCCCCCAATTCTTTCAAAGTGTCCCGTGTAACCCGGATATGGTCGGCATGGTGTTCGTCCGATGCATCCACAATCTGGAGAATCACATCTGCAAAAGTAACTTCTTCCAGAGTCGAATGGAAAGCCTTTACCAGTGAGTGCGGCAGTTTATTAATAAAGCCTACCGTGTCGGATAATAAAAAGGCAGGGTTACCGTTGCCCGGATTGATTTTGCGGATAGTGGTATCCAGGGTGGCAAAAAGCATATCTTTTTCAAATACTTTTTTCTCCGGTTTATCTTCAAATGCATCAATCATCCAGTTCATCATAGTGGATTTGCCGGCATTGGTATAACCGACGAGTGCTACCTTGGGAATGCCGGAACGTTCACGGCTGCTTCTGGTAACAGCGCGTTCCCTTGATACATCCGAAAGGCTTCGCTTTAATTCAGTGATTCTTTTTTCGATATGACGGCGGTCCAGTTCGATTTTGGTCTCGCCGGCACCTTTGTTGCTCAGACTGCCGCTGCCACCGCCCTGACGTGAGAGGGAAGTGTGGAGTCCTACGAGTCTTGGCAGCATGTATTGGAGATTGGCAAGTTCGACCTGGAGCATGGCTTCCTTGGTACGCGCCCTTTCTTTAAAAATACGCAGAATCAAGGCCGTTCTGTCCATAACGGATACGTCCAGATCATCGGCCAGGTTTCTAAGCTGTATCGGAGATAATGTTTCATCAAAAATAACGGCATCTGCTTCATGAACGGCGATAGCTTCTTTAATTTCGGCTATTTTACCGCTTCCGATATAGGTTGCAGTAATGGGATTGGGAAGATTCTGGGTGAAAATTCCGATTACTTCCATATCACATGCTTTGGCCAGTTCCTGTAATTCTTCCATGGAATGGTCAAATTCATCTGCAGAATATCCTGTATTTAATCCGGCTAAAAATACCCGGCTTTTTTCGATTTGATTTGGTTCGTTCAAAAGACTTACCTTCCTTTTTCAAGTGATAAAAATGAAAAGATGGTTTTGCGGCCGATAAATCCGACAATACGCACTATAATAATACCGGCTAAAATACCGATGCTGTCAATTGCCACATCACGAGGCGAACCGACTCTGCCAATAACAAAGGTCTGGAAATATTCATCCAGACAGGCAAAACCCACACAGAAGATACCGGCGCATAGAGTGAGTGCAATTCCCCTAAGCCGGTAAACATAGAGCGGAAATGCCACACTTGCCGCTAACAGAAAATATTCGGCTACATGTGCAAATTTACGTACATAGGGGTGAATCAGCACAATCAATTCATTTAATGTGTAATTATCATATCCCTTCATCAGGATTTTGTTATAGGCAAGAACAATAATTTTGCTGACCTCATAACTTAAAGAACCCGATTCGGATCCGGTCTGTGAAGAAAAGGAAATGATAAAATACATCATAACCAGTGCAGGGATAAATGACAACGGTTTTAGTATATAACGTAAAAACTTTTTTATAAATAAAGTGAAAAATTCCATAAAATACTCCTTTTGTAACTCTATGGGTATCATAAAGCAACAAAAGGAGTTCTTTCAAGGCGATTAATAGAATCTTAAAAAATATTAAGAAATACTACCGTTCAAATAAATCTTTCTGTGAGGAAATTTCCTCAGGAACCGGTTTGCCCATGTTCTGGTATTTTAATAATACCTGATTTAAGTGATGCAAATGCTGTGATTTGCGGATACGGTATTTGTCAAGGTAATCCATAAATGCACCATTGCCCTGAAGGTTCTGGCATATCTCTTTGGAGAACGGACAATACCGGAATAAAATGCCGCGGACTACTTTGTTGTGTCTGCTGGAACCGGTGGATTCGTTTTGTATAAAAACAATATAGTCGCGGACGAACATTTCTTTGTAATTGTTCTTGCAACGCTTCAAAAGTTCTTTGACCTTTTCTTTTGCATCGAAAGAAAGATCTCTGTTTTTATTAAAGAACTGTGCATAAGAACAATAATCGCTGGTAAGGGAGTGGGATGCAAAATCGTTCCATCTTGCGCCCATGGTACGTTTACACATTTCCCAACGGAATTCGCCTGTCATACGTACGAAAGTTTTCTCAATGTTCTCGGTGTGAATGGCAGAAATCATCATACGTCCCGGAGTGGTACGGTACATTCCTTCGATTTCCTGCCAGAGAATACCCTTGGTACCGGCATTTGGCATAAGGATAACATCCGGGCGGATATCAATCTGGACGGACTCTTTGATGCCGGCGTTGGAATCTTCAAACAAAATCTCATGATAAAAAGCAGAATAATCAATGGAGAGAATCTTATTAAAGGTATCCAGTATTTTACGCGGTGTCATAAGGGAATCGTCAAAGGATTTTAATATGTTTTCTTCCATCAATATCGGGCAATACGAGAAGATGCGTCCGAAGGTTACTTTATTAACCTGTGGGAACACATTCTGCAATTCATACATAACCTTGCCCATATTGTCGTCCAGCATCCTGGCCTCGGTTTCCTTGTCAATCTTGCGCTCACGCTTTAAGTTGCGGATATAAGCGACATAGTCCTGCTCAAATTCATTGCGGCTTGGCTGTTTGCGGCCTTGGTATATTTCACGGATCCATTCATAAAAAGTATAAATGCCTTCTTCTTTGAGTCCGTGATAATTTTCTGTGATTTTGTACAGTTCAACAGCGTTGTCGGTGCCACACAGTACAGGATCCATATAACCGAAATTCAAGAACATCTTAATAATGGTTGGAACTTTATCCTGCTTCAGACTTACCTGTACGACTTCGTTATAAAGAATATAGAACATCTTAGTTAACTGTCTGCGGATGGTATCTGTCTGCTTATCAGTGGAGTTGCGGTCCGCAACTCTCTTAAACTTTTCTAAAAGAGCAGTAAATTCAGAAGCGGTGGTTTCAACGGTATCGGCATAAGTCAGGATAATACCTAGTGAGTTGGTCAATTCTTCGCGGATAGCGGCATCTTCCTTGGACATAGGTCCTTTCTGGCGTGCCTGGGCAGTCTTGGAACGGAATTCGAAAACTCTTTTTGCCAGAAGCTGTTGGTTAATCTGAGGAATGGTGCGCATTTTATCTACAATTGCCGTAATGGAAGAATCAATGGATGCAATTGCCGCACCATTGTTCTGGGCACGTAAAAAAATGTCACAATAAATATCATAAATATCCAATTTGTCTTCGTTTAACAGATATTCGGAGTAGGTATGCTGGCATTCGGCATATTTGTCGGATAATGACAACATATGATTGATATCCTCGCGGCTCTTGGTCAGGAAACCATATACAAATCCTGCAGGGATTACAGTGGCGGATTCGCCGATAATTTTACGCATGGTGGAATAGTATTCTTCCATGTAAAAATCAGGTGTATCTTCCGGATCCAACTGTTGCAGATTATCCATAAACGGAAGAATTCTGCCGGATAAGCCGATGGAATGTGTGATATCATGATACTCGGAAATAACCTGTGAAACATATTGGTATAAGGATTCACTTTCTTTATACGAAGATTGGCAGTCGCGTATGAGGTATACAATATTACGGCAGAATGAGAGTACGAATAATTTGCGCAAATCACTGTTGCGGTCAAGAAGAGCAAGCAAAGCGTCCGTATTCTCAAAAGTATACGGAATCAGTGAGCAGTTCTCGGCTGCAATATATTTGCAGGTGTGGACGGGCATTGTAATATCAAAAATGCCCACAATATCTCCCTTTTTAATTGTAATCTCATGACCGCGCACATGTGCGGTAACACTTCCGCTTGCAATAATATAGAAAGTGTTATTTATGGTGCCCAAAGAGATAATTTCCCTTCCGGCTTCAAAATCTGCCATAACCCCTCATTCCTCTCCGGATAATGATTCCTTTACATATTTCATTTATTGTAGCACATCTTGTCAGTTTTTTACATAAGAATACTGTACATTTTTAGAAAATATGGTAAAATTAATAAAAGATTGTGACATATGAACTATATAATTTTGACTATAAGATGGGAGAATGTATGGGAACAGAACAATTAACACCAAGTGAAGTAATCGAGAGATATTTTCCGGACGTTAAAAAATTAAGGGAGTATATTCCGTATTTGGAAAAATTATGCGGACAGAGAGGTTCCGATACGTTTAATCAGGATGGACTTTCACAGCATTCACTTGCATTTCCGGTATATGACAGCAACCTGTTACGTTTTGTAAAAGAAGCAGAGAATACGGTATTTATGAACCGCAATTATCATTACTCTTACTCCAGATACCGTATGAAAACGGTGGAAGATGAACTGAAGGTAATTGAGAATTGTACGATTCTGCAGATGGATGTACTTGGAGACATCTTATCTAAGTATGTACTTGGCGGACGTACGAAGGCTACTTATTGGAGTGAAGCGGCAAGACACGGCATTTTTATTGCCGTAGTGGAGAAGGCAGATTCACTGATTCATTTCTGGGAAACCGACAGGGAATAGTAAGGAGTTTGGTTAGGATAGTATGAGTGAGAAGACGGATAAGAAGAGACAATTGATTCTTGACAGCGCAGCAAAGGTTTTTGCTGATAAGGGATATAAGGCGATAACCATGAAAGATATCGTGGAAGCAAGCGATATCAGCAGAGGAGGACTGTATCTGTACTTTTCCTGTGTGGAAGATGTGTTCCTTGCGGTGCTTGAGATGAAGGAGAAGACTGCGGATGAAGAAATTTCGGGTGAGGCGCTTGAGAATGCTTCCGGAGGCGAGATTCTGCTTTGGTTTTTAAAAAGCCAGAAGAAGGAGATTCTTAAGAAAAAAGACAGCCTGATGTTAGCCAAGTATGAATATGCTTTTTCCTGCGCAGAGAAAAGAAGAGTTTCTTTCTTGAAAAAAGAAATGGATAAAGCAGTGCTTGTTTTGCAGAATATTTTAGAACGTGGTACCGAAGGGGGCGAATTTGCCTGCTTTGACCCGAAGAATGAAGCCAAGGATATGATGTATGCCATCGAGGGTATGAAGCTTATGTCACTTACCACCGGCATCAGTGAAAAAAGAGTGGACGGTGAGTTTTTACATATGATGGAGCGTATTGTTATTGAGGATGAAGAGTAGACTTGGCAGAGATGTCTAAATAAGTTGAGAAATTATGAAATAAAACCGTTTATTTTGTCATTGCAAAATAAGCGGTTTTTTGTATAATTGAAGTGATAGTCAAAATAGGTGGAGTTTGTGTTTATGACAGCCTGTTTTGGCATCCAATGGAAAATAAACGCAAGAAAGCAGGAATGTGA
>JAGATU010000012.1 GCA_017621115.1 Lachnospiraceae bacterium
ATATCTCTCCCTCATGTATTTATCCTTTGTTGCCAATCCACCCCTGATATGACGTTCGGATTTATTTAAATCCAATACCTTTCTTGCCTGTGTTGCAAGCGTCGGATTAATCTGCATCAGTCTCTCCGTGACGTCCTTGTGCACTGTCGATTTTGAAATTCCAAACTGCTTGGCAGTCTGCCGTACAGTTGTGTTATTTTCGATAATATAATTGGCAATATCGATTGCTCTTTCTTCGATATATTCTTTCAAAGAAATACCCCTCGGAACACTTTTTTACATTGTATGAAGTGTTCTGAGGGGTTATGACTACTGTGCATTCTTTTTACTTGCCAATTTATAAGCGCTCTTTTCTGACCATCGGCTATTCCATACGAAGTTTATCACATGGCAAAGACCATGATTCATACATAAAAGTACCCTTATCACACTAGCACTATACGGAAACACCTCATAATAGACATGTTTCTCATCATATATTTTCATTACATTCCATATTGTCATACATCATTTTCACTCATTAATTCTTCTGCCTCAAGTTTAAGACGCTCCAAAATATCCCTAACAATCTTATTATCTTCAATCAAACTGACTCCGAAACACTTTTTCCCTGCATCCTTTATTGACGCACCAATATGATACGCATATGTATTATCGATAATCAGAAATCGTTCATGAAACATTCCTGTATTTCTAACTTCCAACGTCGGATACTGCTTATTAAAGTTCTTAATATCAGTTTCTGTTAATTTGTTTCCTCTTGCCGTATAAATAACAACTTCAATACCGGCCTTTTTCTTTGCCAATATATTCAATGTATCTACATCTACATAATTATCTACCAACACTAATTTTGATTCTGCTTTTCTTACCAAATCAACCAATAAACTGAAGGCATCATATATCTGTCCGTCAAAAAAAATCTTTTGTGATGATTCCTGATGTTCTGCTATATATCGAAATATCTTATCGAACTTTTCTTCCGTATGCTCTTGGAATATAACTTGTTTCATTTCCATTTCATTTATTCTGGCAAACATCAGTGCATTGCTTGTCAAAAATCTACGCATTTCAACAAAAGCATCCATAATCTTAATACTTATCTGTATAGCAATATCACTCCGCAATACAGCCGATAACATAGAAATCCCCTGTTCTGTAAATGCATACGGCATATACCGCCGCCCACCTTTTCCTTTTGAGGTCACAATTTGTGACCTCAAAGAAGCATATTCTTCTCTCGTTAATTGAAATCGAAATCTTTCAGGAAAACGCTCGATATTTCTATTAATTGCCTGATTAAATACTTTGGTTTCCACCTGATATAGCATGGCCAAATCACTATCTAGCATTACTTGCCGACCTCTAATCATATTAATTAGGTTATTTATGGCATCTTGCGAAATCTCAATTTCAGGTAATTGTTCATTCAACTTTTGCGTAATCTCTTCTCTCTGTTTTTCTTCCATGTATCTCCCCTGTGGCTATATCTTTTGAATACATTTTATATTATTAGTATCTTTATTTCAAGCAATATTTATTGTATACTTTTATTATTATAGATATATCAAAAGGAGTTCATTTATGGATGGTGAAAATTACGGTACTCTAATTAAAGAATTAAGGATTCAGAATGGTCTGACTCAGAATCAAGTCGCCGAATCTCTTGGCGTTACGCCCGGATATATTAGCAATGTTGAAAACAATCGTACTGCCATGTCTCTGCGAATACTTACTTTTTACGCACGTCTGGTTGGATGTTCTTTGGATTCCCTTGTTGGGGAATTAGAACCGGATTATACGGAGACAGCACTGGATAGAGAATTATACAACGCTATAATTGAATTGGATGTTAAGACTAAGGAAAAGCTGTTAAAAACCATTGAGTTGTGGAAAAAATAACGACCATCATATCGTAATCAAGGCAAAAAAAGTAAGGGTTTGGTATATTATACCGCCCCCTTACTTTTGTTATTCGAGAATCATCACTTTCATATAAGATTAAATCTAATCTATTTATCCAGAATTTCTAAAACTTTTGCAAAATTATTCTCCAGTGTATCTGCTCCGTCTAAGTACATAATGTCACACAAAAGCAACTTTTGCCAATCATCATGTTTTACTTTGCTTCTCATATCCATTCCGCCATTGTCATAAGCTCTCGCCCATTCAACAAAATCAATATGCTGTTGATACATATCCCCGCCCGGCTCAATCCGGGAACCGTACCTTTCCCGCTCTCTTTTTACCAAACGTTCAATGCGTAAATCCTGTTCTAGTTCAATTCTTATCGCCAACGTAAAATAAGGAATTAACACATCTCCCCAGTCAGTAAGCGAACCGGATATTACAACATTCTCCGAGTTATCAATATCTTTTGTCATTAATTTCAATCTTTCTTCAACAGGACGCTTATGGGTAAACTTTGGCTCTGTAGGCATCCAATAATAATCATCCGTATCCATCATCTTATAGCCCAATTCTCTGCTAATCTTCTTAGCTAAAGTTGTTGTACCCGATCCGGAAGCACCAAAAATATGAATTATGTTTTTCATATGATTATACCCTTTCAGTTTAGGACTTATCTGCCTTTCTCGAATTTGGCAATATCTCTATCATATTAGATCAAAAACTATTAATTTCCCCGAGCTGCCGCCCCGATTTCTACGTCAGCCTTAATCTCTTTCGCTCTCTCATGCCATTTACCAAGATGACGACCATCCCATGACCAATAATCATTATCCATACATGTCCGAACTGCCGCTACAGTTTTAAAAATTTCTTCCGAAGTCATTGAAGAATCCACCAAATTCTCATCTTTAAGTGTATTTTTAATACGGCATATAAAAACTGTTTCATCATGCTCACCGGTGGAAATTTCTTTATCTACCTCAAGTTCAAAGCTAACCGGACTGCTACAAAGAATAGGAACATTTAATACGGCACCTTTTTCCCACTCAACATTCACGTCCATCTTATCAGCATCTCTTCCATCTGCTGTACCAAAATAATCAGCCAACGGCAAATTGTTTTCTACTACTATATTCGCAGAAAACACGCCTGTTCTTCGGATGTTTTCCAATGTTCTCTTACTGCCACCAATAGCACAAATAACACCCAGATGCTCAATCCAACAATAGCTAAACCAGCAAAACAACCCAAAGTCCGGTGTGTTATCTTCATTCATAGTTCCATACACAAATAATGTTTGAGGACATAAATCATTTGTTGCAAATACTGATACTTTTTTCATCTAATGTTACTCCTTTTCTAAATTATCTAATATACGTTGCAAATACGATTCAAACTGTACTATTTCTGTTTCTGTAAATCCGGTGTAATAAATCTCATTCATTTTCTCGGAAATTCTCGTATAATCGTCTTTCAAGGATTTTGCTTTTTCAGTAAGTACTATTAATCTGTTTCGTCTATCCTTAGGGTCAAATTTTCTAATAATCAAACCACTATTTTCCATACGATCAAGCATGGCAGTGAGTGTCGTATTAGCAAGGCTTGTCTGCGCAGATAAACTACTGATACTAATCTCATCACTCTGCCAGAGCACATATAAAATTCTCCCTTGTGCTCCGTTAAATTCATCAATTCCCGAAGTTGCCAACATACGGTCAAATATTCTTGTCCCTGTCTGCTTAATACGGGAAATCAAGAATCCGCCTTTTGTCTCCATGCTCCCACCACCTTTCTATATAAAATATTACTATATAGTAATATCCCTGTCAATATTGAACTATATGTTTTACATCTCCTCCGGGCATTCCATTCCCAACAGACCACACGCCTCGCACAAAATCTTCTGCACAAAATCCGTCAAAACCAAACGCGCCTTTTTCTCTTTCTCCTCCGCCTGCAAAATCGCGCAGTCATGGTAGAATTTATTAAACGCTGTTGCTAATGCAATTACATACCTTGCAACTATGGATGGTTCATTTTTCTCTGCTGCATTCATCACTGCATCCTCATATCCGGCTAACACTTTTACCAAGTTATAAGACACATCATCCGTTAAAGTCCCGTAGTCTATCTCATCTTTCTCTATTGTTTCCCCGTATTTACGCAACACACTCTTAGCACGAGCATACGTATACTGTGCATATGGTCCGGTAGTTCCATCAAAATTCAAAACTTCCTTCCATGAGAAATCAACATTCTTGATTCGCTGGTTAAATAAATCATGGAAAATAATTGCGCCAACTCCAACCTTCTTCGCTGTTGCTTCTTTATCAGCCAAATCCGGATTCTTTTCAATAATTGCATTGTAAGCCCGCTCTATTGCTTCTTTCAAAATATCTTCAGCATAAATAATATTACCGCCTCGTGTGGAAAGTTTTTCTCCTGCTAAACTTACCAGCCCATAAGGAACATGGATTAATCCTTTACTCCAATCATATCCCATTACCTCGATTGCCGTAAAAATCTGTTTGAAATGAAGTGACTGTTCCAATCCTGTTATATACAAGCATTTCTCAAAATCATATTGCTCCTTACGATAGAGGATAGCTGCTATGTCACGAGAGTGGTAAATGGAACCACCATCACTCTTTGTAATCAGACATGGCGGCATATTATATTTTTCCAAATCAATTACTTGCGCCCCTTGACTTTCAACCAAAAGTTCCTTTTCTTTTAACTCTTCCACCAAAGCAGGTACTTTGTCACGGTAGAAACTCTCTCCCAAATAAGAATCAAAAGACATCCCAAGCAAATCATAAATACGTTCAAATTCAACCATACTGATCTCTTTAAACCAATTCCAAATCTTAAGTGCCTCCGAATCGTTTCTTTCCATTTTCACAGACCATTCCCGAGCCTCGACAATTAAATTTTCATTTTTCTCTGCCTCATCATTAAACTTCACATAGATGCGCAGTAATTCTTCGATTCCTTTTTCCTTTACCAGTTCTTCACTGCTCCATAATTTATACGCTACAATCAATTTGCCAAACTGAGTTCCCCAGTCACCCAAATGATTGATTCGCACCACGTTATAGCCTAATTTCTGATAAATCTTATATAATGAATTTCCAATTACTGTAGTACGCAAATGTCCAACATGAAAATTCTTTGCTATGTTTGGAGATGAATAATCCATACATACCGTTTTTCCGCTACCAATCTGTGACACCCCATATTCATCTTTTTTTAACATATCAAAGCATTTCTTAACAAACAAATCCCGTTTCAAGTAAATGTTACAATATGCCCCTACGTTCTCCACCTTCTCAATTCCCAATTCAATTTTCTGCTCATTTATCTTTTCCACTAAATCAGCTGCAATCTGCATAGGATTCTTACGCAATTTCTTCGCCATCGAAAAACACGGCAATGCCAAATCTCCCATTTTTTCTTCCGGGGGAATTTCCACTGTTTTCATCAATTCTTCTTCCGACATATCCGGTAACACTTGTGCCAGATACTGACAAATTTTCTTTTTCATAGTAACCTCCATTCATTCTAATTATTTGTAAACGGATAAAAAAAGAACCGCAACGGAATTAGCTTATGCTAAATCTATTACGGTTCTGTATCTGTAACATTTATAAACAGCAACCGCACAGAAACAAGACGTACACCCTTGTAACCATGCGGAAAATAAACAATGATTACAAGAGCTTACGTCTTCTTTCTCTACGTCTTAAACTGTTCATACAAAATGTATTCATACTTTTATCCTCTTTGATTTGATAGTTAGGAATATAGCACACAAAATTTGAGTTTGCAATAACTTTTAAAAATTACTCTTGAATGTTTCCCTATAATCCGGCACTCCAACTTCCCCGGCGGCTTCCTCAAAATACTTTTCATCGATTCGCGGCCACGCCGCTTCTTTGTCCGTTTCTGTTGCTTTCTTTGATGCCGCAATTACCATCTCTGCCGAATGATCAATTCCTGTTAACAGAATCTGGATATTACTATTGATAAACCACGGTGCTTTATCAAGTAACCCACTCTTTCGGATATCATCTACCACTTTTTTATTATCATAAGGAATTTTCAAAAAAGTTGGTTTCCACTCTAACTTTCCGTTATCCGTAACAGTTTCCAGAATCATGCATTGTGCAAAACCGCAATCATTAATGGCAATTCCGACACAACCGGAATTATAATAATGCTTTCCGTGGCATTCCATCTCTCCCGGAAAATGCGTGTGCGCGCATAGTAAATATTCGGTATCAATCGTGTCCAACCATGTCTTTGTATTATCCTGTTCAACCAATAGTAATTCCCTTGTGCTTAATGGCGAACCATGGCAACAGGTAATTGCAGGATACCCATCTTTTTCATATCGGAATGTAATCGGTAAGTTTTCAAAAAAAGAAAAATCCCGTTCATCCAATTGTTCATACGCAAACAAAAGATTTCCGCTTGCCGAATTCCATGACCATTTTTCTTTTTCCCTATTACGGGCAATTACTTCTCTTTGCCCCAACATGTATTCTTCCCGGTTTCCTCTAAGGAAATGGCAGGTGGCTTTATTCATGAACTCATACAAAAAGTCCATCGTCTCCCTTGTGTACGGCGTATCCGATACATAATCTCCGAGAAACAGATACTCGTCACAGGACACCGACTCCATGTATTCAATGCATGCCTTTAATGCGATTATATTGCTATGTATATCTGAAATAATGCCTAGTTTCATTTCATTCTTCCATTCCCTGCAAACCAAACTTCTCTTTCATTATATTACACCAGAATTCCTCATGTTGCTTACAAAACAACTCCGGCATATCGTCCGGTGCAAAATATTTTAATTCTAACGTTTCTCTCCCATCGCAAAAAAGTTTACCGCCTACAACCTTAAGTTCATACCCTATCACAATACTGTGAGCCTCATCTCCACTCGCATATTTCATATTGCAATCCGTATAAACTCCGATTAATTTTCCGACTTCGACATCCAGTCCGGTTTCTTCTTTTGCTTCTCTGATTGCTGCCATTTCAGGTGTTTCGCCAAGTTCAATTGCACCGCCGGGAAATCCCCATTTATTTGTATCGCCACGTCTTTGAAGCAATACCTCTCCTTTTTCATTAAAAATGCAACCACCTGCAAAAACAAGAATTATTTTTTCATGTCCAACTTTACTTCTAATCCATTGGATATAGTTTTTGTTATCACTCATAGCCTAAATCCTCTAAAATCGGTTTATGTGTCTCCACAATCTTTATACTTTTCAATTCTTCCTTCGAGAAGAATCTCAACTCCCTCGATTCCTCACTACATACCAAGTCAGGCATTTGTTTTAGGGTTGTTTTATATACAGCCATCATATTTCGGATAATATTCCCGTCCGGATAGGAAATGATGATAGACGGATCATCATATAATTTACAAAACTCAATGTCTTCATCCGAAAGCACAATCCCTGTTTCTTCAAAAGTCTCTCTTTTTGCACATTCCAGCAGGGTTTCATCCAACAACAATCCACCTCCGATAAATGCCCATCTGTCACTGTCCCTGCGCGATTCCAATAGCACTTTTCCATCGTAATGAATCAGAATGGTAGCGCCCATGTGATTTGGCCTGTTGGGCTTGGGGGCATTCGGATTTTTATAATAAAAACTTGCTTGCTTCATAATTCCCCCTATTCCCTGCAAACATACAAATAACTATCTCTGACCATATGAATCTCTTCCCCTGATTCCTTAAATTTCTCCTCCAGAAATCTCTCAAAAGAAGCCATCCCATCCGAACTATTAACACCCAGTTTTTTTGCAACCGGTTCAAGATAATCTACCATTTCTTTAGCCGTATCAAAATGAAGGACCGCCGGATATTTATGTAATGCCACCTCTCCAAAAACCTGCTTCAATTCCTTCTCTCTCTGCTCTATTTCTTCCTTCAGCTCCGTAAAATGCGCCTTTATCTGTTTTTGTTCCTCAGGAGCATGCTCGCACAACAAAGTCATCAAATTCTCCGCTAATAGCAATCCACCCCAGGTTGTTATCATCCTGCCACCGGAATTTAAATACGATCTTAGTCTTGCATATGTCTCCACCGGATTTTCCAAATAAAGAATCACATGATTTAAGAAAATGCAATCATACTTCCCGGGATAATCCAGTTCATTCAAATCCCCCCACATAAAATGAAACTGTGATTTATCACAAACATACTCCTCCAAATCATCTGCATATGTATTGTGAAAATCTACCAATGTAACCTGCATGTCAGGTACAAGACGCTCCTCATTAAATCGCCACAAATTGCCCCATCCGCAACCGGCATCCAAAATACATTCACCGGATTTGATATCGGCCTGCTCATAAATCCACCTGGACCACCCCCTTGGTTCATCACTATGTCCAAACATCCGGTATACGCCTTCATCCGCATTTCTGCTGATAATGATATTACGCAGGGACTCGAACAATTTTGTTATCTCAAAACCTTCCATCTGGCTTTCTTTTGCAGCCCTGTCCATGCAGTAAATCATACGCTCCAATTCCCATGCTTTTTTCTCAAGCATACGCTTCTGCTCCAAGAAACTCTCCGTCAGATTCATGGATTCATAACGTTCCAGCATCTTCCCGATATCTTCCAGACTAAACCCGAGATATTTTAACACTTCTATTTTCTGCATTCTTACAATAGCGTCTTCTTCAAAATATCTGTAATTATTGGTCTCATCGCGGTAAGAAGCCAACAATCCTTTCGCCTCATAAATGCGGATTGCTTTCGTCGAAACATTGGTTATGGTTGCCAATTCACCGATTTTATATCGTTTTTCACTCATAAATAGATTAAATTCCTTTCCAATATTCAGAGTTCTTACCGTTAGTATAAACCTTGCCCCAGGGGCAAGGTCAATAAGTTTTCCCGCATAATTTCTGCAAAACATTTTTCTTAATCTGTCATGGAATATGATGCATTTTTTCCCCCGTAGTGGTATATTGTAACAGATGGAGGTAATTAACCATGTTTAAAAAGAAAAATCCTGCGGGGCAGGGCTTAAACATTATTATCGTTGGTTGTGGAAAAGTCGGCACCACTCTTGTTGAAGAGTTAAGCCAGGAAGGCCATGCCATTACTATTGTTGACAAAGATTATCAGAATGTACAGACCATCGCCAATATGTACGATGTTATGGGTATCTGCGGAAACGGCGCCAGCTACAGCGTATTGAAAGAAGCCGGCATTGAAGGAACCGATCTGATTATCGCGGTTACCGAATCCGATGAATTAAATCTTTTGTGCTGTACGGTTGCCAAGCGTGTCGGTAACTGTGCCGCCATTGCCAGAGTACGTAATCCCGAATACAACAAAGAAATCGGTTATCTTCGCGACAAACTCGGACTTGCGATGATTATTAATCCCGAATACGAAGCGGCAGTTGAAGCTGCGCGCATTCTGTATCTGCCATCCGCACTTGAAGTCAATACATTTGCCCACGGACAGGCAGAACTGATTAAGTTTAAGATTCCGGAAGGAAATATTCTGGACGGAATGACTATAAAGGACATTGGTCAGCATATTGACACCAAAGTTCTTATTTGCGCCGTGGAACGTAACGGCGAAGTATATATTCCGGATGGTAATTTTACTCTTGTAGCCGAAGATGTTGCTTCCTTCGTTTCCTCCCGCAAAAAGGTAAAGGAATTCCTTGTAACTATTGGTTTTAACACCAACAAAGTAAAAGATACGATGATAATCGGCGGTGGCAAATCCACCTATTATCTTGCTAAGCGCCTCATCCGTAACGGTATCTCCGTTAAAATTATTGAAAGCGACCGTACCCGTTGCGAAGAATTGAGCAAACTGCTTCCGAAAGCAATCATTATAAATGGTGACGGAACAGATGAAGACTTGTTAAAAGAAGAAGGCATCGAGTATGTAGAATCCTTCGTACCTCTTACGGGTATTGACGAAGAGAATATTTTATTAACCCTTTTTGCCAGACAGGTATCAGAGGCCAAGGTTATCACCAAGATTAACCGCATCAATTTCAGGGACGTAATCAATACTCTGGATCTTGGCAGCGTTGTATATCCGAAATATATTACCGCAGAAGCAATTATTGCTTATGTCCGCGCGAAAAATGCATCCAAGGACAGTAATATCGAGACCCTCTACCATATGTTTGACCACCGTGTGGAAGCAATTGAATTCCGTGTGGATGATGAATCGGGTGTAACGGATATTCCGTTTAAAGATCTTCATCTTAAGAAAAACTTATTGGTATCCTTTATTAACCGTAACGGTGATATCATTATCCCAAGCGGAAATGACTGTATCCGCCTTGGTGACACGGTTATGATTGTAACCACTCACACCGGTTTTTATGATATTCAGGACATTTTAGAAGACTAATAAGGAAGAGGATTATGAATCGCGCAATTATTCGTTATGTTTTGGGTAGCGTACTTAAGATTGAAGCCATACTTATGCTTCTTCCCTGTATCGTTGCCTTAATTTACAAAGAACAGGAAGGATTATGGTTCCTTCTGGTGGCTTTTATCGCAGGACTTATCGGCATTGCCATGACTTTTAAAAAGCCCAAGAATCATGTTTTTTATTTAAAAGAAGGTTGTATTATTACCGCCCTGAGTTGGATTATGCTCAGTATTGTAGGGTGTATACCGTTTATCCTGACAGGTGAGATTCCAAGTTTCACGGATGCCCTGTTTGAAACGATCTCCGGCTTTACCACAACCGGCGCCAGCATCCTGACTGATGTGGAAGCACTTTCCCATACATCTTTATTATGGCGAAGCTTTACACATTGGATTGGTGGTATGGGAGTACTTGTCTTTATGATGGCTATCATCCCAATGAGCGGCGGCTCCAATATCAACCTGATGAAAGCCGAAAGTCCGGGACCGTCTGTCGGCAAACTGGTTCCCAAGATGAAACACACAGCCAGAATCCTGTATTTAATTTATTTTGCATTAACACTTGCCCAGATTATTTTATTATTACTCGGCGACATGCCGCTGTTTGATTCTGTTACTACCGCATTCGGAACCGCAGGTACCGGTGGATTCGGTATTAAGAACAGCAGTATTGCAGACTATTCCCCTTATATCCAGTGGATAGTCGCTATCTTTATGATTTTATTCGGAATTAACTTTAATGCCTATTATCTGATTCTTTACCGTCAGTTCAGGAAGGCATTTACCATGGAAGAAATCCGGGCATATCTGCTTATTATTGTAGCAGCCGTGTCCATTATTACCATAGAGTTGGTTCACGGTTCCATGGCGGTATGGGATGCTCTCAGGCATTCTACTTTCCAGGTAGCCTCCGTTATGACAACTACCGGTTTTGCCACTGCGGACTTTAATCAATGGACTGCTTTGAGTCGTACCATATTGGTTCTATTAATGTTTATTGGAGCCTGTGCCGGAAGTACCGGTGGCGGTATCAAGGTCTCCCGATTTATCCTGGTTATCAAAACCGTATTCAAAGAAATCGGCAGTTATCTTCATCCGCGCAGCATTAAGAAGATTAACCTGGATGACAAACCGGTCGAACACGAAGTCATGCGTGCAACCAATGTATATTTTGTAACCTTCTTTGTAATTTTTGTTTTCTCCTTACTGGTTGTTTCACTGGAAGAGAAAGATTTGGTTACCAATTTTACTGCCGTAGCAGCGACAATTAATAACATCGGTCCCGGACTTGAAATGGTTGGTCCTACTGCCAATTTTGCACATTTCAACCCATTTACCAAATGGGTTCTGATGTTTGACATGTTAGCCGGAAGATTGGAGCTCTTCCCTATGCTGATGTTATTCGTTCCGCAGATTTGGAAAGATTTCTTTGCCCGTACCGGTACTCCGGCTTCCGGCAAATAATAACAATATATTTTACAAAATTACAAAACGCCTTTGACTTATTGTCAAAGGCGTTTTTCTTATAATTTTATACAAAGTTTCCCTGCTCTGCTTCTTTTATCTGTCTCTTATTCCGGTACATATTGGTATCGGCACGGTCTCTCATGTCTTCAATATTTTCATCCAATTCAGCATCATACAATGCATAACCGGCTGCAATACGGATCGGATATCCGTTTGGTGTTAGCCCAGCATTATATTTAATCTGTTCCATTTCCAATTTTAATAATAAATCATCCACAGGACAGGTAGTACCATTACGTACGATGGAACAAAATTCATCTCCACCGATGCGGTAACACCGTCCGTACGGAGCCAGAAGTCTTTCAATCATCTTGGCAGCCGTAACAATATAATGATCGCCTTCTGTGTGTCCCTTGGTATCATTACATATCTTCAAATCATTTAAATCAAACGTGAGAATTAAAAATCCGTTCAATTCCTCAATTTTTCCGATGTCTATCTGATAAGCATTGCGGTTATACAATCCGGTCAGGGAATCTGTTATGGCCAACTCTTCGTAGATAGCTGCATATTTTCCTTTTTCTACCATTTTAAGTGCATGTACCGCAGTCTGACTGGAAGCAAGTAATGCAAAAATGAAGAATCCTATTCTTCCTGCAATGTCCGTATGACTGCCGCCCAGATAGTAATTGACAAATACAGCAATTGCCGCAATTACTACTACAATTCCTGCAAAAAGGTATATTTCTACATGTTCGGTTATCTGTTTTTTCTTAAGTGCAATAATAACAATTCCGATTGTATAAATCATACTCACAACCAGAATAATATGTGTACTCAATACCGATTCTTTTAAATCCATGATACCAACCATATGCATGGAAATAGTAATAACAGCCTCTACTACCATAAACCGCGAAAAGATTTCCCACACTAAGCCTTTTTGCGCCCCGGCAAATTCCCTTGTAAATAAAACAAGTGTTGGTGAAATCAATTTCAGCAAAACAAAGGCCATAAATGAACAGGCGACACGATCTTTAAATAATATGGTAGCTCCCATAGTTTCATTGAACGACCACAATCCGAAAAGTATGGACAAAATGGCCAAATAAAACACATTGGCAACTGCCGGTGTCCGTTTACGTACAATCAGCCAGACAATAAACAGCGCGATTCCGATTACGGCGATAATAATACTGCACGCCATTGCAAATGCCGAAGATTTTAACAATGAAATATAAATCTCCCTGTCATTTCCAGCCAGCAAATAAAAATCATTCATCTCATAGGAATCGTATACCTGTTCAAGAACAATACGCACTTCTTTCGCTTCATACGGCAAATGAACAAAATTCCATGCCGAACCGGTTGTATGTCCCCATGGGCTGTCTGTCTTTAAGCGTTCACAAAATCTTGCTTCGTTACAATACAGGGTAACATTCTGGTGATTGGTAAAAAATGCTATCCCAAGACCACCGAGACTCTTGGAGCCCACATCAAAATAATAACTCTTGGAGTTCTCCGTTTCCTGTACCACCCTATCCGGTCTCAAATTCAAAATATTCGCTTCGGCGCGCTTCCCATTTCCTCCAATGAATGCTGCCAGAATAAGCAGGCCTGTTATTGCAAGCAGCATCAGATACATTCGTTTTATTCCTTTTGACACGTAACTGTCCCCCAAAAAGTTAATCTACAATTCTTCTAACCGCCAAAATCTCTTTATATGTAGCATTGCCGTATTTAATGCCGGTTGCCGGTGTACTTGCATGTACAATCCTGCCTCCCCCGAGATAGATTGCCACATGTCCGGCATAACAGATAATATCGCCCGGCTGTGCCTCTGCATAAGTAACGCCCCGTCCGGCACTTCGCTGGGCTGTTGATGACCTCGGTATGCTATAACCGAATGCCTTATATACCGACATGGTAAATCCCGAACAATCCGTTCCGTTTGTCAGACTTGTCCCTCCGTATACATAGGGATTACCTACGAATTTACATGCATAGTTGGCAATTTTCTTACCACTGGCACTTCCCTTAGCACTACTGATAATACTTGCCGAATCGGTGTTGCCGGCCTTCTTCTTTGCTTCTTCAGCTGCTTTTCTTGCCGCCTCTTCTTCCAGTTTCTTAATCTGGCTGTTCTGTTGCTTTATCTTGGCCTTATAGGCTGCCGCTTCCTGCTTTGCTTTCGCAAGCTTTGTCTCAAAATCTTCCTGTTCCTTCTTCTTTTCGGCAATCAACTCATCCAACGCCGCTTTTTCCTGCTCCAATTCAAACAGGGAAGCTTCCAGTTCTGCCTGTTCTTCTTCCAGCTGTACCTTTTTTTCCTCTACCGCTTCTTTGGCTGCTATGTATTCATTCAATAATTCCTGGTCGTATTCATACATCTGCTCAATGTATTCCGCACGGCTCATGACGTCCCCGATACTGCTTGCCCCCAGCAAAAGTGTCACATAGGAGGTCTCACCCTTTTCGTACATGTACTGGATACGCTTCTTCATATCCGCATACTGTTTTTCTTCTGTCTTAATTGCCTCATCCAGCTCTGCCTTGGTGACTTCTATTTTCTCCTCTACTTCTTCGACATCCTCTTCAAGCAAACTCACACTGGCAAGAACCTCCACCAGTAAATCATCCAACTCTTCCAGTTCTTCCGTTATTCCCTTTGATTCATCTGTCAACTCGGAGATTTCTTCATTCAATTCACCAAGTTTCTCTTCATTTTCCTTCTTCTGCTGCTTTAGTTGGGAAATGGAAGTTGCATATACCGTCAAAGGCTGCATTATAAACAATATGAAACTGAAAAATACTAAAAGAATCCGTTTCTTCATTCTCTTTTTCAACCCGTTTCATCCTTATCTCAAACACGGTTACATAACCGTTTTTATTGTACTATGCTTTCCCTATATAAAACAAGATAATTTACAAAAAAAGCCCCGGAATCTCATTCCGGGGCTTAGGTATACCTGCTGTATATTATTCTGCTTCCGTAACAGTCTCTGCCGGAGCTTCTTCCGGTGAAAGAGCTGTTATATTCGCATTGCTGATAATGAAACTGAGAACCTTTGCTGTTAATAAATAATCACGGTATTCTTCTACATTCTCATTTTCTTTATAATCATCTGCTGATAAGTAACCGAAGTTCGCATAATTATCCTGAATATTCTGTTCCAGTTCTTCATCGGTTACAGAAATATTCTCCTTGTCAGCGATTACCTTACATACCAATACTTCTTTGGTTGAATCGATTGCACCTACAAGTACATTTTCTTCAAATTCTTCCATTGTCATATCGGAGGACTTTACATACGTTTCTACATCCATTCCATAATTTGCCGCAACCATTTCGAAATTTGAATGAATCTGTTCTTTGTAAGACTCTACCAAATTATTTGGTAATTCATCCGCAAATACACATTCTGCCAAAAGCTTATCGATAATCTGTCTCTGTAATTCTTCCTCGTAAGTAACAAGTGCATCTTCTTCTAAAGCAACAATAACGGTATTCCTGAATTCTTCTACACTGGCGCTGCCAAACTGTGCTACAAATTCATCATTGAGTTCTGCAGGTTCAGATCCTGTAATACTATTAATGGTTACTGTAAACACTACATCCTGACCGGCAAGATCTTCACTATGATAATTCTCCGGGAATGTCAGCTCTACATCCCTTGTCTCTCCAATATTGGCACCTACAAGACCATCCTCAAATCCGGGAACAAACATACCGGAACCGATTATTAAATCATAACCCTGTGCAGTACCTCCTTCAAAAGCAACACCATTCATGTCTTTTCCAACATAATCAATATTGGCTGTATCGCCAACCTGAACAGCACGATCTGTTACCGGAACGGACACCGGATACTGCGCCAACATAAACTCGATATATGAATCAACATATTCATCCGTTATCTCCTGCTTATGTGCGCTCAGTTCCATCCCTTTATACTCAAAAAGAGTGGTAACATACTTCTGGGCATCAATCTTATCCAAATCAACTGATTTACCGCAACCGGAAATCAAAGATGCCATCATGGCCACTGCCATTAATATCGCTAATACTCGTTTCATTTTCAATCCAAACCTTTCTATATTTCCAAAAAATACGCATAAATACGCAACATCTCATTTATACCACATTTTCTTACATGATAAAACCCCAAAATAAAATTTCACATATTTTTCATAATTTCTTTCATGTTGCGTATTGGGAAAAAAAATGGTAGAATTGTCCTGTTATTATATTGTAAGGAGGAGTAATCATGAGTACAGTTACAATTGTATTATTGGTTATCTTGGCCGTTTTACTTGTTGCCGTTATTGCACTTTATTTCGTAGGTAAGAAGGCTCAGAAGAGACAGGCTGAACAGCAGGAACAGATGGAAGCTATGAAGCAGACTGTTTCCATGTTGATTATTGATAAGAAGCGTATGAAACTCAAAGAATCCGGACTTCCGCAGGCAGTTATCGAGCAGGCACCCCGCCTGATGCGTGGCTCCAAGCTTCCGATTGTTAAGGTTAAAGTAGGTCCACAGGTTATGTCTTTGGTATGTGATGAGAAGATTTACGACCAGGTTCCGGTTAAGAAGGAAGTAAAAGCTACCGTTAGCGGTATCTACATTACATCCGTTAAGGGCTTGCATGGTAAGCAGGCCGTTGTAGAGCAGAAAAAGAAAGGCTTCTTTAAGCGAGCACTCGAAACTGCCCAGGAAAAAGCAGGCGCTAAGCCGGTTAAATAAAAAAAGCAGCGTAAGCTGCTTTTTTTATTAGCTTGGCAGAGCCGAAACTTCTATCGAAATCTTACAATCTGCGAGGAATTCGTAATTGATGTCAAGGGCGTAGTCTACTTTGATATCCATCTTCAGTTCTGACATATCAAGAGCAATTCGCTGTGTATCAATCCCTATTACGAGATTTCCAAACGGAGTCGCATAGTTAGTCATATTTTTTTCGTTCCTGGTAAATGTTAATGTAGTATTTACAGGACCTTTTTTAGCCACCTGAACCTCATCCTCTTTAAACTTGATGCGATTCTTAATAATATCCGATGATCCTTCCACAGGTTCATCGTACAGCAGGTAGTGTGAACCGTTGCGTTCATAATATTGCCCACGCTGGATTACTTCTATTTCTTCCGGGTCCGTTGCGCCCTCAAACTGCATGCCCTTAATGGCAATCAGCACATCTTTTGTCATAAATTAATACTCCTCAATATGTATTACTTTAGCGGATAATATTCCGTATTTAATGATGGAATTGGCAAACGCCTTAAATTTATCCGCTCCGTCCGATACAAAAAACTGGTACTGATTGGTTCCAAGCCGGTTGGTTGACGGATTAAGCAATCCTTCACGTTCCAAAAGAGCACGCAACTCCACCGCTGTTTCATAGGCCGGATTTACAAGTGTTACTTTTTCACCCATAATCCGTCCTAACGTGGAGCGGATTAACGGATAATGGGTACAGCCCAGAATTAATGTATCTATATCCAAATCTTTTAATTCATTCAGGTATCTGGTCGCTATTTCATCCGTTACCGGATCTTCCAGTAATCCTTCCTCTACAAGCGGAACAAATAAAGGACAAGCCTTTCCGATTACCCGGATATCTTTGTCGATACCTTCTATGTATTCCGCATAAATACGGCTCTGGATGGTTCCTGCCGTTGCAATAACACCCACTCTTTTATTGCGGGTAGCCTCTGCCGCCACTTTAGCTCCGGGCTTTACCACACCGATTATCGGAATCTCCAGTTCTTTCTCAATTTCATCCAACGCATACGCACTGGCCGTATTACATGCCACAACAATCGCCTTCACATTCTGCGTTTTCAGAAAACGGATAATCTGCTTGGAGTATTTGGTAATGGTTTCTTTTGATTTATTACCATATGGCACACGTGCCGTATCTCCAAAATATACCAACCGCTCATTCGGAATCTGTCGCATAATCTCTCTTGCGACAGTCAATCCGCCCACACCGGAATCAAATATTCCGATTGGTGCAGACGGGTCGATATTTCCATTCAATATCAGTTCCTGTTTTTCCATCTCACAATTCCTTCTTCTTCCAGCATCTGCAGTACTTTTGAAGACACCCGGATATTTTCCGGTGTTTCGTACAACAGCTCTGTTAAGTCCTCCATGGCAAGTTCACCATGACATGATTCACACACCTGTTTCGGACTTTTTTCTGCTATATATTCATATGTATCCGGTAGCAGAATATATTCCGGGTACAAAATACCAAACATTGCCACGCTCATTGCCGCCATAAATAAAGATAACATCCGTTTTTTCATATCTGCCTCCTTTTATAAAGGGAGTATTGACACAAAAAGAACGGGCTATACATTATCTTTTTTCTAAACGGATCTGACGGATAATCGAATTTTCCTGATTCTCAATATGTTTACGGATGGCTTCCTTGGCACCTTCCACATCTCGTTTTTCAATGCTTTCACAAATCAAACAATGCTCTTTGACAAGCATCTGATGCTGTGATTCATCCTTAATATATTCAAAACGGTAACGGTACATCTGTTCCGCCAGATTGTTAATCATCTGTGTCAGTCTCGGATTACCCGCAGCTTTAAAAATGATATCGTGAAATGCCACATCTGCTTTTGCAATCACATGAACATCCTTTGTATTTGTCGCCTTTTCAAATTCCCTACAGGCTTCCCTAAGTTCTTCCACTGCCTCTGTTGTAATTCTTTCACAGGCAAGTTCTACTGCAAGTACATCCAATGCACAACGCACCTCCAATACATCCGACATACTCTTTTCCGTAATCTGGGCTACCTGCGCACCGCGTCTTGGAACCATGATAACCAAGCCTTCCAGTTCCAGCATACGGATTGCCTCTCTGATTGGTGTACGGCTCACGCCCAATTTATTGGCAAGATGAATCTCCAAAAGTCTTTCACCGGGTTTCATTTCTCCGGTTAAAATTGCCTGACGCAATGTACGGAATACTACGTCACGAAGCGGCAAAAAATCATCCATCATAGTCGTCTTAAAATCACCCATACTAACCCTCCTTAGTAAAAAACACCTGTCTCTTTTGCAAAAGTAGTAACAAATCCCTGTTTTACCAAACCTGTCTTCTCTAATTCCTTTAATGCTTTATCGGCCTTTTCCTTCTCAATAAAAATACCGAACACTGTCGGTCCGCTACCGCTCATCAGTGCATTTTCCGCGCCGTTTTCAAGCAGGCACTCTTTCATTGTGGCAATCTCCGGATATTTTTTGACGGTCACGGTCTCTAAAACATTTCCCATCGTATCCGTCACGCCCTTTAAACTTCCGTTTTTGATTGCTTCCACCATTCCGTCCATGTCCGGATGCTCACTAACCGTTTCAATATGAAGATTCTCATATACGTATTTTGTGGAAACACCTATCGGCGGCTTCGCAATCACTATATAACAATCCGGTGCATCCGGAAGTTTAGTCAGAATCTCACCGATTCCTTCCGATAAACATGTCCCGCCATAAATGCAATACGGAACGTCTGCGCCGATTTTCACTCCGATTTGCGCCAATTCCTCTTTCGTATATCCAAACCCAAACAATTCATTCAGTGCAAGAAGTGTTGCTGCTGCGTCCGTACTCCCTCCTGCCATTCCTGCCGCAATCGGAATATTCTTATCCAAATGGATGGACACTCCATATCTCTCACCGGCCTTATCAAAAATAAGACTTGCGGCTTTATATATCAGATTATCCTCATTTAAAGGAAGTTCCCCTATATTGGAAGTAATACGGATATCTTTACCTTCTTCCTTATTAATTGTCAACTCATCAAACAAATCAACGGTCTGCATCACCATCTTCACATCATGGTATCCGTTCTCGCGGCGTCTTAGGACATCCAGGCCCAAGTTCACCTTAGCCATCGCTTTGATTTTTACCTGATTCACAGAATCTCCTCCGGATTGCACATTGTATACAATGTTTAATTGTTCCTAATTATATACAATTTCTCAAAAAAAAGCAATCCTATCTATTAACATATGAAAAAGATTTGCCGATATAGAAGATACAAGGTATACTCTCATTACACGGAAGTAATGATATAGCAATGTTTCCATACGGAAACGGAAAGGTAAGGTATGAACATGAATGTAAACGGAATTACTTCTAGCACACCGGTTTACAGCACTACAACTGCTGCACAGACTACTGTTGCAAGCGAACAGAAAGTTGCTGCAAACAACACTACTAATGAATCCGGTGTTGTATATGAACCATCTAAGCAGACAGCATCTGCTAAGAAGACATATACTCCTAACACCGCAGTAATTAATCAGTTAAAGGCTGATGCAGAAGCACGTACAGCTCAACTCAGAAGTTTAGTTGAGAAATTAATGGCCGGACAAGGTAATGCAATCGGAACGGCTGATGATACCAGCATCTGGAGTTTCTTACGTACCGGTAATTTTACCGTAGATGCGGCTACCAGAGCACAGACTCAGGCAGATATTGCAGAAGACGGATATTGGGGTGTCGAACAGACTTCTTCCCGCATCCTTGATTTTGCTAAGGCGTTAACAGGCGGTGACCCTGACAAGATTGAAGAAATGCGTGAAGCATTTGAAAAAGGATTCAAGCAGGCTACCGAAGCTTGGGGCGACAAACTTCCTGATATTTCCCAGAGAACTTATGACGCTACCATGAAGAAATTTGATGACTGGGCTGCTGAAGCACAGAAAATGGCTGAAACAGTATAAGATTTTCCATAACAAGGACCTCTGCCGCAAGGCGGAGGTCCTTTTATTTCTGCTATTCGCATCGTCTATAATTCCAGTTTATTAATTCGCCATTTAATTTTTATAGCATTTCTTTTGCTATGAGTATTCTTTCTCCGCCGTTCAAAACATCCGCATTTATCTGGTTTATCTCCTTGATATCATTTAATGACACCCGATATTTTTTACCAATGTTCCAGAGCGCTTCATTCTCTTTCGCAAAATAAACAGACATTACAGGCAGGGATTTATCCTGTCCGTTTTCTGTTACTTTCTCCATACCCACCAGCATTGGTTCCACTGTCTGGCAATATGCGATTAAGCAATAGTCAAGCAGTACTCTTACTTCAATTTTATCTCCCTGGATACCTGCGTGAACTTGTTCAATACACATTTTCACACAATACGGGCTGTCCTTTGTAAGCTGCATGACAGAAACAATCTGTTTATAGGGCAAATCCAGCACAATACAGCGGTATGGTTCGTTCGGTTCCTCCGTTTTACACAATAGTTCCATGTGCACTACGCCCATCATACTGATTTCGTTTTCTGTGACTGCATTTTTTTCATCCACAATACAGGCATCTGCATGCAAAATATGTGTAATCTGCTCCGCTTCCCCTGAATTATCACATGTGTCACTTAATTTTATTTTTCCGCAATCATTTTTAATAATATGTCTGTATGTTCCTTCCTTCATGACAGGTTCAAGCATTTCCTGCAATCCATACGCATCTACCACTACAGATAATTCCTCATTACCATATAATTTGATAAAAAGTTTTAATTCCATATCCAGACCAATCAGCCGTTCTTCGCCGTCATAATCCGTCCTTACTTCAACCTGCTCCTGTTCCGGTTCCCAATCTACGCGCAAAATCATATTATCTCTGCATTCCGGCACTTCCAGATATCCGTCTATCGTCCGGCTCATCTCGAAACATCTGGGTTCGCTTTCCTCTTCTTCCCCTTCATAAATAAAAAATGCCGTCCACTCACCCCGGATTCCGATTCTTCCATCCATAGGAACAAATTCAAGTCCGTCAAACCGGATATTTTTCCATAGTAATGCGTATATATTCGGATATCCGTCAGGAACAGAAAATTCGTCCTTTATCCGGAATATATCCCTGGTATCCAACGCAATTGACGTAACAGCAAGTGTTTTTTTCAGAATTTCACAGGCCGCAGGATTCTCCACATCCGTCACAACTTCTTCATCATACAATGCATCGCACAGAACGGAAGCCGCAACAATACAACGTATATTTATCTTTCTGGAATTAATCAAACGGATGGTTACATCCTCTGCTCTGGCTGCCACACGCACTTCATCATATATGCACGATTTATTTGTATATATTTTTTCTTCAAACGGTATTTCCCCGCTCATTCCGCAAAGTCTTTTTTCCGCCTCATCCGTAAGATACAAAACCTGATACTCCAGTGTTCCTTTTATAAGAACAGAATCATCCGACACTTTGGTCTCTGCGATTCTTACATCTGCCTTTTTGCAAATAACCCGAAGCGCATCCGGTTTCTGATCTGAAATATTCTGGTCTTCTTCTAAACTAATCTGGGTATATGCCAATTCCTGACAATGATCCATATGGATGTTTTTCTTTATTAACTCCACGCTTTTCCCTCCTTGAATGCATGCCCTACCCATTTATATGAAATATGTGTGGGTAATATGACATCTCTACTCTATTAAGTTGTATATTTCTGGATTTTCAAACGGACAAGTTATAAAATAGTATATAGCAATGGGAAAACAGGAGAAAAATATGAAATCAAGAAGAATTTTTATGTCTTTGTTTGGCGTAATTATTTGTGCCATCAGCGTCGGTATATTCAAAATTGCCGCACTTGGTGTTGATCCGTTCCAGTCTCTTATGAGCGGTTTGGACAAATTAATTCCGATATCTTTCGGAACTCTTTATGTAATCGTTAATCTGATATTATTAACCTTCAGTATATTGGTGGACCGCCATAATATCGGCATTGCCACCTTTATTAACCTCTTTTTATTGGGTTATATTACCGAGTTTACATATTCGTTTTTACAAACCATATTTGTGAATCCGTCTATGGTTACCCGATTTTTATGTTTGATTGTAGGAATTGTCATTATTTGCTTCGGTTCCGCATTCTATATGACTGCAGACCTCGGTGTATCTACATATGATGCAGTTGCCATTGTCCTTGCTTACAAGTGGAAACTTGCCAAGTTTAAATTCTGCAGAATCGCAACAGACCTTGTTTGTGTTATTGCCGGCACGGTAATATTCCTGATTGGCGGCGGTGCACTTAGGGAAGTCCCGACAATTGTTGGTATCGGCACCATTATTACTGCATTCTTCATGGGGCCGTTAATTGAGTTCTTTAATGACAAAATCGCAAGACCATTCTTAAACAAAGCAAAATAATATTTCCCCCCATTATTTTCTTTGTAATGCCAAAGACCTCTGATGGTTGCTTCCCATCAGAGGTCTTTTAATATATTCATGCATTATTATTTCACACAACCGATGATTTCATTTACATCGGCAATATTATGGCTTTCGAGGAACCGGTCGATTCCATCCACTAATTCTTCCGTAAGGTACGGATTAACAAAATTCATAGCACCTGCCGCAACCGCCGTTGCACCTGCCATCATAAATTCAATTGCATCCTCCGCATTGGCAATACCACCCATGCCGATAATTGGAATGGAAACTGCATTGGCACACTGATAAACCATACGAATGGCAATCGGTTTAATTGCAGGACCGGACATGCCTCCGGTCTTGTTGGCTAACGCAAATCTGCGACGTTCAATATCAATTTTCATACCGGTAAGCGTATTAATCATGGATAATGCATCCGCGCCTGCCGCTTCTGCCGCTCTTGCCATCTCTGCAATATCGGTCACATTCGGGCTGAGTTTCATGATAATCGGATGTTTGGCCTTGTCCTTAATCTGTTTGGTAATATCGTACACGGAATCCGCCTTTTGTCCAAAAGCAATCGCCCCTTCTTTTACATTCGGGCAGGAAATATTAATTTCCATCATATCAATATCTGCATCGGATAGTTTTTCCACTACATCCAGATAATCCTGTACGGATTTTCCGCATACATTAACAATCACTTTCGTATCATATTGTTTCAAAAACGAAAGGTCTCTTTCCAGGAAAACATCAATTCCGGGATTCTGAAGACCGATGGCATTTAACATACCGCCATATACTTCCGTTACTCGCGGAGTCGGATTGCCGGGCCATGGTACATTTGCAACGCCCTTGGTAACTACCGCTCCCAACTTATTCAAATCTACAAATTCACCATACTCCATACCGGAGCCAAATGTTCCGGAGGCAGTCATAACAGGATTCTTAAATTCAACTCCCGCAATCTTAACAGCTAAATTACTCATTAGATTTCTACCTCCTTTGCCTCAAATACGGGACCGTCCGTACAAATTCTTGCATTATTCACATGCGAATGGTGGTCCTTATGAGTTGTTTTGCACACACAGCCAAGACATGCACCCACACCACAGGCCATTCTCTCTTCTAATGAAATATAAGCAGGAATGTTTTTCTCTTCTGCGTAGTTCTTAATAGCCTTTAACATAGGCATCGGTCCACAGGAATATATAATATCGGGCGTTATTTTATTCTCTCTGACAGCATCCATGACATTTCCCTTAGTTCCCACACTGCCGTCTTCCGTTGCTACCAATACATCGGCATACTGTGACAATTCTTCCGTCAGAAACAGATCATTGCTGCGGTAACCGACAGAGACCGTAATCTTTGCTAGCGGTTCTCTGTTTCTGAGCTGTTTTGCAAGTTCTACAAGCGGCGGTATTCCGATTCCGCCACCAAGCAGAAGTGCATGTTTACCTTCGGCTGCCTCAAGCGGATATCCGTTCCCAAGCACCCCAAGTACCCATATTCTTCTTCCTGCTTTGTAATGGGAGAACTCACCTGTTCCTTTTCCGACCACGCGATACACAATTCGAAGCGCTGTTTTTTCCTCATTTACCTCGCATATACTGATTGGCCTTGGAAGCAAAGTTGATTCCTTAGATGTAAACACTCCTATGAACTGTCCCGGTTTTGCATCCCGGGCAATCTCTGTTTCAATCCATAAATCATACACATCAACTGCCAGTTCCTGCGCACTTAACACAACACCAACACATTTTTTCTTCATTTTAAATTTAATTTCCTTTCCTCTTTGTGTATTTCTATTTCCAATCCAAAAATACGATTTTCCCATTTGACATGGTTAATTCAATTTTACCCGTCAAATTTTCATTGATAAACGGTGAATTCTGCGATTTGGAAGCAAATTTATCTATATTCCAAACCCTCTCCGGGTCAAAAACAACCAAATCAGCCGGCGCTCCTTCTGCAAGATATCCTGCATTAAGTCCATATAATCCCGCTGGATTATAACTCATCTTGCAGAATAATTGCAAATAACTTAATTTTTCACTCAATACCAACATTTTATTGCAAATTGCAAAAGCAGTTTCCAAACCAAGAATTCCACTTGGCGCCTCTGTAATCGGTTTGTTTTTTTCATCCGTGCTGTGAGGCGCATGATCGGTTGCAATAATATCAATTGTACCATCCATAAGACCTTCTATTATCGCCTGTCTGTCACTCTCTTCACGTAGCGGAGGATTCATTTTTGCCATGGTACCATGTGTTATGGCAGCATCTTCAGTCAGTGCAATATGATGCGGCGTTGCCTCCGCATATAGATTCTCACCTTCAGGAAGTTTCTTAGCTTCACGGATTAACTCTATTGCCTCCCTGGTGCTGAGATGCTGGAAATTCACTTTAGCACCGGTTTGCATTGCCAGTTTGATATCCCTGTCCACCATTCTAATCTCTGCCAGTCTGTCAGAACCTCCAATGCCATAATGCTCACTTGCTTTTCCTCTGTTCACACCATTATTGGTAATATACTGAGGGTCCTCTTCATGGAAGCTCAAAACCGAATCGGTAGCAACGGCCTGTTCCATAGCTTTTTTAACAAGTTCCGCGTCCACAAGCGGAACTCCGTCATCTGTAAAACCGATTGCCCCGGCATCCAAAAGCCCCTTAAAATCTGTTAATACCTTTCCCTTCATGCCTTCCGTAACATTGGCACAGGTATACACATGGATTCCAGTCTTATTCCCTTTATCCAAAATATATTGGATTGTATCCGCATTATCTACAGCCGGCTTGGTGTTCGCCATCAGTATAACTGACGTAAATCCTCCCTTAGCCGCCGCCATGCTTCCGCTCTCAATGTCTTCTTTATAAGTAAATCCCGGATCCCTGAAATGTACATGCACATCTACAAGTCCCGGTCCTATATATTTTCCCGCACAATCGTATACTTTGTCCTCTTTTGAAGCCGGTATGTTTTCATCTATTTTAATAATCAGATTTCCTTCGATTGCAATATCTTTTTTACCCATAAAAGAGGTCTTTGGATCAATTATGGTGCCATTTTTAAAAATAACCATCTTTTTTCTCCGTTTCCGTTTTTTTGTTTGCCACGGTAATTTCTGTGGGATATAATAATTCAGGAAGGAATCTGCTTGTCCTTCATATTATTAAAGGAGTTTTATCATGATTCGCTTTATATTAATTGTTTTCTTTGTTATTTCATTTTTAATTCTGTTTTCGCCGGTTATGTTCGTACTCTGGCTTGTCGGATTTATCAATCCGTCAGCCAAAGATAAGGCGTCCCGTGCAATTATATACCACGCGTTCCGTTTTATCCGCTTTGTTGCCGGAACAAAACTGATTGTCCTTGGAAAAGAAAACATTCCAACCGACACTGCAGTACTGTATGTCGGCAACCACCGCAGTTATTTCGATATTATCCTTGGCTATATTGCCGTTCCGGGAATTACCGGTTTCATTGCCAAGAAAGAGATGAACCGCTATCCGCTGCTTCGTGTATGGATGCGTTACATCCACTGCCTGTTCCTTGACCGCAGTGATATCCGCCAGGGATTACAGACCATACTTGCCGGGGTTGATAAAATTAAATCCGGAATTAATATTTTTGTATTTCCGGAAGGCACCCGCAATAAATCAGATGATGAATTCCTCCCATTCAAAGCCGGAAGCCTTAAGATTGCGGAGAAAAGCGGTTGTCCCATCGTCCCCGTAGCCATCAATCATTCGGATGACATTTTCGAAAAACATCTTCCAAAGATTTATAAAACAACAGTTGTTATTGAATTCGGTGCTCCAATTTATCCTTCTACACTTGATAAAGAAGCCCGCAAGAATCTCACCGACACCGTTGTTAATAATATTAAAGCCATGTATGAGAAGAACAGATAGTTACCAATTCTGCAAATCCCATTCCGTGAGAGGCTTTTATCAAAACCGTATCGCCTTTTTCTATGAGCTGACTGATATTATTCGTCAGCTCTTTTTTATTGGCATACCAGAAGCATTCTGCACTTCCCGCTTTTGCACCCTCGTAAATTTCTTTTGCCAATTCTCCGACGCATATTACCTTCTCTATGTGTTTGGTGGCCAGAAACTCTCCCACTCCGCGGTGTAACTGTTTTTCCTGATCACCCAATTCAAACATATCGCCAAGCAAGACAACTCTCTTCGTTGTCGCCGTTTCCAACAATTCAATTGCCGCCTTCATCGATACCGGATTAGCATTATAGCAGTCATCAATAATAGTCAGTGTATCGTCACGGATAATATTGCTTCTACCGCCCACTGCACCTGCTTTTGCTATACCGCTTATCATTTCTTCTTTTGACAGTCCCAACGCCCGGCCAACCGCAACAGCCGCAAGTGCATTCGATACCATATGCTCTCCGGGCACATAAAGGCGGATGGCATACGTTTCTTCTCCCTTAGCCGTACCGCGCTCTATAACATCTGCTTTTGAGCCTTCAAGCCCTAAATTCTCCACATTAACAGCCCGGATATCGCAGGAATCACATCTTCCAAAGAACACAGGCTGTTTTCCGTGCACGTTCTCTACGGTAATAAGTTTATCATCATCCCCATTCAGGCATACAATACCTTCCGGATTCATAAAATCAAAAATCTCAGATTTAGCACGTAATATACCGTCCCTGTCAATCAAAAATTCCAAATGACATTGTCCGATATTGGTAATTACACATACATCCGGCTTTGCAATCCTGCTCAATCGATGCATCTCTCCAAAATGGTTAATGCCCATCTCAAGCACTGCCACGTCATGCTCATTACGGATTCTTAAAACCGTAAGCGGAAGTCCGATCTCATTATTGAAATTCCCCTCTGTCTTTAATACGTTATATTTCTCAGATAAAACGGAGGCAATCACTTCCTTGGTACTGGTCTTCCCCACACTTCCGGTAATTCCGACCACTTTTACGGAAAGTTGCTCGCGATAATATGCCGCAATATCCTGCAATGCTTTAAAACTGTCTTCTACAACAATACAAGGCCCTGCCGCATCTTCCGGAACTTTCTCACAGACTACCCCGTAACAACCTTTTTCAAATGCCTGCCCGATGAATGAATGTCCGTCCACCCGCTCGCCTTTGGTCGCTATAAACAGATAGCCTTCCTGCAGTTTACGTGAGTCCAATTCCACACCTTTTACTTCCCGCAGCAGACAGGAAGCAGACTCTTCCATAATCTTTCCGTATCCGTCATAAACAATGCCGTTACAGGCCTTTGCAATTGCCTGTATGCTCATTCCTTTCATACACTACTCCTCTAACGCCATTTCTACGAGTTGCTGGCATAAATCTTCAAACGAAATACCCACTGCTGCCGCTTCCTGCGGAAGTAATGAGGTATTGGTCATGCCCGGTACCGTATTGGCTTCCAGACAATAAAACTCACCGTTTTCATCCAGCATAAAATCCATACGGGCATATTTTTTGAGGCGCAATGCCTTAAATACGTCCTCTGCACATTTCTGCATCTTAACTGTAATATCTTCATTCAAATCAGCCGGGCAGGTTTCCACCGCAGAACCCGCCTGATATTTATTTTTATAATCGTAAAATCCTGTTATCGGCGCAATTTCAATAATCGGAAGCGCTTTGCCCGCAATAACCCCGACCGAAAACTCACGTCCTTTTATGTACTGTTCCACAACCACCTGTGCATCGTAAGAAAACGCATCCTCAAGCGCGGCGGTATACTCTTCTTTGGTAAATACAACACTCACTCCAATACTGGAACCGCCGCAACACGCCTTTACAACGCATGGCAAAGTAATCGGTTCAAGCTGTGCATTTTCCTTGGTAAAATGTACACCCACCGGTGTCGGAATATCATATGCCTTGAAGATATCTTTTGTAATTGCCTTATCCATACAAATAGCAGAACTCACATGGTCCGTGCAGGTATATTTAATCCCCATTAAGTCAAATGCCGCCTGAATCTTGCCATTCTCACCGTTTTCACCATGTAAAGCCACAAACACCACATCTGCTTCCTGGCAAAGTGCAAGTACATTCGGCCCAAAAAAACTTTTTCCGCCGTCTTTTCGCATCGCTTTGACTGCTTCAATATCCGGGCACTGCTCCGTTACCGCACCAATCTGTGCCGTCCAGTCAATATCAGCCTCAAATACATTTTCAGGCACATCTTCCATTCCGAGATACACATCCGTCAGAACAACCTGATGCCCTTTGCTCTTTAACGCCTCATACACATTTTTACCACTGACAAAAGAAACATCTCTTTCTGTACTGGTTCCGCCTGCCAAAACAACAATTTTCATAATTACTCTCCTTTTTTCTATCGCAAATCAAAGGGATTATCCCATATTTCCATAAATCACCAACAGTTTTGCTACATTTGTTATATTTACACCTTCTGCCGGATCCGGTACCAACATTCTCTTAGCCATATAGTCTTTGGCCTCCGGATTCGCCCCCGACAAATAATGAATGTAATTCCGTTCTATTCCTTCATATTCCTGCCCGGACAATACATGATTCACCACGCCAAGAATTATCATGTCATCCAAAATGTCCCCATCACTCATCGTAACAGCCTCGGGATGCACATAAAAATGTTCCTTTGTGGCATTTACCGAAATATTCTGCGCCCGGTCCATATAACTGTCAAGCAAGGATGCACAACGGTTATAATCCGTACCATAATTGGTTGACAAATACGTAAAATCCGCCAACACCGTATAATTTTGCATACTACGGCTCTTTAAACCGGCTTCCATTGCATCGTATTCGCGGATGGCATTGCGGTACTTATACTGATTTGTTGCCCTAAAAAGTTCCGTTGCCGCAAAATACCAGGTATCCGTATCGGTATTTCCGCGGTACTGTTCCATATATTTATATGCTTTTTGCGAAGCCCGCAAGCATTCCTGCGAAAAAGCCGGTTCCGTCTGTTTATACAGATAGGAATATTTTGCCAAAAGTCCTGCCATCTGCGCTGTGGCAGTAAGCGAAACCATCCCTTCCTGCTCCTCTGGAGTTCCTTCCGCAGGAACTGCCGCCTGTTCTGTCTCAATAGGAGCTTCCTTCATCTCACCATAAAAAGCCCCGCTTTTTGCATCCTGCGAATACATAAGCTTTGTCAACATATCTTTTACATACAGGGAATCGACGCCATCCTCACCAAACATTTCCTGCAAAAAAAGCATGTTCGTAAGTGTATACGCCGCATCACTTACATTCGTATATGTATATTCTCTGGCAATCCGTTCTAACACTACAAATTTCTTTTCATACACGGAATCCGAAATCTCAAAATCATATGAATCTCCAACCTGTGTCTGTCTGATATAATACTTTCCTTCTTTGCTAAGGCCCGTAAAATTACCTGCATACAGCAAACGGCCGTCCATATCCGCCACTTCCACAATGCTTCCTGTATATACGGTTTCCCCCGTATCGGCATCCCTTACTTCAAAAGAACCGTCCAATTCATTTCCTGCAAAAAAAGCAATTTTCTTGTCCTCCGGACAATACCCCGTACTATCAACAAAAACATTCGGTATCTGTTCCGGAACAACATAAGAAAAGTCCGGCACCATTCCTAATGTATCCTGCACGGGCACGGCCTGTGGCTGTTCTTCCACCGCCACTGTATTGGTACAAGCCGTACAAATCAGACTACATATAATCAATAACGATAACCGGACTCTTGTCTTCAACTTTTTGCTCCTTTAAAATTCACTATCCCTATTATACCACATCCAGAATTTCGGTAAAGGAGTAAATC
>JAGATU010000013.1 GCA_017621115.1 Lachnospiraceae bacterium
AACTGGATTGCGCAGCACATTACTTTTGATATGCGTAACAGTATGTACAGACATCTTCAGCAGATGTCGCAGAAATTCTTCACATCCAACAATCAGGGAGATATTATCACACGTATGACCAGTGATATTTCCGGTGTGGAGAGAGTGGTTACCAGTACGTTCACTTCGATTTTGTCCAACTCCATTACATTGATTTGTGCCATTGTCATTATGTTTCGGGAAAACTGGATTCTGGCAGCAGTTGGCGTTTTGGTGATTCCGCTTTTTACGATTCCGACAAGATGGGCAGGCAAAACAAGATGGGAACTGACCCAGGATGCACAGGAATGCAATGACGAAATCAATGGTATTTTGAATGAGACTCTGTCTGTCAGCGGACAGCTTTTGGTTAAATTATTCGGCAAAGAAGATTATGAATACGGCCGTTACGAAAAGGTAAACCGCAGAATGATTAACCTTAACATCAAAGAGAGTATGGCTGGCAGATGGTTTATGGTAATTATCAATACCTTCTCCAGTGTAGGCCCGATGCTGCTGTATCTGGTGGGCGGTATTTTGATGATGAAGTACAATTCCGATTTGACAGTTGGTGATATTACCGTGCTTGTAGCCCTCCTTGGAAAAATGTATGGACCTGTTAATTCACTTTTAAATATTCAGGTAGAATGGATTCGTTCCATGGCGTTGTTTACGAGAATCTTTGAATATTTTGATATGCCAATTGAAATTAAGAATGCGGCTCAGCCGATTAGTCCTGCCAAGGTAGAAGGTAATGTGGAGTTCAAGAATGTTGAATTCTCTTATGACGGCGAAAGAAAGATTTTGAAGGACATTAATTTTGAATTAAAAAGCGGTCACAGCATTGCACTCGTTGGTCCTTCCGGTTCCGGAAAGAGTACCATCGCCAATCTGATTCCGCGTTTGTATGATGTTAACAACGGAAAAATCACATTGGACGGTGTAGATGTCCGTGCGCTTGACTTAGCATGGCTTCGCGATAAAATTGGTATTGTCAGCCAGGAAACCTATTTATTTAACGGAACCATCCGCGAAAATCTTCTCTATGCTAAGCCGGATGCTACTGATGAAGAGATTATGGAAGCCTGCAAAAAGGCCAATATTGAAGACTTTATTCTGAATCAGGAAAATGGTTTGGATACTATGGTTGGTAACAGGGGCCTTAAATTATCCGGTGGTGAAAAGCAGCGTCTTTCCATTGCCCGAGTATTGTTAAAAGATCCTGCGCTTCTTATTTTTGACGAAGCGACCGCTTCCCTGGACTCTATTTCCGAGAAGAAGATTCAGGATGCGATTAATCCGATTATCGATTCCAGAACCAGTATTTTAATTGCGCATCGTCTGTCTACAATTTTGGCAGCAGATGAGATTTTGGTTATTAGGGATGGTGTGATTGCGGAACGTGGTGTTCACGCAGACCTTGTAAAGGCGGGCGGAACTTACGCAGAACTTTATGAGACCCAGTTCTACAGACCGGATGAAGAACAGGAATAAGGATTAGGAATAAGTCGTCACATCCATGACACGATTCGTGTCATGGATGTGACATTGCGTTTCTTACATACTTTTGATTCCTTTGCTATTTTTAAATCAGCCTATGGGCAATATTTGAAAGTAGAGGATGAAAAAGATGAAAGAAAATGGAAAGAGATTCCTAGGGTTTGGAATTGCTTTTGTTGTGGTATTTGCTATATGCACAACATTAATACAGATAATAGATGTACAGCCATTTGGTGTAAACGGAACGGATATTGGATTTGCGACAGTGAATAGCCGGATTCATAAATTGACGGGCGTGCATATGTCAGTCTATGTACTTACGGACTGGTTGGGGCTTGTGCCGGTATTTGTATGCATTCTCTTTGGGTGTATTGGATTCATTCAATTAGTGAAAAGAAGAAGCTTGGTTAAAGTGGACTACGATATTCTTTTATTAGGAATTTATTACATTGTAGTTATTGCAGGTTATCTGATTTTTGAGGTAATTCCGATTAATTACAGGCCAATACTGATTGAAGGAAGAGTGGAAGCGTCGTATCCTTCGTCCACGACACTGCTTGTATTAAGTGTTATGCCGACATTGATTTTTCAGGCAAAACGCAGAGGGGAAAATGAGGCATCCAAAAGAGTGATTGGAATAGTATCAGCGCTATTCATGTTGTTCATGGTAGTTGGAAGACTCATTTGCGGAGTACATTGGTTAACGGATATTGTGGGTTCGGTGTTATTGAGTGTAGGACTGTTTTGGACTTATAAAGGCCTTGTTCTGATGAAAGATTGTAAAGAAAGATAAGTGGGGATGTGCTGTGGAATTTCATGAAAAACTTCAGGAATTAAGAAAAAACAGAGGCTTCACCCAGGAAGAACTGGCAGAAGTTCTGTATGTATCCAGAACCGCTATTTCGAAATGGGAATCGGGAAGAGGTTATCCGAGTATTGATTCTTTAAAAGAGATATCGGGGTTCTTTTCGGTAACAATTGATGATTTATTATCGGGAGAAAAAATACTTTCTTTAGCGGAAAGAGAAAATAAGGCCAATATCAGAAGCATGTGTAATCTGTTATTCGGGATGGCGGATATCGGTTTTATATTACTGATTTTTTTACCGCTTTATCCAAAAGAGACGGATGGTTTTATTTATTCGGTGAATCTGTTTGCGTATACGCAGATAAGTACTTTGAACCGGTTGATTTATTGGGTTATCTATAGTATCCTTATTGTTTTTGGAAGTAGTAAAGTACTGCTGACAAAATGCAGAACCTTAAAAGGGCAGAAACTTACAACTTGTGTTTCAATAACGATTAATATTTTGCTTGTATTAGTTTTGACTATGGCAAGAGAAGTATACGCGCTTATTATGACGTTCTTATTGCTGATAGTAAAAGGGATGTTACTTTTTAAGTGTGTGAAGACGGGCGAGTAGTGAATGATGATTAAGAATGTAATTTTTGATTTGGGGGATGTGCTGATTAATAATAGTCCCCTCGAATATATAAAAACATTAGGATATTCAGAAGAGAAGACGCAGGAACTCTATCAGGCACTTTCTGCAGATTCTTTGTGGCATGATAAGGACATCGGTATATATGAAAATTATGTGGAATGCATCCCGATATTTCAAGAGCACCATCCACAGTTGAAAGAAGAAATAGCCGAATTCTTTCAGGATTCATGGATGGAGAAAGTATTCACTCCTATTAAGGAGAATATGGTCTTATATGAAAGAGCAAGAGAGTTAGGTTATGAAATTTTTTATCTGACCAATTATTCAAAGGATGGTTTTGCTCATTTAGAGGAGCATTTTGATTTCATTAGAAATGCAGAAGGAAAAATAGTATCTTCCCATGTCCGCTGTTGTAAGCCCGAATTAGAAATATATGAGATGCTACTTGAAAAATATCAATTGAATGCTTCGGAGTGCCTCTTTTTTGATGACAATATTTATAATGTATTGGCGGCTAAAGAACTAGGCATTCAGGCAGTGCATTTTACGGATGTGAGAGAAGCATTGAAGATTTTGGATGTGGAGGCAAAACAATAAAAGGCAGGAAATTTTTCCTGTCTTTTTTTCATTCCATTTATAAACAAGTGTACTTTTCAGATATCAAACGGTATAATATGGATAATTAAATTTTATTTGGGGAGAAAATGATGAATTTTGTATTGTGTAAAAACGGACAGGCAGCGCCTGTTGTAGTCGAAGAAAATGCGGTTAACGGACTTGCGTTTATGGCAGGAAAATTCTGCAAAGATATAGAGTTGGTGACGGATTGCAAACCGCAAATCGTAAGCGAAATGCCCAAAGAGGAGTATGCGGTTCTTGTAGCGACTTGCGGAGACAGTGCGTATTTGGACAAACTGGAAGCGGAGGGCAAAGTGGTTTTAAGTGCTATCCGTGGCAAGAGGGAAGTTTACGGTATTTTCCTTTGCGATGGAACAATGTTTGGTGTTAAGAATCTCATGGTTATTGCCGGAAGCGATAAGCGTGGTGCAGTTTATGGTATGTTCCATATTTCTGAGTTGATGGGTGTGTCTGCGTGGGTTTATTTTGCAGATGCAACGCCTGCTAAGAAAGCAGAGATTATTTTTGATAAAAGTGTGGAGATGGTTTCCAAGGAGCCATCGGTTACATACAGAGGGTTCTTTATTAATGATGAGCAGCCTTGTCTTGGCAACTGGGCAAAAGAGAAGTTTGGATCCCATAAGCCGACGCCTGAGTTATACGAGCATATTTTTGAATTGTTATTGCGTTTAAAAGGTAATTATTTATGGCCGGCGATGTGGCGGTCTGATTTTACATTGGATCATATTGAGAATGCGATTTTGGCAGACAAGATGGGTGTTATTGTCGGTAATTCCCATCATGAACCATGTTGCCGTTCCGGACAGGAATTTCAGATTTTGCGTCATGAACATCCGGAATATGGTAAGGATTGGAGTTTCCTTTCCAATGCGGAAGGTATTTCTAAGTTCTGGGAAGATGGCTTAAAGAGAAATCAGCCTTACGAGAGCTTGATTACAATCGGTATGCGAGGAGAATCCGACTCCTATCTGATGCCGGAAGATGCGACATTAGAGGATAATATTAATGTTTTAAAGAGCGCAATTACAGCGCAGAAGAAATTGATTAAAGAGTTTGGTAATCAGCAGCATCCACAGCTTTTGGCAATTTATAAAGAGGTAGAAGATTATTATCAGGGCGATGAGAACACAGTCGGTCTTAAGGATTGGGATGTCCTTGAGAATGATATCATGATGCTTTGCGATGATAATTTCGGATATTTGCGTACCATGCCTAGTGAAGAAGAGAGGAAGCATCCGGGCGGATACGGAATGTATTATCATTTTGATTATTTTGGTGGCCCGACATCCTATCTTTGGATCAATACTACTCCGCTTGCCAAGACCTGGGAACAGATGAGCATGGCATATGATTTCGGCGTGCAGGAAGCCTGGATTGTAAATGTCGGCGACATCAAGAATCAGGAACTTTCACTCAGTTATTTCATTGACCTTGCTTATGATTTTGATAAGTGGGGCACGGACGGTATCAATAAGACCACGGAGTATGCGAAGCAGTGGATTGCGTCCCTTGGTTTTACGGATGCCAAATACGAAGGCCTTGGTGAGGCGTTAGAGGAATATGTACGAATTAACGGTATCTGTCGTCCTGAAGTAATAAAAGCAGACACCTATCATCCGTCTCATTTTGACGAAGCAAAGAGTATGCTTGCACGTGTTGATAAGCTTACTTCTTATATAGAAAAACTGTGGGTGGATATGGCAGAGGATGATGCGCTTCGGGATTGTTTCTTTGAAGTGGTGTATTATCCGGTTATGGCTTCGGCCAATATTATCCGCATGCAGATTTATGCGGGACTGAATCAGTACTATGCGTCCCTGTTTAGAAAAACGGGTAACAAATATATTTCGTTGGTAGAGGAATGCGTTAAGAAAGACAGAGAGCTGACACAGGCATATCACACACTGAAAGGTGGTAAGTGGAATCATATTCAGTCCGTTTACCATATCGGTTACACGCAGTGGAACGATGAATTTTGGCAGTATCCGCAATGCCGTGTTTATTATCCGGTATACGACCCAAGACTTCTGGTCAATATCTGTGGACAGGACGTGGTTACCGGTGGTAATTCATGGAGCCGCAAGCCGCTTTCCATGCATTTGGCATCTCCGGCTATGGCAGCGGGATCTTTTGATGTGTCAAATGGCGGAGAGGGTGTGCTTGAATATCGTATCACCTGGGATGCGGATTGGCTTACGGTTGTTCCGGCAGAGGGAACAGAAACGGTATCGGTTGAAAACGGATTGATTTCTGCAAAAGTAGAAGATTGTGCAACATTTACTGTTAGACTGGATGCGGAAAAGATGCAGGCGCAGACGGCAGGCGCAGACGGTATGGATGCTCTGCAGGCAGTAATCTGTGTTTATGGTGATAACTGCGAAGAAACCGCTGATTTTTCAGAGAATGACGGAAGTGTTAACCGCGTGGATATTACAGTCAGCGCAGACATTATTGATTCTGCAAATATCAGCGAGGGAACATTTGTCGAGCATGATGGTTATATAGCGATTGAAGCACCACATTTTGATAAGAGTAAAGATACAGCAGATGCAAGTTATCAGGTTATCGATAACTTTGGTAAGACCATCGGTGGCGTGAAGGCATTCCCGACAACCGCGCAATTTAATGTAGGCGATGAAGCGCCGGTAGTGGAATATAAGCTTTATGTAAAAGAAGCCGGAACCTATAATATGGAATTTTTCACAGCACCGAATAACCCTGTAGTATATAAGGGCAAGATGTGCGTGGGGCTTGGTATAAATGACGCAGAGTATCAGGTTGTAAATATGATTCCGGACGAAGGTTATATTCCATGGATTAGTAGTGATTGGGCAGAGGGGGTACTTTCCCATATTCATAAAACTACTGTGGCAATCAGTCTGGAGAAGGGGGAGAATACCATCGCCATAAAGGCAATGGACCCGGCTGTAGTATTACAGAAATTAGTGATTGCAAGAGAAGATGTTACGGTTCCGGATTCGTATCTTGGACCAAAGGAAAGTTACAGAAAATAAGAAAGTAAAACCATGCAATATAGGGGGTACAATCAGATGAAAGTAATTTGTTATACAAGATTACCGAAAGAAGATGCGATATATTCCACAAAACTTGCTTACAGCATGCATCTTGCCATACAGGAAGAAGACGGAACAATAATTCCGCTTAATCATAATTCGGGTATTTTATATGCGAAGGCAACGCAGAATGCGGACGGAACCCTGAATGCGATGAATCTGAAGAATCCGTGGCTTTTTGAAATGAAGGACGGAGCATTTGGTGTGATTGCAGGAAGGATTAACCCGGACGGAAGTGATGATGTTACTTCTGTCGGAAAACTTATGCTTTTTACATCTAATGATTTGATTCATTATGAAGAACAGCCGCTTCTTGACCTGGGACGTAGGAATGTGATTACGGATGCCGTTTGTTTTTACCGTTCGGATGAGCATGCATATGTTTTTATGTGGCAGGAGAGCGATGGGGAATATTATTCCCTTATGACAGAATCATTGGATGAACTTGCTGATAGCAGCGTAATGGTATCGGACAGAGCCGGTTTTGAAAAAATGACAGCCTTCAGTGTAATGCTTCCGACAGGAAGTAAGATACCGGAGGGTGCCGTGCTCCGTAATGATTTGGAAGTATCGGATGATGTGGCAAAAAGGCTTAAGACACGTTTTATCACACCGGAAAATACAGCGAACGAAGTACCGGAAAAAGTAGAAGTGTCTTCCCTTGAGGAATTGAAGAATGTAAAGGCAATTGCCCGTTACACTGACGGTAGCAGCGTGGAAAAAAGAATAGACTGGTACGCAGAAGGTATTGACTGGAATACACCGGGAGAATACAAAGTCAAGGGCCGTATTCATCAGAACCGTTATGAATTCCCGGTTGCTTGGAATAAGGCAGATCCTTGTGTTGCAAAATGGAACGGCAAATATTATTTTATTTCTACCAATGATTTGGACCGTGAGCATTCCGTATACATCCGCGAAGCGGACAGTATTCCGGAGCTTGTGACGGCACAGCAGATTAAGATTTTGGATGCTTACACGTATCCGCATCTTGTGGATTTGCTTTGGGCTCCTGAATTACATATTATTAACGGCAGACTCTATGTATTCCATGCAGGAACCGCCAAGGGATTCTGGGAAGAACAGTGCCATGTAATGGCATTAAAAGAAGGCGGCAATCCTACCATTGCATCCGATTGGGAGATGCCGGTACGTGTTATCCGAAAAGACGGTTCTTACCTGTATGGGGAACAGGGAATTACTTTGGATATGACACATTTTGAAGCCGGCGGTGTGCATTATGTATGCTGGTCACAGAGACAGTTTAAGCCGGTTGATCAGGGAGCATGGTTATATATTGCATGCGTTGACCCGGACAGACCATGGCAGTTAACAACGGATCCGGTTGTACTGTCCATGCCGGAGTATGGCTGGGCAAATAACCATACTTTCGTTGATGAAGGGCCATTTGCGTTATTCAGGGATGGTAAGATTTACCTGACTTTCTCAAGTGCCGCGGTAGACAGTACATATGTTGTGGGACTTATGACGGCGGACCCGAATACGGATTTGACCAATCCGGACAATTGGGTAAAAGAGAACTATCCGTTACTTTCATCAAGAAGTGTGGAAGGAGAGTACGGAACAGGACATAATGCGTATGTAACGGATGACGACGGACTGGTTTGGAACACCTATCATGCAAGACCGGGTGTGGAAGGACCGAGAAGCTCAGGAATCAGAAGAGTGCATTTTAACATTGAAGGTTTCCCGGTTCTGGATATGACGGAGGAGATGGATGTCAAACCGGAATTGGCGCTTGTGGAAACAACGGTTGTAATAGAATAGATTTGACAAAATGTAAATGACAACGTATTTTATCCATAGGAGAATGTTTTTCTTTGATAGCAGAAAAGCAATGGGAAAATAATACGAAATGGGAACAGGAGGGCCATCGGCATATGGTTACATTAAAAGAAATAGCGGAGATGTGTAACGTATCGGTTACAACGGTATCCAATATTTTGAACGGAAAAGCAAGAGCCGGTGAAGAAACAAAAAGGCGTGTTCTGGAAGTTGTAAAAGAAACGGGATACCAGCCTAATTATATAGCGCAGGGACTCAGAAACAGCAAGACACGTACTATTGGTATTATAGCGGAGGATATCGCGCAGTTTACGACTCCGGGTATTATTGAAGGTATTATGGAGTATTGCGAAAGCAAGGGTTACCGTACAATTGTCCGCAATCTTCGTTTGTATGCCAGATGGAAGGATAAATGGTATAACAATGATGATGCGTACCATTCCATATTGGATCCGGTATTGCAGGAGTTGTTGTCGGTAAAGGTGGACGGTATTATTTATATTGCCGGACACGCGAGAATAGTACAGGCATTTCCGCAGGATTTTGCGTTGCCGGCAGTTATGGCATATGCGTACAGTGATTCTCCGGATATTCCGTCCGTTGGTATTGATGATGAGAAAAGTGCTTATGAACTGGTGAAGTATTTATTGGATATGGGCCATCGCAGAATCGGTATAATCGGAGGCCTTTCCAGTAATATTCATACACAGAAGCGACTTTTGGGATATCAAAAGGCATTGTTTGATGCCAAGATACTGTATGAACCGGCATTGGTACGTTATGGGGATTTTGAGAGGGAGACCGGCTATAGGGAAGCAAAGACTTTGATTGATGCCGGAGTAAGCGCAATCTTTTGTATGACGGACCGTTCGGCGGGCGGTGTGTATGATTATCTGGAAGAAGTCGGATTGGAAGTAGCAAAAGATATATCCGTAGTGGGATTTGATAATCAGGATATAGCTGCTTATTTCAGACCGGGACTTACAACCACAAGATTGCCGTTGAGTGAAGTCGGATTGACTGCAGCTGAGACATTGCTATCTATGATTGAAGAGTCAGCGGAAGAAAAAGAGAAACGGCCTCAGAATATAGAAAGATTGATTCCCTGTGAATTCCAGTTAAGAAAATCGGTTGGTAAGTGGAACGTTAAACAATAAAAGGGCAAAATAATGATTTTTAGGCAGTTGCCGGGTGACAGAACCTTCTGTTACTCGGTTTTTTTGTGTTAAAACGCGTAAAATGGTTAATCGTTTCGCATAGGGCAAAATAAACAAAAAATTATAGAATAAATACGATATTGGGCAAAAAATACAAAAACAAGCTGAATACATTGTGCAAAATGTTAGTATTTAAGTAAAAATAAGAATTGCACATTGACAATTAGTACAGATGACCATATAATTGCCCTATATTGAGGTTTAACGATAAACCGAATGCGGAGGATAAGACATGTTCAAAAAAATTGATAAGAAGAAATGGTATTCATTTAAACTGTTTCTTTATGTATTACCTTTTATTATTTTAGTCTTATTGTTTTCCTACTATCCGTTATATGGATGGGTATACGCGTTTTATGATTACAGACCGCCGAGACCTTTCTCAGATGCAGAATTTGTAGGATTCAAATGGTTCTTATCTTTGGTAGAGAATGAAGTTAAGATTGCCCAGATATGGCAGGTATTGAAGAATACGTTTGTTATGAGCGGTATTACACTCAGTACTTCATGGATTCCAATGCTTTTTGCAGTATTTATGAATGAATTGAAATGTGTACCATTTCGTAAGTTCGTACAGACAGTTACTACATTACCGAACTTTATCAGCTGGGTTTTGGTATATTCCGTAGCATTCAGTTTATTTAACAGCACCGGTATGATGAACACATTCCTGATGAATATCGGATTGACAGAGGAACCAATTTTATTCCTTCAGTCATCCGAACATGTATGGCTGACCCAGTGGTTGTGGCTTACATGGAAGAACTTAGGATGGGCAGCGATTATGTATATTGCAGCCATTTCAAGTATCGATGATGAATTGTTCCAGGCTGCAAAAGTAGACGGAGCAACCAGAATGCAGACCATCCGATATATTACAATTCCGAGTCTGCTTCCGACATTCTTTGTTTTATTAATGATGAATATCGGTAATTTCCTCTCCAACGGAATGGAACAGTATTACGTATTCCAGAACGCATTTAACAAAGAGCATATACAGGTACTTGACTTGTACGTATATAATCTGGCGATGGGAAGCGGAAGCTATTCTGTTTCTGTAGCAATCAGTATGCTTAAGAGTGTTGTCAGCGTTATCTTGTTGGTAGTAGCCAACGCGGTATCAAAATGGACACGTGGAGAAAGCTTCTTATAAGAGTGAAGGAGAGGATTATGAGTAAAGAAGTGACAATTAAGAAAAAACATCGTCAATCCTTTGGCGATACGATGCTTAGTGTATGCTGCTACATATTCTTTGCAATTTGCGCATTCCTGTGTCTGTATCCGTTTTATTACATATTCATTAACACAATCAGTGCCAATGATTTGAGTTCCAGAGGAGTTATCCTTTGGTGGCCGCAGGGAGTACATTTTAAGAATTACGCAAGTGCATTGGGAATTGACGGTTTGTTCCAGGCAGCGAAGATTTCTATCGGACGTACCGTAATCGGTACAGTGGCAACTGTAAGTGCATCCGCATTTTTAGGTTTCATGTTTACACAGAATAAGATGTGGCACAGAAAATTATGGTACCGTCTTATCATTGCCACAATGTACTTCAATGCAGGTATCATTCCATGGTTCCTGGTAATGAAGAACATGCATTTGACCAATAACTTCTGGGGATATATTCTTCCGGCAATTGTGTCACCGTTCCATATCGTATTAACCAAGACTTTCGTTGAGTCAATACCGAAGGAACTTCAGGAAGCGGCAGAAATGGATGGCGCAGGAATTATGACCGTATTCTTCAAGGTCATGATTCCGGTCATTAAGCCGATTATGGCGACTGTTGCAATTTTTGCAGCGGTTAACCAGTGGAACGCTTTCCAGGATACATTGCTTTTGGTTACCGACACCAAGTTATATCCGTTGCAGTTTGTGTTATATCAGTATCTGAATCAGGCAAGTTCGTTATCAGCACTTGCGAATTCAACCAGTTCCAGTTCATTGGCAGCGGCAGCGGCTACAACCCAGACCGCAACCAGTATCCGTATGACGATTACGGTTATCGTAGTATTGCCGATTATGATGGTTTATCCATTCTTTCAGAAGTACTTTGTTAAAGGTATTATGATTGGCGCAGTTAAGGGTTAAAGCCCGAACAAATGAATAATATTCGGGGGGACGCGCTCCGGTTATTATATATATTAAAAGGAGGTATTCTATGAAAAAGCGTATTTTATCAATCGTTTTAGCAACTGCATTAGTAGCATCTATGCTTACAGCATGCGGTAACAAAGCTGAAACACAGGCACCTGCAGCAGAAGCACCTGCAGCAGAAGAAGCAGCTGCAGAAGAAGCACCTGCAGAAGAAGCACCGGCAGCGGATGCAGGAGAAGCTCCTGTTATTTCACATGACGAAGAACTTACAATTGAAATGTACAATGTAGCTGCAAACTATCAGGGTATCCAGACAGGTTGGTTTGGTAAAGCCTTGAAAGATGAATTGAATCTCGTAGTTAACATTATCGCACCTCAGGTATCAGGTGATGGTGAAGCGTTGTATCAGACAAGAACAGCAGCAGGTAACCTTGGTGACGTTGTTCTTCTTGACAATGCAGATATGTTAGAGTGTGTAGACGTTGGATTAATCGCTGACTTAAGCGCAGACATCCAGAAGTTCCCTAACCTTATGAAATACTGGGAACAGATCGAATTGTTCAACAAGGATTTAGGCGGAATCTACGCTATTCCTACAGAAATGAACACAAACGGTCCTACAGTTTACATGAGTGAAACAGCTAACTCTATGCCTAGAATTCCTTGGGATTTCTACACAGAACTCGGAAGACCTGAATTAAATAACATGGATGACCTTTTAAAAGTACTTGCAGATATGCAGGCAGCTCATCCTACAAATGAAGCAGGCGACAAAGCTTATGGTATGACATTATGGAAAGACTGGGACGGAACATCTATTGAAAACGTTAACCAGATTACAAAATGGTATGGCCAGGAAGTAAACGGTTCCGTACTTATCGGTGCAGACCACAGCATTACTCCTTTAACAGATAAGAATGGTGCATACTACAAGATGCTTAAATTCTTCTATCAGGCTAACCAGATGGGTATCGTTGACCCTGACTCTGCTACACAGGACTGGAACTCAGCTTGTGATAAGATGAGACAGAAGAGAACATACCTTGTATGGAACAACTGGATGCTTGGTTTCACAAACTCTCCTGAAGTTGGCGAAAAGGGTGCTAACTACATGGGTATGCCTGTTGCTGATATGAACGTATTCCAGACATCTGACTACTACTATGGTAGCGGTCGTGTATTCGGTATCGGTTCTCAGGTAAGTGAAGAAAACAAACTCAGATTATTAGAGTTCCTTGATTGGTACTGCTCACCGGAAGGTTTAACACTTCAGCATGCAGGTACAGAAGGACTTATTTACACAGTAAATGAAGATGGTACATATACATTAACAGAAGATGGTTTCAACAGATTTACTACAGAAATCATGGTTCCTGAAGATCAGGGTGGCGGAAACTGGACAGACGGTAACAACCAGATTAACCAGTGGATCGCAGCTAGTATCGAAATGAACCCTGTAACAGGCGAAACATTCGTTCCTGATTTATGGGCATCTACAATCGAAAAGAATAACACTAAGACAACTAAAGAGTGGCAGGAGCTTTATGGTGCTAAGAACGAAGTTGAATACATGAAGAATACAGGTATGATGAATCCTGTTCCAAGTGTTAACCTTGCACTTGCAATTGATACTACAGATATCGGATTAATCCGTAGCCAGTGTAAGACACTTGTATGTGATACTTCTTGGAAGGCTATTTTTGCAGCAAATGATGCAGAATTCGAAGCTCTTTGGGATGATATGGTTACTCAGCTTGAAGGATTTGGCTGGAATGACCTTGTAGCATTTGATACAGCTAAATATCAGCCTGTAATTGATGCAAGAAAGGCAGCACAGTAATCTTAAGAATGTTATAAAAAGTTTATGCTTTGCAAACGGAGGACGGCGCAAGCTGTCCTCTTTTTGTATAATAATTTGGGAGGATAAACAGTATGAAGCTGTATATCAACGAGAAAAACAAGAAGGGTCATATCAATCCCGAGATATACGGTCACTTCAGTGAGCATCTGGGAAGATGTATTTACGAAGGTCTTTTTGTAAAAGAGGATTCCGGAATCCCGAATAAGAACGGAATGCGTAGTGATGTAGTAAATGCGTTAAAGGAAATGGGAATTCCGGTGCTTCGTTGGCCGGGCGGATGCTTTGCTGACGAGTATCACTGGAGAGACGGTATCGGAGAAAAAGAAACCAGAAAGAAAATGATCAATACCAACTGGGGAGGTGTTGTAGAAGACAACAGCTTCGGTACACATGAATTTTTTGAATTGTGTGAACAGTTGGGATGTAAAACATATGTAAACGGAAATGTCGGAAGCGGTACGGTTCAGGAAATGGCTGACTGGATTGAATATATGACATTTGACGGAACCTCTCCGATGGCAGATGAACGTAAGAAAAACGGACATGAGAAGCCATGGAAGGTGGATTATTTTGGTGTCGGTAATGAAAACTGGGGTTGCGGTGGTAATATGACTCCGGAATATTACGGTAATTTATATCGCAGATACCAGACATTTGTACGCCAGTATAACAGTGACGCACCAATCAGTAAAATTTGCTGTGGTGCAAATGTAGCGGATTATGATTGGACAGAAAATGTATTGAAGACCTGCTTTAGAAATAATGATACAGGTCTTATGGATGGACTTTCTCTTCATTATTATACAGTTCCTCATGAATGGAGTAAGAAAGGGCAGGCTACCGGTTTTGACGTAAATGATTGGTATCTGACCCTTTCCAAGACTCTGTTTATGGAAGAATTGATTAACCGTCACGGTGCTATTATGGATCAGTTTGACCCGGAAAAGAAAATCGGTATGATGGTTGATGAATGGGGAACATGGTATGATGTAGAACCGGGAACCAATCCGGGATTCTTATATCAGCAGAATACCATGAGAGATGCTTTGGTAGCAGCAATCAATCTTAATATCTTTAATAAGCATTGTGATCGTGTAAAACTGGCTTGTATCGCTCAGATGGTTAATGTATTACAGGCGGTTGTACTGACAGAAGGCGAGAAGATGATTATGACTCCGACCTATCATGTATTCCATATGTACAAGAAACATCAGGGCGCTGAATTATTGGATAGTTATATCGCGGATGTATGCGAAATCGGAACCGACGAACATAAAGTTCCAAATCTTCAGGAATCCGTATCAGTAGCAGAAGACGGAACCATTACGGTAACCATTGCCAATTTGTCCGTAACAGACAGTTATCCGGTTGACATTGCTTTTACAGAGAAGAAACCGGTAAGCGCAAAGGCAACTATCTTAAGCGGTAAAATGGATGCTTACAATACATTTGAAGAGCCGGAAAATGTAAAAGAAGAAGTGTTTACTAATGTAAGTATTACAGACGAAGGTGTTTCACTTGTAATCCCTGCATGCAGTGTAATCAGTATGGAGATTGCATAAAATATGGAAAAGAAACCATGTTTAAAATGCCTGCTGAAAGAAATGGACGAAGCGGCATATATGGAAAAACTTCATCGCTATATCGAAATGATGGATGCAAAAAGCAGGACTGCAGATGACAAATATGAAGAACGGCTGAGCATATGTAAACAATGCGATTATTTGGAAGCCGGAACATGTTTAGCCTGCGGATGCTATGTGGAACTTAGGGCAGCAACAAAAATAAGCGCCTGCCCGTATAAGAAATGGTAAAATGAATAAACCCCCGAGGGAATTCCCTCGGGGGTTATATTTTTCCTGAAGAGTTAATTTTTAAATACATTTCTTGACTGGTAAATTCCTACAAGCATAAGTACAATTGCAATAATCTGGATTCCTGTAATAATCGGGTCGGAAACTGAACTGCTATTTTTAAGTGCGAGTGCTCCTGCATTTAAGAGTAAACCGCTTATCAAAGCCGGTGATGTTTTACCGGAAGCAAGACCTGTAACAACTTCACCTTTGCGTTCTTTGAGTTCTGTGATTTTACGTTTAGTGGAAAGTGTGGCACGCATACAGACAATTACTATTGCGCCAATTAACAACATCCCAAAGAAACCAATGGCAACACCCTGCATAGCACCGAGTACTTCCACCATAAAGCAAATCAATTCCACAATGGTCACAACTTTAAACATCTTGAGAATCTTGGTATAGTGTTCGATGCTGGAATCTACATCCGTGTACAGTTCAAATTCGCCATCTTTGGCAAGTTTACGAAGAAAAATCCAGTATCCCCAGAGACTAACGATTTCAATATTATTTTCAGCCATAAATTCGCGGTAATTATCATCTACGGCAAACATTTTATCGCCAAAATCAATCTGGTATGTATATTTGCCCGGTTCACATTCTTCAAATTTATAGAAGCCCAAACAGTAGCCGGTTAAGGCATATCCCTGTGCAGCCATTTCATTAATCCATGTTGTCTCTTTGTCTTTATCCCAATATAATCGAAATTTAGTCATTATTATTCCCCTCCATAAGTGCAGCATTTTTAACAAGTTCATTAAGGCGTGCTTTCTCGGCTTCAAAAACAGCTCTGCCTTCATCAGTAATGATGTATTCTTTCTTCTTGCGGGATTCGGTGTCTTCACTGTAAATCCGTATCCAGTCTTTCTTAACTAAGGACTGGATGGCACCGTAGAGTGTTCCGGGGCCAAGTGTTACCCTTCCGCCGGTCAGTTCTTCGACCTCCTGTGTGATTCCGTAACCATGATTCGGTTTGCGGACAGCAAGTAAAATGTAGAATAATGCTTCCGTTAATGGTAAATTCTTATCCATTGTGAATTCCTCCTTTATATGATTGTGTTGTATATAGTTGTATCGTTTGTTGATATATCTGCATACCGATGTATCGCGCGCCGATATGTCATGACTACAATATATCAGCATCCGATACATCTGTCAACGATTTATTTTAAAATTTTTCAAAAATTTTGGAAAGGATTATAAAAGATGTTGCGTAAGATACAAAAAAAGCCCGAAACCATGCGGGTTTCAGGCTTTTTAAAGTTTTTCAAATATACTTATTTTTTTAATAATTTATGTACAAGTTTTTCGCTGATTGGTAAAAATTTATCGGCAATCGGACCGATCAGAAATGCACAGACAATTGTACCGATACCAAAGACACCGCCAAGAAGGACTCCGATAATAACAAAAGAGAAGTCCACAATGACACGGCAGATGCCGAAAGGCTTCTTTGTCTTATCGGATACAACAACACCAACAAGGTCATTCGGTCCGGTTCCGGCTTCGGATTTAATGACAATTGTCATACCGAATGCGAGTATGAAACAACCGAGGATTAAAGAAATAAAGCGTACTACCAAGGAAGAAGAATCATTGATAATACCACCTAATAACCAGTTGAAGAAGTCAATAATCGGTCCGCCAAAAAACATACAGATAAATGTTCCGGTTTTAATATAAGAACGTGCGATAATTAATAGGATGCCTACAATCAAAAAACAGATAATCTGATGACATGTGCCGTGTGTAAGAGGCAGGATATTGGAAATACCCTGAATCAGGACATTGAATGGGTCACTGCCCAGGTTGGAACGCAAAAAGAGCGTAACGCCCAAATGCGCTATTACAAGTCCGATAAATAAAATCAGTAATCGTTTAAAATATTCCGGTGTAAATCGGGATTTCATCGGAAAACCTCGCTTTCTTTGCTGTTATATAATTAGGATTCATCATCAACAGACTGAAAATAACTATTTAGGTAAATAATATGTGATGCAGAGATTAATACACTTTGTAACATCATTTTGGTAGTGGAAGAAGTAGTCCCGATTTGATCAATCGTATCTTTCAAGCCAAAAAGATAAAAAATATGATTCTCCAGTTCACAACAGAAGTAGTCATAAGCAATCTGATTGTCATAGGTCGCCTTTTGCATTTGGAACAGTTCCCTGATGTGCTCCATGGATAGCACGTTTTTGGCTAGAGCAATGAAAAAGAGGTATGCAATCTGATCGGCATAGTATTGTTTCTTTACAGGACCGTCAATCAATTTCTGCTTCACATAATTGCTGATCATGGAAGTGGTGATTTCCATACATCCCAGTGGTTGCAAAAAACTGTTAATATATTTGGCAGTCTGCTCCAGATACAGGCCAACATTGGGCAATTCGTGGTATCGGGGCATACGGAAGTTCTTTATGGAGTTTAATTTTTCTTCATTAATTGATGTTTTCATGCTTAATATTTTAGTCCAGAATCGGTCTGCGGTCAATGCAGGAATAGCAGAAACATATGGCAGGATACAACTTGACGCATATTATAAAAACTGATACTATTTGAGTGAGCGGTTTTTGAAAAACCGATAATGTGATTTCGAAAAGCATATATTGATGTGTTTGTATTTTTTACATAATGGCATACTATGATTATTGGAGGATTATATGAAAATTGTTACTGATTCGGCATCAAACATTATTTCTTTAGAAGGAATCTCTTTTGCATCTGTACCGATTCGTGTTTTGACGGATAAAAAAGAGTATGTAGATGATTCGGAAGCCGGTGTGGCCGCTATGGTAGAGGAGTTGTCGGTATATAAAGGAAAGTCCCGTACGTCCTGCCCGGCGCCGGGAGACTGGATTGAGGCGTTTGGTGGCGAGGATGAGATTTTTGTAACCACAATTACCAGTGGTTTGTCCGGTAGTTACAATTCAGCTATGGTAGCCAAGCGGCAATATGAGGATGAGAATCCGGGCAAGAAAGTCTTTGTTATTGATTCCCTTTCTGCAGGTCCGGAAATCGGACTTACCATTTATAAATTGCGTGAACTTATTTTGGAAGGGAAAGATTTCGATACCGTTTCAAAGGAGATTATGGAATATAAAGAAAAGACGATGTTATCCTTCTCTCTGGAGAATCTGGCTAATCTGGCAAATAACGGACGCGTTAATCCTGCTGTGGCCAAAATTGTCGGTTTTGTCGGCATCCGACTTGTCGGCAGAGCCAGTATCGAAGGAACCCTTCAGCCTACAGATAAGAGCAGAGGCGAGAAGAAAGCGCTGATTACGATTATGAATAATATGAAAAAGTATGGATATATCGGCGGCAGGGTTTTAATTGATCATTGTCAGAATCCGGATGCGGCAGCTGAACTGAAAGCAATGCTACAGACAGAATTCCCGGATGCGGATATTAAGATTGGTACCAATAAGGCACTTTGCAGTTTTTATGCAGAAAAGGGCGGCGTGCTTGTAGGATACGAAGTAAAAGATAATAAACCGGCGTAATTATCATATATATGTATAAAGGGGAAATTTATGGATGGATATATGTTAGATAAAGAAATAGATGAAGCAATTGTCAGTGGGGAAAGAGCGCTTGCATCGTTGAAGACAGCACAGGAAAAATTGAATAGTGCCAGAAACTGGGGGATTTTTGATATGTTGGGTGGAGGTCTGCTTGCAGACATAATGAAACATTCTAAAATGAATGATGCATCTGCTTATATGGAAGAAGCGAAAAGAGATTTGCTTGTTTTTCAAAAGGAATTGCAGGATGTACAAGAGACAATTGATTTAAAAGTGGATGTCGACGGATTTTTAACATTTGCGGATTTCTTTTTTGACGGAATTATTATGGATTATATGGTACAATCCAAGATTGCAGAAGCAAGAAAGCAGATTGAGCAGGCGATTCCTCTTGTAGAAGGACTGGTAAATGATTTAAAATATCATTACGGCAGATAGTTCTAACAGAAAGAAGGAATTGACATGGAGAGGAAACAATCCCTGATTATGACAATCGGGGCAGTTGTGCTGATTGTTATTGTGGTTATGGTGGCACTTTTTATAAATAGGGATGAAGATACTATGGAGAAAAGTGCAACCCGGAATACAGAATCGGCCTTAGATACAGCACAAACAGTAGCATCTGCGCTATACGAAGGCGGTAAAGATGAATTATTTAAAAGTGAAGACGGCGTTGTTGAAGAACCCACAGGCCCTGTGCATTATCCGGACGTAGAGTATGACTATTCCTTTATGGAGCAGAGTGCTGAAGAAATCTATGGGGAATTGTTTACCAATACGGAAGAAACGACCGAGTATGTTCATTTTTATATAGAAGACGGAACACTTTATTTAGATGAATATGCTGAGACGGGCGAATACGATGAAGAGGGCATCTGTATATATGAGTGGAACAGAAGGCAGAAGATAGCAGAGGATGTTATTTTTGTGGACTATAACTGGTATCAGATGCCACCGAATGCACTTTATATTACAGCAGACCATGTGTTACACGGAACAGGCGAGTATGAGGATATTTATCTTGAGAATATTAAGTTTGCAAGAACCTATGCTGACCAGATGATTGCTCTGACTTTGGATGGGAATCTGTGGTGCAGGGGCTGGTCCTATTCTTTAAGTGATGGCAGGGAACTGGAATATCAGGGCTGGGAACTTGTCATGCAGAATGTTGTTTTTGCTAACATCACCCACTATGGATATTTGGCTATTACGGAGGATGATTCGCTTTATATGTGGGGTGATAATACTTATGGTCAGTTGGGAGACGGTTCATTGCTTGATAATGGAGAATCTTTTAAGACGGACTGTTATTTTTATCCGGAACCGATAAAGGTGGCGGATAATATTAAAATGGTCTGGGAGAGGCATCCCGGCAATCCAAAACAGACAGAGGAGTTTGGAGAATTAAGGACATACTTTTTAACTAATGACAATAAATTGTATGTCAGCGGAGAAAACATAGGAAATGAGTCAAGGTCCTTTACATATTTTGGCGAAATGGGACAATTGGAAGAACCGATGTCAGTAAGGTGTACGAGTGTGCTACATGAAGTGATGATAGAGTAACAAAAATGAATGAGAACCGTTGCATGAGGCAACGGTTCTTTGTATTTGTAAGGATTATTTTAACAGTTCCTGCTCCTGCGTAAAGCGCAACTCACGGCGCTGTTTCGCCTGAAGATATTGTTCGCGTTGGATATCGTTTTGCAGTTCGAGTTGCGGGATGGCTGTTGGCGTATCATGCTCATCCAGAGCTACCAGAATGATATTGGCGCGGTTGATAACGCGACGCATACCATCTGTGCTCTCCACATAAGTGTCAACACGCACTTCCATGGATGTCCGGCCTGTGTATACTACATACCCGATTAAAACAATTAAATCATTTATATAAGCGCCTGCTTTAAATTCCAGTTGGTCGATAGCTGCCGTAGTTACGGTTTTGACACCGGCATGACGCATGGCAACAATAGCAGCAACCTCATCAATCCAGTTAAGTAAGGTTCCTCCGAACAAACGGTTACCGCCGTTAAGATGGGCGGGCTGAACCAGATGTACCTGTTCGGTTTTTGAGTATTCTACGGTCCTTTTTTCCATATTTTTTCTCCTATTTTATTGTCCGTTTTGCTAATATATGGTAGCCTAATAATAACATATTATACGCTTGTACAGAAAGGAGAAAGGCATTTTTTTTTAAAATATGCCGGATGATTTTATGGGTAAACAAGTTATAGAAAAAAGCGATTATAATTTGATGAATACCTGGGCGATGGTCAGCTGGACCATTATCGGGACTTTGCTTTCCATCTCATATTTTGTTAAGGGCTTAGCCAAAGACGGTTCGCCAATAGCAATTGCATTGATTATTACATTCCAGGTAGTCCCGATATTAATGTGTTGGATTTTTTACAGCAGAAATAAAGAATCGCGATATATCCAGAGAATAATTCCGATTACATACGGTTTTAGTTTATGGGTTATTCTCTTTATCAGTGAAACGCCACTGGTTTGTTTATATGCACCGCCAATGATTGCGGTATTAATGGTATACAACAATTTCAAATTAATTATTCTTACGGGTGTGTTTTTGTGCTTTGAGAATTTTGCGGTGTTATTATATAACAATTTTGTTGCGAAGACCTGGCACTTGGAATTTGACCAGATTGCAATTTATGTCTTGGCAAATGTTTTATTGGTTGTTTTTTCAATTTTCTCTGTTAAAATTGCTTGCAATATCAGTACAAGAAGATTGGATACCGTCAGAAAAGAAAAAGAAAAGGTATATACAACCGTTGATAAAGTTAAGAATGCGAGTACTTCTATTGTAGATGGAGTAAATACAGTCAGAGACCTTTCGGATGAAAATATGGAAGGTGCGGAAAACGTTGTACACAGCATGGAAACATTGATAGAGAATAACAATGTTTTGCAGGACAGAACGCAGTCTTCACTTGATATGACCAATCAGATTGAGAAGCAGGTGGAAAGTGTTGCGACTTCCGTTCAGGAAATGGTGGATATTTCGCAGCAGTCCATGTCCAATGCACAAATTAGTGCAAAGCAGCTTACGGACGTGGTGGAATCAACCAGGGAAATGGCCGATTTGTCTTCAGAAGTAGAGGCTATTTTAGCAGAATTTAAAGAAGAATTTAAGAAAGTAAAAGATGAGACAGGTACGATTACATCGATTACTTCACAGACCAATCTTCTTGCATTAAATGCTTCCATTGAGGCGGCAAGAGCGGGTGAAGCCGGAAAAGGATTTGCGGTGGTTGCCGATGAGATCCGTAATCTCAGTTCCGGTACACAGATTTCTTCAGAACGTATTTTGGGTGCATTGCAGCGTTTGGAAGAAACATCCGGTAAGATGACGGAATCCATTACCAAAACAATTGAACTTATTAACGGTACTATGTCCAAGATAGATGAGACCAATAAGAATGTTTCAAAGATTACGGAAGATACGATTCATCTGGGAGAGAATATTCAGATTGTCGATGCGGCAATGAAAGAGGTAAAAGAGTCCAATATCGAGTTGGTTGATAATATGAACCGTGTAAGCGATATCATGGATGTGACGACTGAGAATATCGTGAATGCAAATGATACTGCCCGTGCAATGAGGGATAAGTATGAGGAAACTTCGAATAATGTAAATAATATAGAACTTATTGTTTCACAATTAATTGAAGACATGGGAGAAAACGGCTTCCTTGGAATAGAAGATATTCATGAAGGAATGTCATTGCTTGTGACTGAGGGTGACAAATTTGAGGGTACTGCGTACAAGGCAAGTGTTTTGGAAGTCGCAGATGAAGGTATTTATATTAGTACCCCGGTCAGTGGCGATGAAGAATTGCAGATTGATAAAAAGCAGACCTATTATCTGCAGGTAGTTGTACATAATGAATTGTACAATTGGGATAAGGTTGGAGTAACTTTTGCAAAAGGCGGAAGATATTATCTCCGTGTAACAGGTAACCCATATGTTATTAACCGTCGTAAACATAGGCGTTTAGCAATTTCCAATACATGTGAACTGTCGAATAATACAGGTAAGACAGTAACGGGTAAAATGGTTAATATCAGCGCAGGAGGATTTGCGGTTGAGATCCCGAAGACGGATGACTTTGTTGCAAGCGGAGGAACGGTCCGTTTGCAAATCAACGATTATCCTATACTTAGTGAGAGAATAACAGGAACCGTAATCCGTATAAGCGATAATAAAGATTTCTGTTTAATCGGTTGCCGTTCGCAGGAGGAACATCCGGAAATATATAAAAACCAAACGGAATAGTGTATATTTTGGAAGAAGTATTAACTTGCAAATACGAATTTTTGTTAGTATAATCAATAGCATGTATATTATGAAAGGGGACATTTTAAAATGGAACAGAGAGAGCGTTTAGCTACACGTCTCGGATTTATTTTACTGAGTGCGGGATGTGCAATCGGTATCGGTAATGTATGGAAATTCCCATACATGGTAGGACAGTTTGGCGGCGGTGCCTTCGTGCTTGTCTACATATTTTTCTTAATTGCAATGGGTGTACCTGTTATGACAATGGAGTTTGCACTCGGTCGTGCGAGCCAGAAGAGCCCGGCTAAGATTTTTAATGAGTTGGAGCCTAAGGGAAGCAAATGGCATTGGTACGGTATTGTAGCTTTAATCGGTAATGTGATTTTAATGATGTTTTACACGACAGTATCCGGATGGATGCTTCAGTACTTTGTTAAGACGGCAAAGGGTGATTTTGTTGGCTTAAGTGCAGACGGAGTTGCAGCAGAGTTTGGTAATATGCTCGCAGATCCGGTTACGTTACTTATTTATACGACAATTACGATTATTATCGGTTTCTTCATTAACTCCATCGGTGTACAGAAGGGACTCGAAAAGATTACGAAGTGGATGATGATAGCACTTCTTGTAATCATGGTTGTTTTGGCTATTAACAGTATGTTCCTTGACGGCGGTGCAGAAGGACTTAAGTTCTACCTCGTTCCTGACCTTGCAAGAATGAAGGATGCCGGTATTGTTAATGTGGTAGTTGGTGCCATGAACCAGTCATTCTTTACATTGAGCCTTGGTATCGGTTCTATGGCTATTTTTGGTAGTTACTTGGGCAAAGAACGTACACTTATGGGCGAGTCTGTTAATGTTGCCGTATTGGATACATTTGTAGCGTTAACATCCGGTTTAATCATTTTCCCGGCATGCTTTGCTTATAATGTACAGCCTGACAGTGGTCCAAGCCTTATTTTTATAACATTACCTAATATTTTCAATAATCTTTCCGGCGGACGTATCTGGGGAAGTTTATTCTTCGTATTTATGTCATTTGCGGCATTCTCAACCGTACTTGCCGTATTTGAAAATATTATCGCATGTACCATGGATTTGACAGGATGGTCAAGAAAGAAAACATGTATTATTGATGGTATATTAATGTTCTTCCTTTCCATTCCATGCATTCTTGGTTTCAATGTATGGAGCGGCTTCCAGCCACTCGGACCGGGTTCAGGTGTGCTTGATTTGGAAGATTTCATTGTAAGTAACCTGATTCTTCCGATTGGTTCACTGATTTTCATTATCTTCTGTGTAACACGTTACGGATGGGGATGGGATAAATTCGTGGCAGAAGCCAATGAAGGAAAAGGTCTTAAAGTTGCAAAATGGATGAGACCATATGTAACTTATGTATTACCGGTTATGGTATTGGTAATCCTTATTATGGGCTTGATTTAATTGTTAAGTTAATAAAAAACGGCTCGTTTCTTGAAACGGGCCGCTTTTTGCGTTATTATAAGGAATGAATATGAGTTAGTTGCGTCTTACTTAGAAGTGAGGTGATATCGATTGGAACAATATAATGTTACAGGTATGAGTTGCGCAGCCTGTAGTGCACGTGTGGAAAAAGCAGTAAAAAATGTAGATGGGGTAATCTCCTGTAGTGTCAGTCTGCTTACCAATTCCATGGGTGTAGAAGGAACAGCGGACGAAAGTGCGATTATTAAGGCGGTACAGGATGCCGGATATGATGCGAGCAAAAAAGGAAGTCATGCAGAGCATCAGGGAAATGTTTCCGATGATTATGAAGAAATGATAAAAGACAGGGAGACACCTGCGCTTAAAAAGCGGTTATGGTATTCAATTGCTTTTCTTCTTATACTGATGTATTTTTCCATGGGACATATGATGTGGAACTGGCCGGTACCTTCTTTTTTGCATGAGAATCACATGGCAATGGGATTATTACAATTAATTCTTACAGTGATAATCATGGTTATTAACCGGAAGTTTTTCGTAAGCGGATTTAAGAGCCTATGGCATCGTGCTCCCAATATGGATACATTGGTTGCGCTTGGCGCAGGTGCGGCTTTAATATATAGCCTGTATGCATTATTTATTCTTAAAGATATGCACGAACTATATTTTGAGTCCGCAGCAATGATTTTGACGCTAATTACTGTCGGTAAAATGTTGGAAGCCCGTGCCAAAGGGAAAACGACGGATGCTTTAAAAGGACTTATGAAACTGGCACCGAAGACGGCGGTTGTCGTTGTGGATGGAGTTGAACGGGAAGTTGCGATTACAGACGTAAAAAGAGGCGATGTTTTTGTGGTGCGTCCGGGAGAGAATATTCCGGTGGACGGAATCGTTACAGAAGGGTGTAGTGCGGTAAATGAGGCTGCTCTGACGGGAGAGAGTATTCCGGTTGATAAGGAAGAAGGAAGCCGGGTGTCTGCGGCAACAATGAATATATCCGGGTATTTGAAATGTGAGGCAATAAGAGTTGGTGAAGATACGACTTTATCGCAGATTATCCGTATGGTGAGTGATGCGGCGGCAACCAAGGCGCCGATTGCTAAAGTGGCGGATACGGTTTCCGGAATTTTCGTGCCGATAGTTATCGGTATTGCTGTTGTTACAATAATTGTCTGGCTTTTGCTTGGTAACAGAATCGGTTATGCCCTGGCAAGGGGAATTTCGGTATTGGTAATATCCTGTCCGTGTGCACTTGGTCTGGCAACGCCGGTAGCTATTATGGTAGGTAACGGTATCGGTGCCCAAAACGGTATTTTGTACAAAACAGCTGTGGCTTTGGAGACAGCCGGAAAAGTAAATGTAGTGGCCCTGGATAAGACCGGTACGATTACAAACGGGACGCCGGTGGTGACGGATGTTTTGCCGGCAGACGGTATTACGGAAGAAGACTTGATAATAACGGCGTATTCCATGGAAATGAAAAGTGAACATCCTCTTGCCAAAGCTATTGTTGCATTTGCCGGGGAAAAAGGATTTACTGCAAAAGAAACGCAAGAGTTTAAGAACGTATCAGGAAATGGTATCCATGCGTTAGTGGATGGCATGGAAGCAGCCGGCGGAAATTACCGATTTATCAGCGGATACTTGAAAAATATGGACGACGGTGTATCGGGAAAAATCCGAAAGGATGCAGACCGCTTGGCAGAAGAAGGCAAGACTCCGCTGTTTTTTGTAAGGGATAATCGTTTTATCGGTCTGATAGCGGTTGCCGATGTAATGAAGGAAGACAGTAAGGAAGCCATAGTACAATTACGTAATATGGGTATCCGGGTAGTTATGCTGACAGGCGATAATGAGAAGACAGCGAATGCCATCGGAAAAGCAGCCGGTGTGGATGAGGTGATAGCAGGAGTATTGCCTGACGGTAAGGAAGCGGTAATCCGTCGATTACAGGAAAGCGGAAAAACAGCGATGATCGGCGATGGAATTAATGATGCTCCGGCTTTGACAAGGGCAGATATCGGTATGGCAATCGGTGCGGGAACGGATATTGCGATTGATGCGGCAGATGTGGTGTTAATGAAGAGTAGTTTGAAAGATGCGGCTGCTGCAATACGTTTAAGCCGTGCAACAATCCAAAATATCCACCAGAATCTGTTTTGGGCGTTTTTCTATAATATAATCGGAATCCCATTGGCGGCAGGTGTATGGATTCCGATATTCGGATGGGAACTGAATCCGATGTTTGGAGCAGCAGCAATGAGCTTGTCCAGTTTTTGTGTGGTAAGCAATGCGTTGCGCTTGAATTTCTGTAAAGTACACGATGCATCAAAAGATAAAGCGATAACGAATAAAGAAAAGTCAGCAAAGGAGAAAACGAATATGACTAAGACTATGAAAATCAACGGTATGATGTGCGGACATTGTGAAGCAAGGGTTAAAAAAGTATTGGAAGCATTGCCACAGGTAGAAGAAGCGGTAGTAAGCCATGAAGCCGGTACGGCAGTGCTTACATTAGTAGAAGAGATTTCAAATGATGAATTAAAGAAAGTAATTGAAGACCAGGATTACGAAGTACTTTCTGTTGAATAATTAATTTGACAATCCGGTCAGAATGTTATAACATTATGCCATTATTTATTTAACTCAGACAGATAGAAAACGAAAGAGGGGAGTAACAAATGAACGAAACAAAAAGAGGCAATTTTAGCGGCAGTATCGGCTTTGTTCTGGCAGCAGCCGGTAGTGCGGTAGGATTAGGTAATCTTTGGAGATTCCCATACCTTGCAGCACAGTA